>DATASI010000029.1:0-7670 GCA_036269255.1 Candidatus Dormiibacterota bacterium
CAGGCCCACGAATCGCCCGTTGACGTTATCCCTCGCGAGCACCTCCACCATCTCCAGGTCGGGGAAGGGTCGGAACAGGTCGAGCTGTGCGTTCTCGGCCAACCGCCGCACGACCTCCGATTCGCCCAGGAAGCCGAGCCATGAATTGTGCCGCTCCCTCGGCTCCATGCTCACGATCGGCTCAACGTGAGCAGCCGGTGGTTCGCCGCCGAGCAGCCGTGCCGCCAGCCTCTCGCGCGCCACGAGGTACGGACGCCAGTGGGTGCTCTCGGTCGGGTGCATGCTGAACGCGGCGGAGTAGACCTCGATCCCCTTCGACACGTCGCGCGCCGCGACCCGCTTGTAGGTCGCCTCGTCGATCACGAGCAGCGTCGGACCCAGCCCCTCGTCCGTGAACAGGCCCGCGATGATCACCGCCCGGTCGTCGACCAGGCTGTCCCCGCGGATCGTGATCTCGACCATCCCCTCGACCATCTCGCCGCGACTCTTCACCTGGATCGGTATGTACTCGCGGTCGGTCAGCCTGTGGACGACCCCGTCCAGCCCCCTGTCGAGCAGCGGCAGGAAGATGTGCAGCATCCCGCGCGACTGCTGGATCAGCTCCGTCCACACCCGGAACTCCATGGCCTGCCCGGGCCTGCTGGTGTCTCGCCTGGTTACCAGGTGGGCCCTACAAACCGGGAGGTGGGGGAGTGGCCGGCACGGCCAAATGGTATCCATGAACGCCGCCGCGCACCAGGGTTCACGCGGCGAGGGTTGGTTTGTGTCTCGAGACGCGGGTACTCTGAATGGCCGTCATGACCGAAAGAGAAGCTGAGCCGCCGCAAAGGGTGTCACGGTCGTGAACGTCCTGATCCTGCTTGCCTTTCCGGAGCCGATACGAAATGTTTATCGCGATGGCCTTGCCAGGGCGTTCCCCCAGCTCAAAATCGACGTCGTCGACCACCACTCCAGGGTCGACCCCTACATCAGCGAGGCGAACATTCTGGTGACATTCGGTGCGCACTTGACGGACCGCGTCCTGGAGAAAGCCAGCAAACTCGAGTGGATCCAGGCGCTCGGGACAGGCGTCGACGGGATTGTCGACAGCCCTGCATTGCGCGATGGAGTGATCGTGACCAACCTGCGCGGCCTGCACGGCGCGTCAGTGTCCGAGTCTGTCCTGGCCGCGATGCTCGCCCTCTCGCGCAACCTCCCTCGCGCCGTTCGGAGCCAGGACGCAGGACGATGGGACAGGTTTCCCGTCAACCTGGTCAAGGGAAAGACCGTCGGCATCCTGGGCGTCGGCGTCATCGCTTCCGAGCTGGCGCCGCGCTGCCAGGCGCTGGGCATGAAGGTGATCGGCATCACGTCGTCCCCTCGAAGCGTTCCCGGCTTCGACAGGGTGGTATCTCGAGACGAGCTGCTCGACGTCACCTCCGAGCTCGATCACCTTGTCCTGCTGATCCCCTACACGAGCGAAACCGATGGCATCGTCGGCAGGTCCGTCCTGCAGCGGATGAAGCGGTCCGCTTTCCTTATCAATGTGGCGCGCGGTGGCGTGGTCGACCAGGCGGCGTTGGTCGAGGCCCTGCGCTCGGGCCTCATCGCCGGCGCTGCGCTCGACGTCTTCGTCGAGGAGCCGCTGCCAGACGGACACCCGCTGTGGAAGATGCCCAACGTGCTCGTCACTCCCCACATGGCGGGGTTCCACGCGGGTTATCCGGACGAAGCGCTCCCGATCGTGATCGAGAACATCCGCCACTTCCTGGCCGGAGATCTCGAGGGGATGACCAACGTGGTCCGCCGTTGAGCGACCCTTCGGAACGTCTCAACCACCCGCTGCCCAGCCGCGAGCTCGAGCGCCGATGGGCTCTGATTCGGACGGCGATGGAGGCGAGAGGAATCGACGTGCTGCTTGCCCAGGCCAACAACGACTTCATGGGCGGCTATGTCAAATACCTGACCGACCTGCCCGCGACCAACGGCTACGCGATGACCGTGGTCTTCCCACGCGACGAGCCCATGACCGTTATCGGACAGGGCGCTTTTGGCCTCGATCAGCGACTGCCGCCGGAGGGCGATGGTGTCCGCCGCGGCGTCGGACGGCTGATGGGCACTCCCAGCTATGCGTCCGCCCACTTCAGCTCTGGCTACGATGCGGACCTTGCGGCAAAGGCGCTGGCCGGGTACCGCAACGCCACGATTGGCCTGCTGGGCACGGCCGCGATTTCCTTTGCCCTCATCGATTCTCTGAAGAGCGGCGAGCTGTCGAATGCCAGGTTTCTTGACGCTTCCGACCTGGTCGATCCAATCAAAGCGGTCAAGAGCGACGATGAGCTGGCGTTCGTCCGGCTCGCGGCGGCGGCCCAGGACGCGGCGATGCAGGCCGTGATCGCCGCGATCCAACCGGGCATGCGCGAGCTGGAGGTCGCCGCCATCGCGGAGCATGCCGGCCACGATATGGGCAGCGAGCAGGGGCTCTTCCTCGCTCACTCCAGTCCCGCGGGATCGCCGGGCCAAATTGTCAACCGGCATCTGCAGGGTCGTGTCCTACGCAGGGGCGATCAATTCAGCCTGCTGGTCGAGAACAACGGCCCCGGCGGCTTCTATTGCGAGCTGGGACGCACCGTCGTGCTCGGGAGGGCGACCGATGAAATGCACGAGCAGCAGGCATTCGTATTCGAGGCCCAGCGCTTCTGCCTGGGCCTGCTCAAGCCCGGCGCAAATCCCGCAACCATCTGGCACGAGTACAACCGATTCATGGTCGCGAACGGCCGGCCGGAGGAAAAGCGCGTCCATTTCCACGGCCAGGGTTATGACATGGTCGAGCGACCGTTGATCCGCTTCGACGAGTCGATGCCGATTGCCACGAACATGTATTTCGCCCTGCATCCGGCTTTCTCGACCGAGCGCACGTACAGCTGGGCCTGCGACAACTTTCTACTCAACCCAGAGGGGGGCATCGAGCGCCTGCATGCGACGCCTCAGGTCATCTTCGAGGTCGACTAGATCCGTGAGCTAGGCCGGCGGGACCACCGGCACGAGTAGATGGGAGTCGTACCTCCCGCCTGTGTGGATCACGTGGCTGCCCACGTTTCGGGTCACCGAGTGAGCCATCGACACAACACCTGGCGGGTATTGCTGGACGTCGGTCCCCTGCACGAGCAGCCGCAGGTGCTCGCCCGCGCCGAAGCGGGTCCCCGAGGGCCATATCTCGATCTCGACCGGCACGACCTCCCCTGGCTTGAGGCGCTGCTCGCGTCGGTGCGGGTGCCACGGCTGCCCCGGTGTCGAGCGGGTCTCATCCAGCTCGCGGTGTGACACGCGCAGCCAGCCGAGGGCGACAGGGCCGTCCTCCAGCGCGTTGAGAAACGAGAAAGGCACAATTGCCCCAGCGGCATCGAGCTTCTGCACCCCGACGAACAGGTCCATGTCGTCGCTGCCTCGGGCCTCCACCCACAGCTTCAACTTCATGGGCCCAATCAGCTCGGTCGTGTCCGCGAATCGATAGACGAATTCCGCGCGGCCGTCGGTTTCGTATTGAAGCTCGGACGGGCTTGGCACGCTGGTGTCGAACATCTTCTTCGAAGCAGCGTCGAGGTACAGCTTTTCGTATCGAGTGCGGGTTAAAGGCCACTCCGATTCGTTCCTGATCTCTCCCTCATAGAACCGATCACGCACCTCGAGACGCACCCTGGGCCACGTGGCAACTTCGTTCTCGATCCCCTTCAGGAAACGATCGAAGAACAGCCTCAGCCGCTCGACATTCTCGGGTTGGTAGTAGTACTGCCACTTCTTGCGACCGTGCACGTCGAGCCATTTGTTCTTGCTTCGGATCTGCTTGAAACCTTCGAGGGTGCCGCGCGTGTGAAGGCCCTGGTCGGACCAGCTGGCCACGATGTATGCAGGTACCTCGACCTGGCTCAGGTCCGCCGTCTTGCTCTCCCAATGGGCGTCCCACAATGGATGCTCGGCATACATAGTGACCGTGTCCTCGACCCGCTGATTCGAGAAGGGGACCCGCCTCGACCGCCACATGGGACCGAAGCGATTCTCCGGAATCCCACCGTGGTATGCCAGCTCGCGGTAGTGGTCGCTGACCCCCTCCCAGGGGTTGATCGCCGCCAGGTGCGGCGGCCGCTCGGCGGCGGCGCGCCACTGGACGATGGCGAGGTACGAGACGCCTGACATGCCGACCTTGCCGTTGCTCCACGGCTGCGACCCCGCCCATTCGATGAGGTCGAACATGTCCTGGGCCTCCTGCGCGCTGTAGAACGTGGCGTCGCCCTGCGAGTTCCAGGTTCCCCTGGGGTCGACGTTGATGACCGCATACCCGTGATGGGTCCAGTACAGCGGGTCGGGGGCCTCAAAACCGGCATATTTCGACACCCAGGCGGGGTCGACTCCGTGGTTGGGAAAGATCGCGTACTTGACTGGGCCATGCTTCCCGTAGGGGCCCCAGGCAACTATCACCGGCACCGGCCCGCCGCCCTCTGGCCGGAAGATGTCGCAGTAGATCTCGATGCCGTCACGCATGCGGACCGCAGCGTCATATTCGATCAGCATCCCGTCGGCGTTGCTGAGTCGGTGCTGCAGGGGAGGACAACCGCCTTCCGCGGGTGGCAGGCCGGCAAGGAACTTGGTTTCGAAGGACTCGGTGTTCATGGCCGCTCCCTTGAGGCTTCCGGATCGGGCGGGGGGCTCCCCTTGCGCTTGGCGCGCGCGCCAACTATGGTACTCATCACGACGGTAGGGTGGACGCTGAGCCCGCCCCCGACCCGGCCCGAGTTGACCAGCCGGCCGCGCGATGGGAGGATTCAAATGGCGACACGTAGAAGCCGGTTCGGAACGCTGCTGGCCCTTGGCGTCGCGCTGGTGGTCGCCGGCTGCGGCGGCGGTACCGGCGGCTCGACCACCCCGACCCAGACGGGTCCGCTGAGCCTGGGCGTCATCGCGCCGTTCACCGGGCCGGCCGCCCAGTTTGGCAAGCTCCTTTCAGCTCCCTGTGTGGCCGCGACCGACCTCATCAACAAGGCGGGCGGCGTCATGGGCCACCAGATCAGCTGTGTCTCCATCGACGACACGGGCGACGCGGCGGACGCCGTGCCCAACGTGACCAGGGCCATCGCGACGACATCGAACTTCGATATGGCCATTGGGCTCGAGAGCAACACCGCCGCGACGACGGTGCCGCTTGTCGAAGCCGCCAAGATTCCTTTCTTCACCACCAATGGGCTGACTCAGTTCAACAAGAACAGCCTTCACTACTACTACCGGATGACGCCAGGCGATGATGCCAACGGCGCGGCTTTCGCCGACTGGGCGGTGAAGCAGGGTTTCAAGAACGTCGCCATCGTCTTCCAGAACAACATCGGATCGGAAGGCAATCTGCCGGGCCTCACCTCGGCCATGCCCAAGCTAGGCGGCAAAATCGCCATTCAGCTCACCATCCCGGCGGACTCGGCCTCTTACTCAGCCGAGGTGGCTCGAGTGATCGCGACCAAACCTGACGCGCTGATCTGGTCGGCCGACCCGCAGACCACAGCGACCTTCCTGTCCAACTACAAGCAGCTGAACAACGGCGTCCTGCCCAGCATGGTCACCGCGACCGACTCGCTGACTCCAGACTTTTTCAAGGCGGTCACCAAAGTCGTCGGCATCAGCTACGTGACGAGCAACATGTGGCTGGTCGGTTCGTACTTCGATCAAACGACGCCCGCATTCAACACCTACAAGGCGGCGCTGCTTGCCGACACGAAGACACACGACATTGCGCCTGTATTGAGCACGGTGGGCCCGCCGGCCGGGGCGTACGACGGTATCAACATCATGGCCCTGGCGATGATCATGGCCAAAACGACGGTCGGCTCGGTTTACAACGCCGACATCCTCAAGGTCGTCCAGCCCAGCGCCGGCGCCACTGTCGTCGGCAGCTACGCTGATGGCATGGCAGCTCTAGCCGCAGGAAAGACCATCCAGTACGTCGGCGTGCTGGGCCAGCCCGTCTTTGATTCTTCACACAACTCAGGTGGTCAGTTCTCCGCCACCAAGTTCAACACCGACGGCAGTGCGACACTGGTCGGGACAATGCCTGGCGCCGAAGTCCTCCAACTGCTTGGGTAGAGCCGGCCGGCAGGATCTCGGGTCGTTGCGAGCGAGTCGCTCGTCTTGACGCCGCCCGTCATTCGGACGGGAGGACGCTGATGCAGCTGCTCATCGAGGCGATCGGCTTCGGCATCGCGGCAGGCGCCGTGATCGCCCTCGGCGCCGTCGGCTTCTCGCTGCAGTTCGGAATCAGCAACATCCTCAACATCACCTACGGGTCACTGATGACCCTGGGCGCCTATCTCGGGCTCTTTTTGATCGACCGTGGAGTCAATCCCTGGATCACGCTGGCGATCGCGGGCGGGGTGGTCGGCCTCCTGTCAGTCGCGTTTCAGCGCTGGCTGCTCGCACCGCTGGCGAGGCGGGGCACCCGGCCGTTTGCGCTTGTCATAGTCACTGTTTCCGCGGGCGTGATCCTCCAGTACGTGATCCTCGTGGTGGCAGGGCCCGAAACGCAGAGCTATGGCGATCAGGGCGGGCAGACCTTCCACCTGTTCGGGACCACGCTGGGAGCGAGCCAGGTCGCCATCGTCGGGCTGGCGGTGGTCCTGATGCTGGCGCTGCATCTTCTCCTCACCCGGACAACGCTCGGACAGGCGATGCGGGCGACGTCCTCGAACCGGATCCTTGCCCAGAGCTGCGGCATCGACACGAACCGAATGAGCGACATCGCGTGGCTCCTCTCAGGCTGGTTGTGCGGGGCCACAGGCGTTGCGCTTGCGCTCACCACCGCCGGGTTCGATTTCAGCATCGGCCAGGTGTTCCTCATCCCGATGATCGCCGCCGCGGTGCTTGGAGGCGTCGGCCACCCGTATGGAGCCATGGTCGGTGGCCTCGTGGTCGGGCTTGCAAGCGAGCTGGCGGCCGCGTACACGAATCCCGCTTACCGCGAGGTCGTCGCCTTCGGAATCCTCATCGCCATCCTCCTGATCCGCCCGAGGGGCCTCTTCGGTGCCGCGTGGGCGACCAGAAGGCTGATGGCGTGAGCGCTCGGCTCGGAGGGGGTTAGCCATCGGCGCCTGGGAGTTCTACCTCGTCGTCCTCCTGGTCTACCTGGGCACCGACCTGTTGGCGGCGTGGGGACTCAACCTGGAGTTCGGCGTGGCCGGAGTCGCCAACCTCGCATTCATAGTCACGATCGCCGCGGGCGCATACGCCTACACGATCTTCACGATCGGGTCGCCGACCTCGAACGGTGGCTTCCAGCAGTACGTCGGCGGCTACAGCGTGGCCTTTCCGATCGCCCTCGCAGCCGCCATCGTCGCCGGCGCCGTGGTCGGCGTCCTGATCGCGATCACCGGCCTCAAGCGGCTTCGCCAGGACTACCAGGCGATGGCGATGCTCGTCGTATCGCTCATGGCAGCCACCGTGGTCAGCGCCGACACGCCGCTGCTGAATGGAAATGCCGGGCTCGTGATCTTTCCCTCGTTCGCTCCCTTCTCAGACCAGGATCCGGAGGTCCAGCGGTGGGCATTCGTCGGAATCGTTTTCGTCGCCTGCGCCGGCGCTTACTTTCTCCTGCGGCGATTCACCGCAGGTCCATTCGGCCGCACGCTTCGCGCTATGCGCGACGACGACCTCGC
>DATASI010000030.1:0-3241 GCA_036269255.1 Candidatus Dormiibacterota bacterium
AGGTACGCCTCGATGACCCGGGGATTGTTGCGGACCTGCTGCGGCGGTCCCTCCGCGATCTTTTCGCCGTAGTCGAGCACGACGATCCGCTCGGAGATCTCCATGACCACCTTCATGTCGTGCTCGATCAGGAAGATCGTGATCCCCCGCCGGCGGATCTCCTGGATCAGGTCCATCAGCTGGGCCTTTTCCTGCGGGTTGAAGCCTGCCGCTGGTTCGTCCAGCATCAGCAAGCTCGGTTGGGTCGCCAGCGCCCGCGCGATTTCAAGCCGGCGCTGATGCCCGTACGCGAGGTTGCGCGCATACTGCTCCGCATACCGCTCCAGCCCCACGAAGCGGAGCAGTTCCATCGCGCGCTCCCGCACCGTGCGCTCCTCGCTGCGCGCGTAGGGTGTGCGGAGCAGCGCATCCCAGACCTTGGCGTGCATCCGCGGGTGCTCGCCGACCATCACGTTCTCGAGCGCGGTCATGTAGGAGAAGAGCCGGATGTTCTGGAAGGTGCGGGCGATGCCGAGCTGGGTGACCGCGTGCGGGCGTAGCCCGAGCGGCATCGGCCCCCAGTTCAGCTGCCGCCGGACCGCGTCGGCAACGGTGTAATAGCCGGCGAGCGGCGGCAGGTAGGTACGCCAGAATTCGCGGACCGGGTAGACCGATTTGCCCTTGAAGACGATCTGGCCTGAGGTCGGCTTGTAGAGGCCGGCCACCAGGTTGAACATGGTGGTCTTGCCCGCTCCGTTGGGCCCGATCATGGCGAAGATCTCGCCTTGCTCCACGGAGAGATCGACGTTATTGACCGCGACCAGGCCGCCGAAGCGCTTGGTGAGGCCCTTGACTTCGAGGATCGGCATGGCGCTACGCGGAGCCGCGCAGGTCCGAGACCGCCTCGTCGGTCGTGCCGAGCTCGAGCTCGACCTTCCGCTGCGCGCTTGGAATCAGGCCCTGCGGTCGCAACACCATGATGCCGGCGAGGATGATTCCGAAGATCAGGTAGTTCGATCGCTGGACGTAGCCGCTGATGTCGAGACTGTTCAAGAAGCCGATGTTCAGCGTCTGCGTCACGCTGGTGATCCAGCCGGGCAGCTGGATCAGCAGATAGGTCTGAATGAAATAGATCAGGATCGCCCCGAGAATCACCCCCCGCATGCTGCCCATCCCGCCGAGCACCACCATGACCAGCACGACCACCGAAACCGCCTGGAAGCTGAAGGATTCCGGGACCACCAGGAAGAGCTTGGAGGCATAGTAGGTGCCGGCGAAGCCGCTGAAGGAGGCGCCCAGCGCGAAGGCCAGCAGCTTGGTCGTCACCGTATTGATCCCGGTGGCGGCCGCGGCGACCTCGTCCTCCCGAATCGCCATCCAGGCGCGGCCGAGGCGCGAATTTCGCAGGTTGTTGATGAGGATGATGGAGATGATGATGATGATCAGGATCAGGTAGTAGTAGGGGACGGGGTTGAACCCGAAATTGCCGTTCCAGCCAAGGACCGGTGGCAGCTTTGGCTGGTCCACGCCGACGATGCCGTTGACGCCGCCGGTGATCGGCGTGGCGTTACGAAAAACCCGAGGCACGATCTCGCCGAAGCCGAGCGTCACGATCGCCAGGTAGTCACCGCGCAGCCGGAGCGTGGGGGCGCCGAGAAGGACGCCGAACAATGCCGCGATCACCGCCGAGGCCGGGAGAAGGATCCAGAAGGAGATATGGATGTTGAACTGTCCCGAGGCCAGGATCGCGAACGCGTAGGAGCCGATCGCGAAGAAAGCTGCGTAGCCGAGGTCGAGCAGGCCGGCGTATCCGACCACGATGTTGAGCCCGAGCGCAAGCAGGATCCAGACCCCGGCGACCGCTGCCACGTTGACCTGGGAGGTGTCGCCATCGAGGATCGGAAACAGGAGGAGGACGAGAATCAGGAGCACATAGGGCAGGTTTTGCGCTCGGCCGATCGCCCCCAGGCCACGGAGCTCGAACTGCTGAAAGCGCTTGACGAGGCTCGGCTTTTTGCCGCCGCCGCGGGGGGTCATTTCTCAGGGACTCTCATGCCCAGCAG
Source organism: Candidatus Dormiibacterota bacterium (assembly GCA_036269255.1). Taxonomy (GTDB): domain Bacteria; phylum Chloroflexota; class Dormibacteria; order CF-121; family CF-121; genus CF-13. Next base: position 2,043 of record DATASI010000030.1, read on the forward strand.
CCCGGTCGGGCGAAAGACCAGCGTCAGGATCAGGATGCTGAAGACCACCACGTCGGACCATTGCGCGCCGCCCTGGAAGTAGCCGCTGATCAGCGCGATGATGACGCCGATGATGAAGCCGCCGATCGCGGCCCCCACCACGTTGCCAATCCCGCCGAAGACGGCGGCGGTAAAGGCGATCAGGCCGTTACGAAACCCGAGATCGAAGGAGATCGTCTGGTAATAGAAGCCGTAGACGATGCCGCCGGCCGCCGCCAGCGCCGAGCCGATGAAGAACGTGATGGCGATGGTGCGGTTGATGTTGATGCCCATCAAGCGGGCCGCGTCACGATCCTGGGCGGTGGCCCGCATCGCTCGGCCGATGCGCGTGCGCTGAATGAACTGGTTCAACGCGACCATCAGGGCGAGGGCGATCACGATGATGAGCAGGCTGGACGTCCCCACGGAGATCGAGCCGATGCCGATGCTGCCGGAGGGCAGCAGGTTCGGAAACGAAACCTGGTTCGGCCCCTTGATCAGGAAGAGGATGCCTTCCAGGATGAAGGACATGCCGACCGCCGTGATCAGCGGAGCGAGCCGCGGCGCGTTGCGGAGCGGCCGGTAGGCGACGCGCTCGATGGTCACGCCGAGCAGCCCGTTGAGCAGCATGGCGACGGCGAACACCAGGATCACGCCCGGGATGATCAGCACCGGCGACGCGTGCTCCAGGCCGAGCAGGCCGATGGCGGCCAATCCGAGGAAGCCGCCGACGGTAAACACGTCGCCGTGGGCGAAATTGATCAGCTCGATGATCCCGTAGACCATGGTGTAACCCAGGGCCACAAGGGCGAAGATGGCGCCGTCCGTCAGACCAAAGGTCAGCTGCTCGACGAAGAACCGCATCCTTCCTCCCTCAGGGGCCGTTGCTCGGCTGCCGAACAGTGTAGCCAGATAGAAGGCGGCCATCAACAACAGAGGGGGCAGGGCGCCGGCCCTGCCCCCTCTGGGTTTAATGGTCGAGAACTAGGAGACGGTCACCTGGTCGACGAAGGTGCCGCCGGTGTCCGTCGTCGAAGTCCACTTGTAGATCGTGATGATCTTCAGCGTGGTATCGCCGTTCTGGTCGAAGCTGGTGGTGCCGATCGCTCCCTTATAGCCCTGGGTCTTGGCGATCTCGGCTCGAACCGGATCGCGGCTGGGCATGCTGCCCCCGGCATCGT
>DATASI010000031.1:0-3934 GCA_036269255.1 Candidatus Dormiibacterota bacterium
GCCGAGGGATCGCAGTTCACGAATCGCTTCTTCAGGTGTCTTGACCGTGGGCCTGAAGACTCTTGCCTGAGTGATGGTGTCAAACGCATCGCACGCATTGACAATTCGGGAGCCAATGGGGATCGCCTCTCCCTTCAGCCCGTCTGGATAGCCGGCGCCGTCCCATCGCTCGTGATGGTGGCGCAGAATGTCGGCCACATTACGCTGCTCCGGATGCTCGGCGAGAATCTGCGCTCCCTCGACTGGATGCGTCTTGATGATTTCGTACTCTTCCGGTGTTAATTTGCCCGGCTTTAGGAGGATTGAGTCGGGAATCGCAATCTTGCCAAGGTCGTGGAGAATCCCCCCAATCCTGATTGTGTTGCACTCCGCTTCACTCATGCCAAGCAGCTTCGCCACCCCCTCACACATTTCGCCAACCCGTTGTGAATGACCAAAGGTTTGGCCGTCGCGTTTGTCCACGACGCGGCTCTGCATGATGTATGAGTCCCGTAGCCAGGTGTCGAGTTGGCGCTGCTTCTGCATGCTGGTCCGGTAAATGAGGAGCGGCCCGTACAGCAAAAAGACAACCAATCGGGCGAGCGGCGGCCCTTGAACGAGCTGCACGATCAGAATGCCCAACAAAGGCATTGCGAAGAAGGTCAATGCATTTCCGGATAAAGCGCTCTGTAACACCTTCACCAGCGGTACGCCTCGCATCAGCCGGATCGCGATCGCCATCATCGCCGTATTCAAGACGAGCAGCAGCGCGATACCGGCAACGATTGCTAAGGGTCGAGCGCTGTTCGCCGGCCGAGTGAGCGCGAGAAGGATGCTGGGCACGCCGCAGGCGATGATCCACATGCCTCGGTTGAAGGCGAATGAGGACCACGGGATCTGTTGGCCTGGACGGCGGCGATCAATCGTCCCGATCGCAGCAATCGTCATCACGGCCCAAGGGTCGAGTTGAAGGGCAACGGCTCCGCACAGCGGTGCGAGCGTAACGGTGAGCACCCCCTGATTAGTCTCAATCGGTGAGAAGCCCGAGAGGATAGTAAGCAGCAGAAGGATGGCCGTGTTTTCGAGCGTGCTACCGCTCGCGGTGTGCCAGGGCTCGTTCATCGCGATCGCCCCGACCCATAACGCAAGGCCGATGAGTGCGACGGCAGCGAGGTACAGGGACGCTGGCCAATTGCGCCGCATTAAGGAAATTGCCTCCGTATCTTAGAAGGAATAACGGGGGGCAACCCTTCCCTAGAAAAAAAGCCCGGGGGCGACCCGGGCTTTTTATCAGCTAGTTGCTAGAGATTCCAACCGGCGCCGCCTGCCACGATAGCCGCGAGCAGGCCAGCAATGATGACGATGAGCTTCTTCACCTCGAACACCCCCACTTGCGAGATTCCCGGACCCGCGCAGCTGGACCTGGTAGCACGACACTACTCGGCTAATCCGTGCCGGTAAATCGGTCGGCAGGGCTCCCCTTATAGCCGTTTGATAGCGAACGCGTGTTCGCTAGACGTCCAACTGGACCGCTTGGGCAGCCGCTTCCGCCCGAGTTTGGACCTTCAGCTTCCGATAGATGTTCCGCAAATGGGACTTGATGGTGCCCTCGCTCAACCCCAGCCGGCCGGCGATGACCTTGTTGGCTTTGCCCTCGACCACCATCTGGAGGATCTCGGACTCGCGGTCGGTCAACGGCTCAGACGGTCGGTGGCGCGGCCGGCGGAGGCTGGCGCCCAACCGCATGATGACTTTCCGGGTGAGCGCGTCGTCGAGCTGGAAGCGCCCGGAATGGGCGTCCTGGATGCAGCGAGCGAGGCTCGCCGGATCGACGTCTTTGAGGACGTAGCCCGATGCCCCGGCCGCCACCATTTCGACGATGTCCTCTTCGGCTTCCGAGACGGTCAGCGCCAGGATGACCCGTTCGGGGTCCTCCTCCTTAATGGCGCGGGTGGCGGCGATCCCGCCCATCTCCGGCATGTTGAGGTCCATGAGGATGACGTCCGGCCGCAGCCGGCGTGATCGCTCGACCGCCTGCCGGCCGGTCATTGCCTCGCCGACGATCTCGATCTCCTCGAAATCACGGAGCATGCCCTGGACGCCGGCGCGAAAGATCGGCCGGTCGTCCGCAATCAGAACCCGAACTCGATTCACTCGAACCGATCCGCCGGACCGATGAGCGTGATCACCGTGCCATCGACACTCTGGCTCACGATCTCGAGGGTTCCGCCCATCAGCTCGGCGCGTTCGCGCATGCCGACCAGGCCGTAGGAGCCCACCTTCTTGGGATCCTCGGCAACACGGCGGACGTCGAAGCCACGGCCGTCGTCCCGTACGGTCAAGACCCAGGGAACCGAGGACAGGTCGAGGACCACCCACAGGTTGCGCGCCTGCGCGTGCTTGCGGACGTTCGAGAGGCCCTCGCGGAGGACCTGGAAAATGACATCCTTCTGCTCGGCGGGGACGGCGTTCTCCTCCCCCCGAATGCTGACGTTGGTCTCGATCAGGTTCACCCGGCCGAACTGGTCGACCAATTTCAGGACGGACGCCAGCAGTCCTTCGGACCGGATCGTCTTCGGGCGAAGCGACTGAAGGATGTTCCGTGCGCCGGCCAGGATCTCTTCGGTCATCGACTGGAGCTGCGTCAGGAGCTGGCCTGCGTCCTCGGGATCCCGCTGGCGACGCTGCTCGTAGTACTTGAACAGTGCAACCACAGCCGCCAGGTCCGAGGCAAGGCCATCATGAATCTCGCGAGCGATGTTCAGACGCTCCTGAAGCACGGCGACCTCGGCTACCTTGATCGCCAGGCTGTTCGCGCGCAGCGCGCTGACGACCTCCGCCGCCAGGTCCTCCAGGCGCAGAGCGTCCCGGCGGTCGAGTCGCCAGGGTGTGTGGCGGAGCAGGACCAGAACGCCGACCGGCTTCTCGAGGGGCGGAGAAAGTGGAATGGCGGCGAAGCCCCGGTGGCCGGCGAGAACCCAGGAAGCTTCGTCGGGCGTCAGCTCTTCAGCCGTCAGGTCCTCGACGTTGTAGACCTCATTGAGTTCCATGGCGCGGAGCAGGAGGCGGCTGTTGAGCGGCGCGGCGGCCTCGGGGATCGCCAGCGATTCGGTCGGAACACCGGCGCGGAGCATGAAGCGTCGCTGGTCGTCCAGCGTATAGACCTGGCTCGCGTCGACCTGGAGCAGATCCAGCGCCTGCTGGGCAGCGGCCAGCAGGATCGTCTGCAAGGGTCCAGCGACGTGTTCGGCCACCAAGCGCCCCGGCTGGAGCTCCGGGGCGGCGGGTTCTTCAGCCGGCTCGGTGTCAGGGCTTGCCGCTGCTTCTCGCTCCGGTTCGGCCACAGGTTCTGGTTCTGCTGCGGCGGTTTGCGGCTCCGCCTCGGGCTCGGGCTCGGGCATAGCCTCGACGGCAGATTCCGGCTCGCTGACTGGAGCCGCCTCGATCAGGGGCTCCGCCTCAGCCTCGGCGGCGGGCTCCTGCTCGGGAACAGGCTGCGGCTCAGCGACCGGCTCACGAACCACTTCGGGGGCTGGCGCGGTCTCAACCGCTGGTCCCGCCGTCGGCGCTTCCGGCGTCGTCTCACGGATGGCGGCTCGTTCCGTCCGCTCCATGGAAGTGGCGAACAGGTCGAAAAAGTGATCGAGCACCCGTCGCTCATCTGGGCTCAGCTCGCCGTTGACACCGGCGATCAGCTCGCTAGCCGTGGCCCGGGGCGCGTGCTCATCCAGAGCTGGCGCCCGGCTGGCTTCCCGCCGCAATCTTCGGATCAGCGCGCGCAGCCGCTCGGCCGCGAGCGCCCGCTGCTGAGGGTCCGGGTCGCGGCTGCGGGCGTGCGCCAGCTGCTCCGCGATCTCCGGAAAATTGACCTCGAGGTAGTTGACGAGGACCTCATGCATGGCAGTGTCGATATCGACGCGGCATTATCGAAAGCGGGGAATGAAAATTTGTCAAG
>DATASI010000032.1:0-5259 GCA_036269255.1 Candidatus Dormiibacterota bacterium
CGCGCTTGTTTTCGATGATGTCCTCGACGGAGAGCAAAAACTCATCGACCCTCCGGACATCGGCCCGACGGCGCAGTTCCTGGTCTCGCCGGCTGGCCGCGGCTTCGAACTCTCGGTGGATCTCTTCGATAGCATCGCTCAACATTTACTCGTTCCCTCCACTACCATTAGGCCGAACCTGCGATCCACGAAACGTGATAGGCACACTGTTACATAGTCCATAAGACTTGTCAAGGGTTTGCTCTCTGGGTCCAGAAATCAGGCAGAAATGCCGTCGCCGGACACTTCTTGTAGCATGTCCAACTCCCGGACCTGGCTCAGATCGAGGCCCTGGTCAGAAAGGGACTGGAGCAGGCGAAGCACGTATTTGACACCGGCGAGATTGACGCCCTTCTGGCGGGTCAGGAACTGGATCACGCGGACCTGCCGGATGTCATCTTCCGAATAGCGCCGACGGTTGGTCGCCGTTCGTTGCGGCTTGATCAGGTTCTCGCTCTCGTAGATCATCAGGGTGCGCGGGTGCAAGTTGAGGATCTCGCTCGCGATACTTGGCGTGAAGACCGCCCTCCCCGGGGCGATCGCCGCCATCCGCTTTCGCTTTCCCACGCATTCACCCCCTGGGCGAAATTGCCCCTTCCCCGTACGGGCTAATTTTATACCCACGATATCACGTATTTGTCGGGCGCGCAACCCGGCCGCTTCCCTCGGGCTCGGTTTCGGAGCCGGGTAGAGTTAAGCCCATGCTTGCGATCGAGCAGTACACTCGGCGGCTGCTCAAGGATTTTCATCCGATCATCGCCGCCAACCGGCCGCCGGTCGACCCGGCCCCGGACGGCGCTGAACGGGATCGTTTCGTGCGCGGTGGCGGCGGCCTGGTCACCGGCCTTTCCGCGCTGGCCCAGGCGACCAACGCCGTCTGGGTCGCTTCCGTCCGCGATGGGTTCCAGGACGAACTCGAGTTGGGGACCGGGGGCGAACCGATGATGGTGTCGACCACCGACGGCTCGCGCTACCAGATCAGCTGGGTGAACCCGCCGCGGCTCGCCTATGACCTCTACTACAACACGATCGCCAACCCGCTCTTCTGGTTCGTGCAGCACTACCTCTGGAACCTGGCCGAGGCGCCCATCCTCGATGACAGCACGCACCGCGCCTGGGAAGAGGGCTACCGGCGCGTCAATCAGGTGTTTGCCCAGCATGTGATCCGTGAGGCGCGCCGCGGGCGCAAGCGCCCACTCCTGCTGTCGCAGGACTATCACCTCTACCTGGTCCCGCGGATCGTGCGGCGCGAGCTGAGCGACGCCGTCATTCAGCACTTCGTCCACATACCCTGGCCGACGCCGCAGTACTGGAAGGTGCTGCCGCGCTACATGCGGGACGAGATCATGGATGGGCTGCTCGCCTGCGACGTCGTCGGATTGCAGACCTGGTCCGACGTGCGGAACTTTCTCTTGACCTGCGAAGAGAACATGGGGTTGCCGGTCGACTTCCGGCTGCAAACCGCCTTCTATCGCGGTCGTACGGTGTGGGTCAGGCGCTATCCGATTTCGATCGACGTGCGGGAGTTCGAGCGCCGCGCGGCGAGTCCCGCGGTTGAGCGCGCCGAGCGCGAGATTTTACGCTGGCGGCCGGAGCAACTGATTTTTCGCGTCGATCGCATGGACCTCTCGAAGAACATCGTCCGCGGCTTTTTCGCCTACGAGCGGCTGCTCCAGGCCCATCCGGAATGGCGGGGGCGCGTCATCTTTTGGGCGATGTTGCAGAAGACCCGGCAGAACGTGCCGGAGTATCGCGAGTACGCTCGCCAGGTCGTTCAGGTCGCGCGTGTGATCAACAGCCGGTTTGGCAGCCAGGATTGGCAGCCCATCCGGCTCGAGTTGCGTGAGGACATCAACCGGGCGGTCGCCGGCTACAAGCAGTTCGATGTTTTGCTGGTCAATCCGATCTACGACGGCATGAACCTCGTCGCCAAGGAAGGGGTGACCGTCAATCGCCGCGGTGGGGCGCTGGTGCTGTCAGAGAATGCCGGGACACACGAAGAGCTCGGCGAGTGGGCGCTGACGATCAATCCATTCGACGTCGACGCGACCGCCCAGGCGATCCACCATGCCCTGCTGATGGATCCGGTGGAGCGCCACGCTCGCGCCGAGAAGATGCGCGAGGTCGTCCAGCAGAACGATGTGGCCCGCTGGATCTCCGCCCAGCTTCAGGATATTCGCGACCTGATCGAACCGGCTGCGGCGCGGCAGCCGGAGATGGCGCAGGAGTCTTTCTAGCGCGCGGGCCGCTCAGGCCCAGAGATGGCGGGCGCTGGCAAGCTCGGGAAAATCGGTGTCGGGAATTTGCAGCCGATGCTGCACGGCGGCTTCCATCAGCGAAAAGATCACCTTCACGCCGGCCAGGTTGATGCCATGCACCGTGGTGAGCTCGCGGATCAGCCGGATGCGCTCGATGTCTCGCCGTGAGTAGCGACGACGCTGGGTCGGCGTCCGCTCGGGCGCGATCAAGTTCTCGCTCTCGTAGACGAAGAGCGTGCGTGGTTCGATATCGAACATGTCGGAGACTTCGCTGGACTTATGCGGCATCGCCAAAGGCTGCCCTCCAGAACGCATGGCTGTAAAGACTTACATCAAGCATATCAGGATTTGTGATAAACCGCCAACGGCGGCGCCATTTGCGATCTCTGTGGCGCGACTGTGCGCTGCGTGACAGATCGGCAAAGGTGCCCCATTGGCTGGGCGGGGCCGTATCACCTTAGCCGAGGGAATTGGCGCTTGAACGAGGGTCGAGTTGGGGCTATGGTCACGCCCGAACGGCGGAGCTGCCGTTCCCGCAAGCATGTCGCGCATCTTAAGGCAAGTCACCGCATTTGGAGGAAGGGTGGTGTTGGGAGTCGCGCTGGTCGCCTTCCTGACGCCGCCCTTCGGCCTGAGGGCCTACCTCGAGGCGCGCGCCCAGGACGAGGCGCTGGCGGCTCACGTCGTGGCCAGCTTCGCCCGGCCGGCGGCGGCCATCGTCAAGATCCCGGTCACCGCAAAGCCCTTCGCCCAGGCGCCCAGCTCGCCGCTCGACGGCGTGCGCGGCAAGGGATCGTGGCTGATGATCTTCGATGGCGACTGGACGACGCCGGACGCCGATCGCGCCGCTGCGATCGTTGACTCCGCCATCCGCGCCGACCTCAGCCATCTCTACATCCGAGTGGCGGATTCCAGCCATCACTTCTACGCCGCCGCGGCGTTGCAGGACCTGCTGCCGATTGCGCACGCCCACGGGCTGAGCATCATCGGCTGGATCGAGCCCCAGCTCGATGATCCCACCGGGGACGCGGCCGACGCGATCGCGGCGGCGCAGTTCGAGGAGCAGGGCCAGCGACTGGACGGCCTCGCGCTCACCGTCGAGGGCAATAGCCAATCCGATCCCAATGTCGGCCAGTATCTCTCCGGGATCCGGAGCGGCATTCCGGGAATGAACGGCCTCGGCAACCGCTATCTGCTGATCGCGAGCACGCTGCCGACGCCGTATGACCACCCGGGCTATGCCTTCGCCACGCTGTCGCGCTACTGCCAGGTCTTCGCGCCGATGGTCTACTGGCGCGCCACCGGCCTGCCACAGTTCAGCGGGCCCGACGGCACCCGCGCCTATCTCGACCAGGTGTTCGCCCAGTTCCGCGACCCCGCGGTCAATCCCTTCAAGCGGCCGCTCACCATCACGGCGCAGGCCTACGACGCTGCGCCTGAGTACGGCACCCCGGGGGCGCCCCCGGCAGCCGAGATCACGGTGTCGATGGACGAGACCCGGGCGCAGGGCGGCTTGAGCTGGTCTTATTACCGCCTGGCCGATGCCAACAACGGCGTCACCGGCGATGAACAGTCCGCGATCACCGCCTATCCGTTCTGGCAGCGCGATCATGCCGGTGCGATCGCCGCGAAAGCTCTCGTCGCGCTTCCGGACCAGCCAGTCGCGTATTAAGCAGAGGGGTTGAGGTACCTATGAAAATGCCCGTTCGTCGGCTTCGAGTCCCGTCCAGTCTGCGCCGCAAACGGGTAACCGTTCCGGCCCTCGTGCTGGTCGGCGCCGTCTTGATGGCGGGCCTCTGGCTCCTCGCCCACACTGGCTCCAACTCGGTCTGGAACCAGCCGCAAACGCCCATCAGCACAGTGCTGGACCGGGTCGATCAGGGCCAGATCGCCAGCGCCAGCATCACCGGGCAGCGCATCCTGATCACCGACACCAGCGGTCGCCAGTCGTGGACGATCGAAAAAGACGCGGCGATGGGCTCCACCGAGCAGTACCTGCGCGCGCACGCGGTCAAGGTCGCCGTGCAGTCGACCGACGACGCGTCGTTCACCTCGATGCTGCCGAACCTGCTGGGCCTGCTGGTGCTGATGGCCTTGCTGTTCATCATGCTGCGGCGGTCCAACCTGCTCGGCAATCCGATGGGGGCGATGACCAAGCACCTCGCCGACGCGCGCACCGCTGAGAACGAGCAGGTCACCTTTTCGCAGGTGGTCGGCGTTGACGAGGCCAAGCACGAGCTCGAAGAAGTGGTCGAGTTCCTCAAGGCGCCGCAGAACTTTGGTCAGCTGGGCGCGCGCATGCCTCGCGGCATCCTGTTGGTCGGCCCCCCGGGCACCGGCAAGACCCTGCTGTCCCGGGCCGTGGCCGGCGAGGCCAAGGTTCCGTACTTCTCGCTGAGCGGCTCTGACTTCGTCGAGATGTTCGTCGGCGTCGGCGCGGCACGCGTGCGAGACCTGTTCCGTCACGCGAAGAAGCACTCGCCCTGCATCGTCTTCCTGGACGAGATCGATGCCCTCGGCCGCAAACGCGGCGGGGCGCAAATTCGGACCAACGAGGAGCGCGAGCAAACCCTCAACCAGCTGCTGGTCGAGATGGATGGGTTCAACACCGACTGCGCGGTGGTCGTGATCGCCGCCACCAACCGGCCCGACGTCCTGGATCCCGCACTCTTGCGCTCGGGACGTTTCGATCGCCGGGTCGCCATCGACGCACCGGACCTCAACGGACGTCGCGCCATCCTCAGCCTCTACGCGGCGCAGAAGCCGCTCGCCGACGGCATCGACCTGGACGTGATCGCGCGGCAGACGCCGGGCTTTACCGGAGCCGACCTCGCCAATCTCTTGAATGAAGCCGCGATCCTCGCGGCGCGCCGGAAAAAGGGTGCGATCGGAACCGAAGAGCTCGAAGAGGCGAGCCTGCGCGTCATGGCTGGGCCCGAAAAGCGCAGCCGGATGATCACCC
>DATASI010000033.1:0-5269 GCA_036269255.1 Candidatus Dormiibacterota bacterium
CTCTCCGACCCGTCCTACGCGGGCCAGATGGTGGTCATGACCTATCCCCTGATTGGCAACTACGGCGCCGCGCCGGAATTCATGGAGTCGGCCCGACCGTGGGCACGCGCGCTCATCACCCGGCAGCTCAGTCCATTTCAGCAGCACTGGCGCAGCCATCAATTGCTGGTCGAGTGGCTCGATGCCTACGGCGTCCCGATCCTGACCGGCAGCGACAGCCGTCGACTGGCTCGCCATCTTCGCACCACCGGCTCTCAGCGCGCCATGATCGGACCGCGTCACGAGCTCTCCACGCTGCGCGAGCGGGTCAAACGCGTGCCTCCGCTGGAGGAGCAAGACCTCGTGCGCCAGGTCTCGGAAGGGTTCATCGATCAGGTTGAGCCGCTCGACCCTGCGCTGTCTTCACCCTCGCCCTCCGGGGCAGGGAAGTCTAGGGGCTTCAGGCAGTATCCGGGGGTGAAGATCGTCGTCGTCGACTACGGCGTGAAACGCAACACCCTGCGCTCGCTGCGCAGCCGCGGCGTCGAGGTGGAGGTCCTGCCCTGGAACAGCGACCTGGAGGCGGTGCTGGCTCGCGACCCGCATGCCGTCGTGCTGTCCAACGGCCCGGGAGATCCGGCCCAGCTTGGCAACGCCGTACGGATGACCCGCCGGCTGATCGAGCGATTGCCGGTGCTGGGCATCTGCATGGGCCATCAGCTGATCGGCCGCGCCGCCGGGGCGCAGACCTCCCGCCTTCGGTTCGGCCACCACGGCGGCAATCATCCGGTCATCGACCTGCGCAGCGGCCGGGTCAGCATGACCTCACAGAACCACGAATTTCAGGTCGATGCCGGCACGCTGCCGCCCGATAGCGGTTTTGCCATCAGCCATCGCAACCTGCATGACGGCTCGGTCGAGGGGCTGCAGCACGAGCGCTTGCCGGTTCGCAGCGTGCAATTCCACCCCGAGGGCGGACCCGGCCCGCAGGACAACCAGGCCATCTTCGACGACTTTCTGGAGCTGGTCGCCGGGCATGTAAGCGCGCCGATCAGGATCGGCACCCGCCCGGCCCGGCCGCGGACCGTGCTGGTCATTGGCTCGGGTCCGATCGTCATCGGTCAGGCCGCCGAGTTCGATTACGCCGGAACCCAGGCCTGCAAGGCGCTCCGTGAGGAAGGGGTCCGCACTGTCCTGGTGAACTCCAACCCGGCCACCATCATGACCGACGAAGGGATTGCCGATCGCGTTTACATCGAGCCGCTGACGGTGGAGGCGGTCGCGGCGGTCATCGAGCGGGAGCGCCCTGACGGCCTGCTTGCCACGCTTGGCGGGCAGACCGGCCTGAACCTGGCGATTGCGCTGGCCGACGCCGGCATCCTGGAGCGGTTCGGCGTCCGCGTGCTCGGCACGCCGCTGTCAGCGATTCGCGAGGCGGAGGATCGCGAGGCATTCAAGGGCGTGCTGCTCGCGCTCGGCGAGCCGGTCCCGGACAGCCGGACGGTCACCAGCGTCAGAGCCGCCCAGGATTTTGCCTCGGCCATAGGCTTCCCACTCGTGGTTCGCCCCGCGTACACGCTGGGCGGGACCGGTGGTGGCATGGCCGGCAGTCCGCTGGAGCTCGAGGCGGTGGCGCGAGAGGGCCTGGCGGCGAGTCCCATCCGGCAGGTCCTGATCGAGCGCTCGCTCAGCGGCTGGAAAGAAATCGAGTACGAAGTGATGCGCGACGCGAACGATACCTGTATCGCCGTCTGCAACATGGAGAACATCGATCCGATGGGGGTCCACACGGGTGACAGCATTGTCGTTGCCCCCAGTCAGACGCTCTCGGACCGGCAGATTCAGATGCTCCGCTCCGCCGCCTTGCGCATCATCCGGGCGCTTCGGATCGAGGGCGGCTGCAATGTCCAGTTCGCGCTCGACCCGGAATCCGACGCCTACTTCGTCATCGAAGTGAATCCTCGCGTGAGCCGATCGTCAGCGTTAGCCTCCAAGGCGACCGGGTATCCGATCGCCCGGGTCGCCGCGAAGATCGCGGCGGGCAAGCTGCTGCACGAGATTCCAAACGCGGTGACCGGCAAGACGAGCGCCGCCTTCGAACCGGCCCTGGATTACTGCGTGGTCAAGATTCCGCGCTGGCCGTTCGACAAGTTCCCGGCCGCCAACCGGGTGCTGGGAACCCAGATGAAATCCACCGGCGAGGTGATGGCGATCGAGCGTACCTTCGAGGCGGCGCTCAGCAAGGCCATGCGTGCCCTGGAGCAGCGTCTTCCGGCTGCCATCGAGCTGCGCGGCCGGCCAGATCTGTTGCATCAACCCAACGATCGTCGCCTGCTCGCCGCGATGCAGGCGATACGCGACGGGACATCAGCCGCCGAAATCGCCAGCGCGACCAGCTACGCGCCCTGGTTCATCGACCGGCTCGAGTACCTGGTCCAGCTCGAGGCCGAGCTTGCGACACAAAATCCCTCCCCTTCCGGGGGAGGGTCAGGGTGGGGGCCGGAGGACCTCGCCCTGCGAGCCAAACGCGCCGGCATGGACGATGAGCGGATCGCGCTGCTGAGCCATGGGCGGCTGCCCGGAACCGTGATCGAGCCGACCTTCCGCCAGGTGGATACCTGTGCCGCCGAGTTCGAAGCGGTGACCCCCTACTACTACGCCACCTACGAAGAGGAGGACGAGGTCATCCCGGGCAACCGCCCCGCGGTTGCCGTCATCGGCTCCGGCCCGATTCGCATCGGTCAGGGTATCGAGTTCGATTACTGCAGCGTGCACGCGTCGGTTGCCTTGCAGGAAGCCGGACTCGACAGCGTGCTCATCAATAGCAACCCGGAAACGGTCAGCACCGACTTCGATGTTTCGACCCGCCTCTATTTCGAGCCGCTCGACCTCGAGGGCGTCCGCAACGTACTTCGTCGGGATCCGGTCCGGGGCGTGATGGTGCAGTTCGGTGGTCAGACCGGCCTCAACCTTGCCGACGCGCTGGCTGCGGGTGGGGTCCGCATCCTTGGTTCGTCGGTCGACACCATCGACCTCGCCGAAGACCGCCGCCGTTGCGAGGCGCTGCTGCGCGATAGCGGCATTCCCCAGTCGCCCGGGGGTTCGGCAACCAGCGTGGAGGCCGCGGTTGCAATCGCACGCCGCGTCGGCTACCCGGTGCTCGTCCGGCCCTCCTATGTTCTCGGCGGCCGAGGCATGGAGATCGTCCACGCCGAGGCGGATCTGCGGCGCTACGTCGAGGCGGCGCTCGCCTTTGGCGTTCGTGGTCCGATCCTGATCGACAAGTACTTGCTGGGACGCGAGCTGGACGTCGATGCGCTGTGCGACGGGCAGACGGTCCTGATTCCCGGCATCCTGGAGCACGTCGAGCGGGCCGGAATCCACTCCGGCGACTCCTATGCCGTCTATCCGCCGATCAGCCTAACGCCGGCCGAGACCGCGCGCGTAGTGGAGGCGACGACCTTGATCGCCCGCCTCGTCAAGGCGGTCGGCCTGATCAACATCCAGTTCGTCATCCAGGAAGGCATCCCGCACGTCCTCGAGGTCAATCCGCGCGCCAGCCGGACCGTGCCGTTCCTGAGCAAAGTCACGGGCGTGCCGATGGTGCGGCTGGCAACCCTGGCCGCGCTCGGCCGGACGTTCGCGGAAGAGGGATTCAGCGGTGGGCTCCAGCCGGACCGGCCGCTGTTTGCGGTGAAGGCCCCCGTTTTTTCCATGGCCAAGCTGCCGGCGGTCGACGCCGTGCTTGGACCCGAGATGAAATCGACCGGCGAGGCAATGGGCATCGCTGAAGATTTAGCAACCGCGCAGTACAAGGCGTTCCTAGCAACCATGCAGGAGCTGCCCGCAGACGGCGCCGCGCTCTGCTCGATCGCGGATGCCGATAAAGATGAAGCCTTGCCGATCCTGCGCGCGCTTCATGGGCTGGGTATCAGCCTGTACGCCACCGTCGGCACCGCGGCGCTGCTGCAGCGCTCGGGGATCCCGGCCACGACCGTTCAGAAACTGCGCGATGGACATCCCAACGTGGTCGACATCATCCACGACGGCCGCGTCCACCTGGTGGTCAATACCGTTTCGTTGGCGACGCCGGTGGCCGCGAACGGATCCGGAGTCCCGCTTCGGGATGGCTATGAGATCCGGCGTGCCTCGGTCGAGCGGCGCATTCCCTGCCTGACCTCGCTTGACACGGCTCGCGCCCTGGTTCAGGCGCTGCGCGCTTGGCGTCGGGAACCGCACGCCGGTGTCGCCGTCCTCGGCGAATACGTCCACGCAACCGTGCGGCAGGCCACGCCGGCATGATCGCGGTTCAGCAGTCCGGCCTGGTACTCGAACGATCTGTGCCGATGCGCGGCGCCGTCGAGCTTGCTGTCCAGGATGTCGAGGCCGCCTCACGCGTCAAGCCGGGCCAGTTCTTTCAGATCGCGGTCGGCGCCCCATCTACCCTGTTGCGGCGTCCATACAGCGCCGCCTGGACGGACCCTGAGAAGGGGCACATCGGATTCATCTTCAATGTCGTGGGTGAGGGAAGTGCGTGGCTTGCTGAGATCGAGCCCGGGCGTGGCCTTGACCTGCTCGGACCACTGGGTCACGGCTTCGACCTGGACGGTCGCGGACTCGCGATCTGCGTCGCGGGCGGTCTGGGCGTTGCCGTCTTTCCGGGAGTAGTCAAGGCATTGCTGGCTCGGCAGCGTCCGGTCGTGATGTTGATCGGTGCCCGCACGGCGGAACAACTCCTTCCCGGCTCTCGGTTCTCCGGTGCAGATGTGCGGGTCGCGACTGGCGACGGCAGCGCCGGCCATCACGGGTCTGTTGTGGATCTCCTGCAAGCCGAGCAGGCGGACATCTTTACCTGTGGCCCCACGCCGATGCTGCAGGCGCTCATCGCGCGCGCTCGTGCGCTGGACATTCCGCTCTCATCGATCCAGATCGCCCTGGAAACGCCGATGGGATGCGGCATCGGAACGTGCCTCGGTTGCGCCATCCCGCGGTCAGGTGGCGGCTATGTGCTCGCCTGCCAGTCCGGTCCTTGCGTGCGGGCCGATGCCATCGATTGGAGTCGGATCGAGGACGCCTTTCATGGATGATGCCATCGACCTGAGCGTCGACCTCGGCAAGGGGTTGCGGCTCCGAACGCCCGTCCTGGTCGCCTCAGGAACGTTTGGCTACGGGTTCGACGCGCCCCAGGTGGATCGGGGAGTGCTGGGCGCGATCGTGAGCAAAGGGACGACCTTGCGACCCCGCGAGGGCAATGCGCCGATCCGCATTGCGGAAACCCCATCCGGAATGT
>DATASI010000034.1:0-5892 GCA_036269255.1 Candidatus Dormiibacterota bacterium
TCCCTCGATCTCGTACCGCTGCACGGCGAGCGGTCTCCGGCTCTGTGGACTGAGCAGGGAGGCAACGGCAGCGTTGCCCACGGCGCGCTGCAGGTGGAGGACGGCCGCCGGTGTCAGGAAGGCGCCGCCCGGCTCGACAAACGCATGTGGGATCGCCCCCTTTGCGTCCGAGCGTGCGGGGACAGGCCGCTTCGCCGAGGTCCCGAGATCGGCGTCGTGGGATCGCATCCTCTCAGTTGATCAGACTCCAGCGGGCGCGGCGCGTCAACGGCTCGCGGAGCAGGATTCCGGGTAGCGAGGTCTGCCCGAATGGGCATTCGGGACCTAATCTAAATAACGAGATTTGAAAATTGACCGCGCACCCCTTCTCGTTGTAACGCCGCCCGGGCACGCAACGCGGACCACTCAGGCCCGGTGGGCTGCGGCGCCCCCGGCACCCCGCTTACTGCTGCTTCCTTCCGGACCTGACAGGGTTCACGGAACCAGGTCGCGCAGGACCAGGCCATCAACGCAATCACACGCCACGCCGCTCCGGACAACGCACCCCTCAAAGGGGAATTCGACCCCGCTGTAGCGGATTGCGGGTACAGGGCACCGCTAACTCCCCGTCTAGCGCGATCCCCGATATCTTACCCACGCCCGGACCTATTGCTTCGGTTCGCGCGGCGGCCGGAACTGCAGCAGCGACCAGGCGCCCAGCCATCCGATCAGCGCCCCAAACAGGACGGCCAGCGCCAGGTCCAGCCCGAGATTGATGATCAGGCGCGTCGTGTCCTCGGCCGCAGCCCGGTCGCTGGCACTCATTCGCGCTACCGCCGCCTGACCGACCGGAAGATACGAAAGAATGATGTCGGCGACCACGGTTCGAAACAGCTCGCTGATGCCGCCTGCCAGCGCGCCCATCTGAACGCCCGCCGTCGTGGTCTTGGTGATCGCGGCCAGCTTCCGACCGGCGCCGCCGATGATCAGTAATCCGAGCGCCGAGGTGACGAAATCCGAAAAGGTCGTTGGCGTGATGCTGTTGGTGGCCAGCACCGCGACCAGCCGAACGATCAACGCCAGGATGCCGGCGAGCACCCCAAAGATGAGCCCCTCTCGCACGACCAAGCCAACCCTTGCCATCAGTTCACCCGGCTAACCAGCTCGCCACGGAGCTGCTTGATCCGCGCCGCATCCTCCGGTTCTGGCCGCACCGCGAGGTATCGGGTGAACTCCTTCAGCGCCTCACTGTCTCGTCGCATCTGCAGCAGGATCATGCCCCGATCGCGCCATTCCGACGTCAGGTGCGGGTCAGCCAGCATGATCCGGTCGCTGGCGGCCAGCGCCCGCCCGAGATCGCCACGCGAGAGATACAGGCTCTTCAGGTTGTTCAGAATCCGCGCCAGGATCTGGCGCTTAGTCGATGGTTGCAGCAACCCCGGCCGCATTTCCACCGTGCCACCGTACATCTCGTTCAGCATCTTTCCGCATTCCTCGCGGGTTAGCGTCCGGCCATTGAAGGCGTCGATGAAGACCTCGCCGGATGCCGGCGCGTACTTGACCAGAAAGTGACCCGGCATGCCCACGCCTCGAACGGGCAGCCCTGCTCGCTCCCCCACTGCAACATAAAGGACGGCCAGCGTGATGGGAATGCCCACCCGCCGATCGAGCACCTCGTTCAGGAAGCTGTTGCGCGGGTCGTAGTACTCTTCGCGGTTGCCCTTGAAATGCTGCTCCTCGAAGAAGTAGGCGTTCGCCCGGTCGACCACGCGGCGAGGCTCCACCTCGCCGCGAACCCGTTGCTTCAGTTCGGTGGCCATGCGGGCAATCCGATTCAGGTAAATGCCGGGCCGAAGATCGGGATATTCTTCCGCAGCGATCAACAACGCGCCCTCAGCAAGATCGAGCTCCCCTTCCGGCGTGTGCAGCAGACGCGCAAACGCGTCGCGTGCCTCGGCCGGTGTCACGGGCACATAGTCTAAAGACGTGGCTAACCCCGCGCGCGTTTTCGTCATCGTTGTCGAGGCCGAGGGCGGCCGCGACCCCGACCGCATGCCCCTACTGAACCGTCAGCAAGGCGAGCGCCGGCTGGCACCGGCGTTCAGCTCGATGCTGCTCGCCACGACCTTCCTTGCACGGGCTCAGGAGCTCGGCTACTTCGTCAAGCTCGATTACGTCTTCCCGGCCGACGGAGCTCGATTGGACCAAGACTTTCCCGGCCACGACTTCCGGCTCGACCCCAGCCCAGACACCTTCTTCGAATAGCCGGGCACAAGCTCACCCCGTGGCGGACGTTACATCCCCGTCATCATGCCCGTCTTCCGGCATCGGCTTGCCCTCAAGATCGTCCTCCCCTTTGCTGCGCTGACGCTGGCCATCGGGGCGGTTGGCACGGTGATGGCAACTGGTGAGCTCAGCTCACGCAGCCAGGAGGCCTTCGATAGCCAGCTGGCGCACGATGGCTCGATCGCCCAGTCGATGGTGCAGGCCGCTGGGGTTCAGCGGCGCGACATCGTGACGCTGCTGACCAACGGCCCGGCCCTGAGCCAGAGCTGGGCGAAGCCGGCGTTGCTTCAGAGCTCGCTCGAACGCGCGCTCACGATCCAACCAAACGCGATCGTCGAGGCGGTTGACAACTCCGGCCGTGAAATCGTAGGGCTCGTCGGTCACGATACATTGCCCGCGACGGTGACGCAGGCGCGCGATCTCAGCGGCTGGCCCCGCCTGAGCTATCTGCTCAGCGGTGCAGCAACCACGAGCGACCTGATCGTGCCCGCGCCAAACGCCGCCATCTTCAGCGCCCAAACGGTCTATGCCGCCAACGGCACGCTCCTCGGCGCGATCCTCGTCGGCGAACCTCTCGATAACGGAGCTGCCGCCATCAAGGCCGCGCTTCATGACGACATCACCTACTACGACATCAACGGCCAGGTTCTTGGCAGCTCATTGAGCATCCCCAGCTCGATCTGGCCATCTCTCGCCCTCGATGGCGCCACCCGCAATCGGGTCACACCCACGAGCGTCGTCGAGCTGGCGCGCGGCGTCAACGGTCCGTCGATGGAGCTGATCTCGCCCTGGATCGAGTCGGCGTCCTTTGGCTATATCGGCACGACGGCATCCAGTGCCGGACTGCTCGCCGACACCAATCAGCTCCGCTTCGTGCTGGCCGCCCTATTCCTTGCCGGCGTGCTCCTAACGCTGGCGCTCGGCATCTGGCTCGGTCGCCTGATCACCCGACCAGTCCATCGCCTGGTGGACGCGACCCGCCTGGTCAGCGCCGGCGACCTGGATCACCAGGCTCTCGTGACGACCAGGGACGAAATCGGAGAATTGACCGAGTCGTTCAACCAGATGACGCGCTCGCTCAAGGAAAAGGGCGCCTCGTTGAAGGTTGCGATGCTCCAGCTGCAGGACACCTATCTGATGACCATTGAGGCGCTGGCCGCGGCGGTCGAAGCGCGCGACCCCTACACCCACGGCCATACGCGGCGGGTCGAGGAGTACGCGGCCATCATGGCCAAAGCGATCGGCTGCCCGGATGAGGAAGTCAGCGCCCTTCATCGTGCCAGCGTGCTCCATGACATCGGCAAGATCGGAATCGAAGACATGATTCTGCGCAAACAGGGGCGCCTCGAACCCGACGAGGAGATTCGCATGCAGCGCCATCCGGTGATCGGCGTCGATATGCTGCAGGGCATCGATTTCCTCGAGCCGGTGTTGCCGCTGGTTCGCCACCACCATGAACGCTGGGACGGCAACGGCTACCCGGATCAGTTGCGCGAAGACGAGATCCCGCTCGGCGCGCGCATCCTGGCGGTCGCCGACGCGCTCGATGCCATGACCTCTGATCGCTCGTACCGGCCCGCCCGTACCTTCGAGTACGCGAAGACCGAGATCCTCAAAGGCTCCGGCAGCCATTTCGATCCCGAGGTGGTGACCGCTTTCATCAAGAGCCAGCGGGCCATCGAGGACCTGCTTCGCAAATCTTCGCTCGATGACGTACACCATCCCGATGCGGGGGACCTGGGCGGCTGGCGTCTGCACGTCGTCGGCCGCTGATATTTCCCACGGCGTGAATCGCCTCCCCTGTTTACCAGGGAGGGTCGGGTGGGGGCGCCGCTAGTGCGACAGCCCGATCTGCACGTTCGTCGTGTGGCCCGGTCTCACCGTCACCGACTGGCTCTGCGTCAGGTATCCGAGGGCTGACACCGTGATCGTGTAGCTGCCCGCCGGGACCACGGTGAACGAGAAGTTCCCAGTGGCATCGGTCACCATCAGCAGCCCGTTCGAGAGGGACACGGTCGCACCGATGATCGGGGCCTGGGTAACGGCGTCGACGACGGAGCCGGTCAGGCTGCCGGAGGCTCCCACGCTAGTGAGCTTGATCGCCAGCGTGAGGTGCTGGCCGCCCTTCACCGTTGCCGTCTGGGTGGCGCTGCTGTAAAGCGGGGCGCTTGCGCTCACCGTGTACGTTCCCGCGGCGACCGTGAAGCTGAAGTTGCCATTGGCATCCGTCAGTGCGGAGGCCCCGCCCGGGCTCAGTGAGACGGTCCCGCCGACGATGGCGTTATGCGTCTGGCTATCGGTCACCTGCCCGCTGATGATCGCCGAGCCGATGGTCGGTGTCGGTGTAATCACCGGCAGCGTCGGCGTCGGCAGCGGGATCAATGAAGGCGTCGGTCCCAGGGTTGGTGGTGGCGTCGGCGCCGGCGGCGAGGTCACGACATGGGTCGGCGTTGGCGATGGACGTGGGCTGGCCGACGGAGCAGGGCTGGCGCTCGGGCCGGCGGTACCCCCATCCCGCCGCGCCTCGGCAAGCACGCTCAGCGAGAGCGGCGCCGGCCGTAGGTTGCCGTCAATCCCGTTTGAGTTGAGGCCGTGGACGTTGACGGCGAAGGCGACCGATTGAGGCAGGTTGGAGGTCAGCACGGCGGTCATCCAGAAGACAACGCCAACCACCGGCAAAAAGAGAAGGATGCCAAGGAACGTGCGCCGGCTGCGCTGCTTCACGCCGCCTCCGGTTTCGCCTGGGCCGCGTCATGGCTGCCCATTTGCTCCAAGATCCTCTTGATGTCGTCGTGGCAGCGCACAAACGCCGAGACCACGTCGGGGTCGAACTGCAGCCCGGCTTCGTTCCGAATCGCGGCCGCTGCTGCGTCGAAGTCCAGGCCCGCCCGGTAGGGACGATCCGAGGTCAAGGCATCGACAACATCGGCGACCGAGAGGATGCGCACCTGCAGCGGAATGGCGGTGCCGCGCAGGCCCAGCGGGTATCCACCACCATCCCAGCGCTCGTGGTGATACAGCACGCCGGGAAGACTCGCCTTGAGGAATGGCAGGCCCTTGAGCACGTCGTAGCCAATTTGCGAGTGCTCCCGCATCTCCTCGGCCTCGGCGCTACTCAGCGGCCCAGGCTTGCGCAGGACCTTGTCACCGACGCCAATCTTTCCCAGGTCATGCAGCAGTGCCGCGCGCCGGAGAGCTTCTCGCTCCTTTTCCGGCATGAACATGGCATCCGCGATCTCAACGCTGATCGCGGCGACTCGCTCCGAATGGCCGAAGGTCATCGGATCACGCGCATCGATTGCCCGGGCCAACGCCTCGATGGCCGCGAAGGCGGTGCGCTCCAGCGCCACCGTTTTGTCCTCGAGGCTGGCCGTCATCTCGTTGAAGGTCTTGGTCAGGTACCCGATCTCGTCCTGAGAACGGATCGGAGCGCGGTGTTGCAAGTCGCCGCTCGACACGGCCTGCATCGATTGCACCAGCGACTGGAGCGGTCGAACCAGCATCGCCGCCGTCGCCGATCCCACCGCCAAGGTCAGCACTGCAGCGAGCGTGAAGAGCAGCGCCAGAAGGAGACGAAACTGGTCGCGAAGCATCAGGAGGGAGTCCCGGCTTTTGGCGACCGCCAGA
>DATASI010000035.1:0-17903 GCA_036269255.1 Candidatus Dormiibacterota bacterium
GCCGGGATGCGATGGCGCACCGCGGCCAGCCGGATGCCCAGCAGGTAGAGGCAGGTCAAATGGGCGATGAAGGTCTTGGTGGAAGCGACTCCGATTTCGGGGCCGGCGTGGAGATAGATCACGCCGTCGCTCTCGAGGGCCATCGAGCTGCCGACCACGTTGGTAATCGACACGACCTTTGACTTGCGCTCGTGCGCCTCGCGAATCGCCGCCAGCGTATCGGCCGTCTCGCCCGACTGCGAGATGCCGATGACGAGCGTGTCCTCGTCGATGATCGGCTGCCGATAGCGAAATTCCGACGCAGGCTCGACTTCAACGGGAATCCGGGCCAGGTCCTCGATGATGTATTTGCCGACCAGCGCCGCGTAGTACGAGGTCCCGGCGGCGACCATTTTGATGTCGTGGACTTTGAGCAGCTGCCGGTCGGAGAGGCCAAACTCTTCGAACGTCACCTCGCCGTCGTCGGTCAGCCGTCCGCGCAGCGCATTCGAGACCGCTTCGGGCGCCTCGTTGATCTCCTTGGCCATGAAGTGGGGATAGCCGCCTTTCTGGGCCTGGCTGATGTCCCACTTGACCTCGATGATCTTTGGCTTGACCGCGTTGCCATCGATGGTGCTGACCTCGGGGCCGAGCCGCGTGATCGAGACCATCTCGCCTTCGCCGAGTAACAGGACCTTCTTGGTATACGGGATGACGGCCGTGATGTCCGAGGCAACGAACCATTCCTTGTCGCCAATGCCCACGACGAGCGGCGCGTTGAGCCGGGCGCCGATCAGCAGGTCAGGATCGCGCTGGGAGAAGATCGCCATGGCATACGCTCCGCGCAGTCGCTTGAGCGCCTGGCGGACGGCCGCGACCAGGTCGCCCTTCTCGTACTCCTCGATCAAGTGGGGCACGACTTCCGTGTCCGTCTCCGAGATGAAGACATGGCCCTTGGCCTGGAGCTCCTTCCGCAGTTCGGCGAAGTTTTCGATGATGCCGTTGTGGATGACCATGACCTGCTTGTGGCAGTCGGTGTGGGGATGCGCATTGATGACGGTCGGGCGCCCGTGGGTGGCCCAGCGCGTGTGGCCGATGCCGAGGCGTCCCTCGGGCATCTCCTCGGTCAGCCGCTCGACCAGGGTGTCCACCTTGGCGGCGCTCTTCACCACCGAGGTCTGGCCCTCCGCCTCGTTGAAGATGGCGACGCCGGCCGAGTCGTAGCCTCGGTACTCGAGCCGCTTCAGGCTGTCCATGATGATGGGCGCGGCCGAGCGCTCCCCGAGGTAGCCGATGATCCCACACATGCTGTTGCGGCCTCCTATATTCCCAGCCGGGGCGCGCTCAAACGAGCGAACCCGTTGTTCCCTTTTCGGTCAACGGTCAGGAAGCGGGCAAGGTTACGGCGAGGCCGATGGTGAGACGCCCGGAATCGCCGAGATGAAGACGTGAACGGAGGCTACTTTGGGGCTGACATCCACGCCATTTGGCGGCCGGATGGTGACCGTCTTGATGACGTCCGACTTCTGGTTGGAGATGTCGATGGCGTCGGTGTTCAGCACGCTGATGGTTCCCAGGGCGTTCTGGAGCCCGGTCGCCTGCACCTGGAGCGGCGTCACCTGGACGTTGGTCACCCGGTAGCCGGAGGCCGGCTGCCCGGTCAGGGTGAAGCCCACCGACTTTGTCACGGTGATGGCGTCGGCCTCGATGACCATCTTCACGGTGACCAGCGGCGGCGTGATCGTCATCTTGGTCGTAACCGGCTTCTTATTCGCGTCAAACAGAAGCACCGGGGTGGGCAGGTTGATGCCGGGCGCGTTGATGGTGTTCAGATCGACCTGGACCACCGCCTCGAGGCCCGTCAGCTTGCCCTTGGGGCCGTCGACGCGCACCGCCGACGGCGTCACCGTGGTCGCGTTGGCGAGCTCGTGGTAGCCGGGCGTGAGCGAGTGCAGCCGCTGGACGGACACGTTGAGGTTGGCGCTGGCGAGTTGGTCGACGGTGACCCCGATCGTCGTCGGCGCGTCGACCTGGACCGCCGGATCCGTGTTGTCGACGCGGATCGGCACGTGGTTGTTGCCGACCCGAACGTTGGAGAAGTTGCCTGACACCCGCAGGTCGGTTGGGACAAACGTTTTGAGGTTGTCGGCCGTCCCGATGACGTTGACCGTGACCTGTGGCGCGTCGCCAACCAGGACCAGGCCGGCGGGCAAGGTCGGGTTGGAAACCGGCAGTTTGAGCCTCTGGCTCTGGGTTGGATTCGACGTGTAGGCGACCACGCTCCAGAGGGCAACGGCGAAGAAGATCGCGATCAGCTTGAGCCGAAGGTTCCCAAACAAGGCCGTCTATCTTACCCGCTCGACTCGCTCGATCCGCTCACGCTGGTAGCGACGCCAGACCGGGATGGGCGGCCCGTGCGACTCCGATCGCGGCTGGAGCAGCGAGGTCAGGACCTGGCGCAGGCGATCCGGATCAAGGTTTCGGAGCAGCTTGCCTTCGTGGGCGACGGCGATCTGGCCGAGCTCCTCGCTGAGGATGAGGACGACGGCGTCCGTCTGCATCGACAGCCCGAGGCCGGCCCGGTGGCGGGTGCCCATTCGCTCGCGGACACTGCCTTCTTCGGCTAGAGGCAGAACGCAGCCTGCGGCCAGGATCTGGTTGCCGCGAACGATCACCGCGCCGTCGTGAAGGGGCGAGTTGGGAAAGAAGATCGCTTCCAGGAACTCGGCCGTCAACTCGCCGTTGATCCGGATGCCGCTGTTGGCGTAGTTCTCGAGCCCGGTCTCTTTTTCGAACACGATCAAGGCGCCGGTGAACCGCTGCGTCAGTTTCGTGGTCGCCCGGATCACCTCGTCGATCATCCGGTTGAAGATCTGAAGGTTGTAATGGGCCAGTGGACGGCCGATGAACCCCATCCGCCCGAACTGGTCTAGCGCTCTGCGCAGTTCGGGCTGGAAGAGGACGATGATGCCGATCAGAATCGCCGGGGCGGCGTTCCGGAAGATCCAGGAGAGGAGCCGCAACTCGAGTAGATTGGCGAGCAGTCCGAGCAACGCCAGGAGCAGCACCCCGAACATGAGCTGGACCGCCTGGGTGCCCCGGATGAGCAGGAAGACCCGGTAGATCAGGAAGGCGACGATGCTGATGTCGATCAGGTCCAGGAAGTGGCGCCAGCCACTCCCGCTCTGCAAGAACACCAAGATGTCGCGGAGGATGACGTCCATCAGGCCACCAGTAGTATCCTCCACCCCGGACTTCGGTTACGGCCATAACCGAGCGGCCAGAGTCAGGCTGCGCAGCGGGTCGCGCGACGGGCGCTGAACTGTCTAGACTCGACCCATGCAGATACTTGCGCTCGTCGCCCTGATCGTGCCCCTGATCTCGACCGCCATCACCACCAACAAGATCATCGCCGGCGTGGTCGTCCTCGTCATCATCATTGCCGCGGTGGTCTGGTGGATGTCGCGGAGGCGGAGTACCCCGAGCTAGGCGGCCAGGCGCCTAACGAGCGGTTCGAAGCCCAGTCCCCTAACCGGGCGGGATCAGCTCGAGCTGGAACTCCGGCGGCAGAGCGCCGGGATCCAGGAGCTCCGGGCCCTGGTTGCGCACGTCGTTGACCAGCGGTGACGCTGGCGCGATGCGCAGGAAGCCGTCTGGAGCCGGCTTCAGGAGCGCCTCCAGCTGCTCGAGCGACATCTCCTCCAACACCCAGGTTGCCGAATCCTCGTCGCTGAGGACAACCGGCATTCGGTCGTGGAGCGTCGCGATGTCCGCGTTGTGGACGCTGGTCAGAATCGTCGTGGCCGGCTTCCCTTCCCAGAACCCAAGGAGCGCGGCCAGATTCAGCAGTTTTCCGTCGGCCCGGGAGACGGCCATTGGGAGGCGCTGGTTGCCGACGGTACGCCACTCGTAGAAGTGACTGGCCGGGACGACCACGCGCTGGCCCAGAAGCATTCGCTGGTAATACGGCCGCGTTAGTGCCGTTTCCGAGCGCAGGTTGAACAACCCGCCCTTGTTGCCGTCGATGCCCCAGCGCACGATATCGGCGCGGTCGGGGCCGACCGCGATCACCGGGTCGGTTGGGGCGACGTTATAGCGTGGCTCGAGCTGCGGGGCATCTCGAAGCCAGTGGTAGGTCTCGAGCAGCTCCGCCCGGGGCATCGAGGCACCGATCCGTCCACACATCGCAATCAATTCTCGCGGTTACGACAGGCAGCTGTCGCAACCGTGCTTCAGGATTAGCCCCGATATGTGCGCGCCCAGCGAAACCCCGCTGGAGATAACCGATCGAGCGCTCACCGCCCTGTTTGGCTGGGCAGCGGCCCAGCCGGCGGAAGAGCAGGGCACAGTGATCGTCGAGTACTACCAGCTCATTGCCCGAATGCAAGCCGCCATCACGCAGGCGACCCGCCGCTTCGAGCAGTCCGGAGCCTTCAAGGCTGACGGTGCGCTCGGCATGGTTCCGTGGCTGCAGACCAACGTCCGGTTGGCCGGCAACGATGCCGCCCAGCAGGTAAGAGTCGCGCGCCAGCTCGCCGAGCTTCCGCGGACGGAAGAAGCACTGGGGCGAGGCGAAATCGGCTATGGGCACGCGCTCGCCATGGCCGTTACGGCCGAGCACGTTGGGCCGGCCGCTGTTCGCAAGGCGGAGGATGCGCTCTTGAAATCGGCGGAAGGCATGGATGCCGGCCGCTTTGTGACGCTCGTCAAGGACTTTGAGCACCGGATCGATGCCGACGCGGCGCTCGCCGAAGCCAACTGGGCGCATCGGCGTCGCTACCTGTCGATCAGCGGACCGTTCAATGGCCTGGCTCGCATTGAAGGCCAGTTAGTGCCCGAGGCCGCGGCGATTATCCGGAGCGCCATGGAGCCGTTCATGAAGCCCTCCTCCAACGATGAGCGTACGGCGGGCCAGCGGGCGCACGATGCCCTCGTGGAAGCCTGTCGCCGGACCGGCACGGCAGATGGCGTCGCGACCGCGCCCCGCACGCAGGTGATCATCACCGCGAACCTCGACACGCTCGCCGGCATCCCGGGCGCTCCCACCGGCGAACTGCAAGGCGGCGGCACGATTCCCAGTGAGACGGTGCAGCGCCTGGCGTGCGACGCCGCCATCACGCGGATCACCGGGCGCGGTGAGCTCGAGTGGGAAATCACGCATGCCAGTCGCTCGATCCCACCGTCGACTCGGCGCGTCGTTGTCGCCCGGGATCGGCACTGTGTCTTTCCCGGGTGTGACAGGCCACCGGCCTGGTGCCAGGTCCACCATCTCCGGTTTTGGACTGAAGGTGGCCCAACGAAATTGGAGAACTTAGGCCTGGTCTGCGGCAGCCACCACCGCAAAGTGCACGAAGAGGGATGGGCGCTCGATCGAAAGGACGGCCGCTGGCGGGCGACGCCGCCCGTGATGCGATTGACAGCTCGGGCGCGAAGCAACTGACGGTGCCGGGCGCCGACGGCCCGCTAGTCGAACGGCTCTAGCGCTTCGTGTACTGCGGGGCTTTGCGCGCCCGCTTCAGGCCGGGCTTCTTGCGCTCTTTCATCCGCGGATCGCGCGTCAGCATGCCGTGCTTTTTGAGTACCGGGCGCATCGCGCCGTCGGCAGCCACCAGCGCGCGCGCGATGCCGTGCTGGACCGCGCCGGCCTGGCCCGACATGCCGCCGCCGTCAACCTTGACGCTGACGGTGAAGCGTTTCTGGCTTTCCGTCAGGCGCAGCGGCTCGACCACCACCATCTCCAGCATACGGCGGCCGAAGTACTGGAGCGGCGCCTTGTCGTTGACGGTGATCGTGCCGTCGCCGGGATAGAGCCGCACGCGAGCGATCGCGTTCTTGCGCCGTCCGGTTCCGTAGTAATACGTCGCGTTAATGGCCAATGACTTCGATCTCCCCTCGCGCGTTGAACTTGATGTTGACCGGCTGTTGCGCCGTGTGCGGATGCGCGTCGCCCGAATAGATCTTCAATCGCCGGAGCTGCTCCTTGCCGAGCGTCCCGTGCTGCAGCATGCCGGCCACCGCATGCCGGAACGGATACGTAGGATGTCGCTGCACCATGTCACCGTAGGCGCGCTTTCGCAGGCCGCCCGGGTAGCCGGTATAGCTCGTATAGAACTTGTCGGTCGGCTTCTTCCCGGTCACCCGGATGCCTTTGACATTGACGACGATTACATGATCGCCGGTGTTCAGGTGCGGTGTGTAGATCGGCTTGTGCTTGCCACGCAATACCTTGGCCACGTTGGCCGCCAGCCGGCCGAGCGTCTGGCCGCGCGCGTCCACGATGTACCAGGCCGGGGTGATCTCCGACGGCTTCGCTGAGTAGGTCTTTCCCGGTTGCGGCATCGTCAGTACTCCACCGCGACCTGCACCAGCCCTTGCGGCGGTGCGAGTCGCAGACTGGCTGTCGAGCCGTTGAGCAATTCGTCGATCCACTCCGGCGCGCGGCGCTGCCGGCCGACGTCGACCAGCGCCGCAGCGATCCGGCGCACCATGCCGTAGAGAAAGGCATCGGCGGCAATGGCGATCGTGACCCACTCGCCCAGCGCGCTCACGGTCACATCGTGGACACGACGAATGGTGTGGCCGCCCGGCCGCGGGCTGCGCCCAAAGGCTCGGAAATCATGCTCGCCCTCGAGCCGCCTGGCGCCCGCCTGCATCGCCGCGACGTCCAGCCGGTCATGGAGGCCCCAGGCGTATTGCCGCTGGTACGCGTCGCGCGGCAATCCCTGGCGGATCCGGTAGGCATAGCGCCGGGCGCGCGCCGAGTAACGGGCATTGAAGCTCTCATCCACCACCTGCGCAGTGCGCACGGCGATATCGGGCGCGAGCCGCGCATTGAGCGCGCCTGGGAGCTGTGCAATGGGGAATGGCTTGTCGAGCTTGAAGTTGACGACCTGGCCGAGCGCGTGCACGCCTGCGTCGGTTCTGCCGGCCGCCACCAGAGCTGGTGACTCGCCGGTTAGCGATTCGAGCGCATTGCGCAAGGCGCCCTCGACGGTGGGCGCGTTCGACTGGGCCTGCCAGCCGTGATACCGCGTCCCCTCGTACTCGAGGACCAACTTGATGTTCTGGCTCATCGATCGACCAGCTCTACGAGCACCATCTGGGCGCCGTCGCCCTGCCGCGGGCCGATTTTCAAAACCCGGGTGTAGCCACCCGGCCGCTCCTTGGCACGTGGCATCAGCTTGGTGAAGAGCCGCTCGGTGACCTCGCGATCCTCGACGATTGCGTCGACCGCGCGGCGCGCGGCCACGTTGTCATTTTTGGCCGTCGTGATCACGCGCTCGACCCAGCGGCGCAGCTCTTTGCCCTTGGCCTCGGTGGTCTCGATGCGGCCATGGTCAAGCAGGGCGGTGACCAGGTTGCGGCTCATCGCCTTGCGATGCGCCGTGGTCCGGCCGAATTTCCTCCCTGCTTTCTGGTGCCGCATCAGCCTCAGACCAGGACTTTGCTCAGCTCTTCCTGGGTCAGGAAGCCGCGCTGCACCAGTTTCTCTTTGATCTCGTCCAGCGACTTGCGGCCGAAGTTGCGGAGGCTGAGCAGGTCCTCTTCGCGGAGCGCAACCAGCTGGCCGACCTTCGTGATCTCGTTCGCCTTGAGACAGTTCAACGCGCGGACGGAGAGATCCAGATCCTCGATCGGCACATCCGCCAGCCGCGCGGCCGGCCCGTTGCCGGTCTCGGTCGGAACCGGCTCCTTGATGCGCTCGGTGAACCTGGTGAACAGGCCCAGATGCGAGGTGAACTGCTTCGCGGCCTCGCTGATCGCCTGGTCCGGCTGGATGGTCCCGTCGGTCCAGACCTCGAGGATCAGCTTGTCCCAGTCGGTGTCCTGCCCGACGCGCGTCTTCTCGATGAGGAAGTTCGCCTTGACGACCGGACTGAAGATCGCGTCGATGGGAATCACGCCGATCGGCTGGCCCTCTTTCTTATTCTTCTCGGCCGGGACATAACCCTTCCCGCGCTCGACCGTCAGCTCCATCCGCAGCCGGCCCTTGTTCGAGTCCAGCGTGCAGATATAGAGATCCGGATTCACGATCTCGACATCGCTCGGCGCCTGGATGTCCGAGGCGTGGACTTCCTTGGGGCCGGTCACGTCGAGCGTGAGGCGGACCGGATCGTCGACGTACGAGATCAGGTTGAGCCCCTTCAGGTTCAGGATGATCTCCGTGACGTCTTCTTTGACGTAAGGGATCGATGAGAATTCGTGTGCGACGCCTTCGATCGACACCGAGGTCACAGCGGCGCCCTTGAGCGTGCTCAGCAGCACGCGCCGCAGGGCGTTGCCCAGCGTCGTGCCGAAGCCCGGCTCGAGCGGCTCGATCTCGAACTTGCCGTAGCTGTTCGAGTTCTCGATGCTTTTGACTTGCGGTTGTGCGATATCGATCATGGTTCTCCTTGGCTATTTACTTAGCGCGAATAAAACTCGACGATTAATTGCTCCTGGATCGTCTGATCGACGTCCTCCCGCCCAGGGAGCGCGAGGACTTTGGCGGTCATGTTGTCCTTGTCGACGTTCAGCCAGGGGACGACAGTGCGCTGTTCTCCCGCGTCGACGGCGTTCTTGATGCGATCGATCTCACGGCTGCCTTCGCGGACCTGGATCACGTCACCGACCCGCACGCTGTAGGACGCGACGTTGACCACCCGGCCGTTGACGCTGATGTGCCGGTGCGAAACCAGCTGGCGTGCGTCGCGCCGCGAGCTGGCAAAGCCAACCCGATAGATCACGTTGTCCAGACGGCTCTCGAGCAGGCGCAGTAGGTTCAAGCCCGTCACGCCCGCCATTTTCGAGGCTTTGTCGACGTAGAGCCGGAACTGGCCCTCGAGCAAGAAATAGATTCTCCTGGCGCGCTGCTTGGCGCGTAGCTGGATGCCGTAGTCGGAGACCTTGCGACGCCGGACCTGGGTATGCATACCCGGTGGCATGGCGCGCCGGTCGAGCGTGCACTTGGTGAAGCACTTCTCTCCCTTGAGGAAGAGCTTGACGCCCTCGCGGCGGCAGTGGCGGCAGACGGCGCCCTCGTATCTCGCCACTAGACGCGCCGCCTTTTCGGCGGCCGGCAGCCGTTATGGGGGATCGGCGTCACATCCGTGATGGCCGTCACCTCGAGCCCGGCCGCCTGCAGCGAGCGAATCGCCGCCTCGCGGCCAGCACCGGGGCCCTTCACGAAGATCTCGATCTGCTTCAGCCCATGCTCCATCGCCTTGCGCGCGGTCGCCTCGGCGGTCATCTGGGCGGCGTAGGGCGTGCTCTTGCGCGAGCCCTTGAAGCCCTGGCTTCCGGCGCTGCCCCAGGCGATGACGTTGCCCTGCGCGTCGGTGAGGGAGACGACGGTGTTATTGAAGGTGGACTGGATATGCGCCTGCCCCACGGTGACGTGCTTTTTCTCGCGCCGACGGGTACGGACGACTTTCTTCTTTGGCATGACTTACTTCTTTGCCTCGACCTTCTTGCGCACGCCGACGGTCTTCCGGGGTCCACGCCGGGTGCGGGCGTTGGTCCGTGTCCGCTGGCCGCGAACCGGCAGGCCGCGACGATGGCGCAGCCCGCGGTAGGTGCCGATCTCCATCAGCCGTTTGATGTTGAGCGCGATCTCGCGGCGCAGCTCGCCTTCGACCTTGGCTTCTTTATCGATCACGTCGCGGAGCCGTCCCACCTGCTCGTCGTTGAGGTTCTTGACCCGGATGCTGGGATCGATGTTGGCGATCGTCAGGACCCGGCGGGCGGTATGTGGCCCGATGCCGAAGATGTACGTCAGGCTGATCTCCACGCGCTTCTCGCGAGGAATGTCGACGCCGGCGATTCGAGCCATCTAGCCTCCTACCCCTGCCTCTGGTTGTGCTTGGGCGTCACGCAGATGACGCGGACCTGGCCGCCTCGCTTGATGACCTTGCACTTCGGGCATATTTTCTTGACCGACGACCGAACTTTCATGTCTCACTTAACCTTTTCTCTTTCTTCGTAATTCGACCGCGCCCCGGATCGACCGGTGACACCTCGACGCGGACGCGGTCACCCGGGATCACCCGGAGAAACCGAAGCCGCGCGGCCGGCGCCACGTGTGCCACGATCCTGTGGCCGGTTTCGAGCTCGACGCGGTAGAGCGCGTTGGGCATCGGCTCCACCACCCGTCCGACGACTGTCATCGAGCCAAAAAGCCCGTGACAAAATCGCCGGATTCCCGGCGCACGAACGAATACATTACCACAAGATTCCGAATTGAAACCTCAGACAGCTCCCCTATCCTCCCCCGGAGGGCGAGGGGATCTGCCTGTCGGCGGATCGGCTCACCGCGGTCAGGATCTCAGGACCGTCCGGCGTGATGGCCACCGAATGCTCAAAGTAGGCCGAGAGCGAATGGTCGACCGTCACGACCGTCCAGCCGTCACCGAGCAGGGCGACGTCCGGGCTGCCGGCGTTCACCATGGGCTCGATCGCCAGCACCATCCCGGGCTTCAGCAGCGGCCCCCGGCCGGCAATGCCGAAGTTGGGGACCTGCGGGTCCTCGTGCATATCACGCCCGATCCCGTGCCCGACGAACTGGCGGACGACGCTGAAACCGGCGGCTTCGACTTGTTGCTGCACGGCAGCGCTGATGTCGCCCACCCGGTTCCCCACCCGTGCCCGGTCGATCCCGATCTCGAGCGCCTGCCGGGTCACATCCAGCAGCCGCTGCGCCAGGGGGGAGATCGTGCCGATGCCGACGGTCAGGCCGGCGTCCGCCCAGAAGCCGCGATGGATCAGGCCGGCATCCAGGCTGAGCAGATCCCCTTCGCGGAGCTTGCGATTGGTCGGGATGCCGTGCACCACCTGCTCGTTGACCGAGGTGCAGATGGCATTGCGGTAGCCCTGGTAGCCGACGAAGCCGGGGATGCAGTCGCGGTCGCGAATGAAGCGATCGGCTTCTTTGTCGAGCTCGAGCAGTGACACGCCGGGCCGCGCGATCGACTGCAGCCGCGCCAGCGTCTCGGCCAGGATCGATCCCGCCTCCCGCATCAGGTCGATCTCGGCCTGCGACTTGTAGATGATCATCGTGAGCCGGCTCCTTTCTTGAGCGCGGCCAGGCGGCGCGTGATGTCGGCCCGCACCTGCTCGACGCTCATCTGCCCGTCGATGTTCTCCAGCTTGTTCTGGACCTTGTAGTAATCGATGAGGGGCGCCGTGTGCTGGAGAAACACATCGATGCGCCGCGCCACGATCTCGGGATGGTCATCGGGGCGTTGGTACAGCTCGCCGCCGTCCACGCTGCAGCGCGGCACGGCTTTGGCCTGCTGGGGGGTGAAGTTGTAGACGGCGTCGCAGGTCCGGCAGCTGTAGCGATGGGAGAGCCGGTCGATCAGCACCTGGCGGCTGACGCGAAGATAGATCACCGCGTCGATCCGCCGGCCGAGCTGATCGAGCATGCTGTCGAGCGCCTCGGCCTGGGCGACGGTCCGGGGAAAGCCATCGAGGATGAAGCCCTGCTGCGCATCGGGCTCGTGCAGGCGCTCCCGGATGATCGTGATCATCAGATCGTCCGGCACCAGCTCGCCGCGGTCCATGTAGCTCATGACTTTCTGGCCCAGGGCCGAGCCGGCGCGCCGTTGGGCGCGCAGGATGTCCCCGGTCGCGATCCGCGGGATGCCATAGGTTTCGATCAGGTGGCCGCCCTGGGTGCCTTTACCGGCGCCGGGCGCGCCAAAGAGAATCAAATTCACAGACAGACTCCGCGACTCGTGGTCGCTACTTGATGAACCCCTTGTACTGACGCATGATCAACTGCGTCTCGATCTGTTTCATGGTGTCGAGCGCGACGCCGACCACGATCAGGATGGCGGTGCCGCCGAGATACATGTTTTGCGTCGGAATCCGCGTCAGGGCCGTCGCCAGCAGCGGGATCAGGACCGTGACCCCACCGAGGAAGAGGGCGCCCGCGAAGGTGATCCGCGTCATGGTCCGGTCCAGGTACTGCGCCGTCGCCACGCCTGGGCGAATCCCGGGGATGAACGCGGCATGCTTCTTCAGGTAGTCCGCCGTGTCGACCGGATCGAAGGTCACCGCCGTGTAGAAGTAGGTGAAACCGAAGATCAGGACGAAGTAGACGAAGTTGTACAGGATGTCGGTGGGGATGTTCGGCCCGTTCGGCACCCAGTAGCTGCGCAGCCAGGTCGAGATCGCACCCCAGGGATTGGGGGCGGTCGCCAGGAAGTTGCCGACGATGACCGGGAAGAACATGATCGAGATCGCGAAGATGATCGGAATGACGCCTGCCTGGTTGACCCGCAGCGGCAGGTGCGAGCTGCGGCCCTGGTAGACCTTGCGTCCAACCACCCGCTGCGCCGACTGGATGGGAATCTTTCGCTGCGCCTGCTGGACCTCGATGATGAACGCCGTGACGACGATGGCGAGCGCGGCGAAGAGCAGCATCGGCGCCAGGTTCTGCGAGGCGCCCCCACCGGTCATCAGGTTGTAGATGGTATTCGGAATCCGGCCGACGATCCCGGCGAAGATCACCAGCGAGATGCCGTTGCCGATGCCGTACTCGGTGATCAGCTCGCCGAACCACATCAGCATCACCGTGCCTGCGGTCAGCGTGACCATGATCTCGAGGATGCCGAACCAGTTCAAGTTCGTCAGGACGCCCTGACGGCTGAAGACCAGCGTCAGGCCCCAGGCTTGCAGCAGGCCGAGCCCGACCGTCAACCAGCGCGTCCAGCGGGTAATCTTGCGCCGCCCGTACTCGCCTTCTTTGCTGAGCTCTTTCATTCGGGTCGAGACGACCGTCATCAGCTGCATGATGATCGAGGCGTTGATGTAGGGGTTGACCCCCATCGCGATGACGGAGAACGTCGAGAGCCCGCCGCCCGAGAAGAGGTCGAGCAGGCCGAGAAACGCGTTGGTGTTGAACAGCTTGGCAAGCGCGTTGTGATCAGCGTTGGGGATGGCCACGTGCGCCAGGATGCGGAAGACGAGGAACAGGCCGAGCGTGAAGAGGATCTTGCGGCGCAGCTCGGGGATTCGAAGCGCGTTGCCGATCGCCTCCAGGAGACCCATCGCCTAACCCTGCTTCCCAGTATCGGCTTTCGCCGGCTTGCCTGCCGCGGCTTTCGCGCCCGGCGCCTTGGCGCCGGCTTTGGGGGCCTTCTCTTTCTTGCCCTTGGGTTCCTTCTCGGCCTCGCCCTCAGGCGGCTGCGGCTCGGCCGGGCGGGCCGGCTTGGGCTGGTTCTTGGCGCGCTTGGTCTTCGGCCGGATCGGCGCGGGAACCTCGATCACCGCGGCGGTCCCGCCGGCCGCTTCGATCTTTCGCTTCGCCTCGGCTGAGAAGCGATGGGCGTGCACCGTCAGCTTGCGGCCCAGATCGCCGGAGCCCAGCACCTTGATGCCGGCACCGACGTCCTTGACGATGCCGGCCTCCAGCAGCAGCTCGGGCCGCACCTCGGTGCCGTCCTCGAAGCGGTTCAGCCGGGTCAGGTTGAGCACGGCGAAGCGCTTGCGCCACTTGTTGTTGAAGCCACGCAGCTTCGGCGTGCGCATCGTGAGCTTCGTCTGGCCGCCCTCGAAGGCCTTGGGCAGGTTCACCGAGGTGCGCGCGCCCTGGCCCTTCTGCCCCCGCGTCGACGTCTTGCCGTGACCCGAGCCGGGCCCGCGGCCAACGCGCTTGCGGGTGTGATGCGATCCGGGCGCCGGCTGCAGCTCGTGCAGCTTCATCGTGACTCCTCGACCCGGACCAGGTGGCGGACCTTATGCACCATACCGCGCAGCTGCGGGCTGTCGTTCAGCTCGACGGACTGATGCAAGCGGCGCAAGCCAAGCGCGCGAACGGTGCGCTGCTGGTCGGGCTTCTGCCCGATAACCGAGCGAACGTAGGTGATCTTCAAGGTCGCCATCTCAGCCGACCGGCGCCTCCTCGGGAGCCGGTGATTCCTCGGCCGCCACGACCGCTGGCGGGGGCTTCGGACCGCGACGGCTGAGCCGCTCGAGCTCCTCGGCCGGCTTGCCGCGCGCTTCCGCGACGGCATCGGCGGTCTTCAGCGCCTGGAGCCCGGCGATCGTGGCCCGGACGGTGTTGACCGGGTTGTTGGTTCCCAGCGACTTGGTGATGATGTCCTTGATGCCCGACAACTCGACGACCGCGCGCATCGCCCCGCCGGAACGAATGCCGGTGCCCGGGGCAGCCGGCTTGAGCAGGACCTTGGCGGCGCCGACTTTCAGCCGAACCTCATGGGGGATCGTCGTGCCCACCATCGGCACCGTGACCAGATGCTTTTTCGCCGACTCGACGGCTTTGCGAATCGCCTCGGGGACCTCGCCCGCCTTGCCCAGACCGGCGCCGACCCGACCGTTCTGGTCGCCGACGACCACCAGGGCACTGAACGAGAAGCGGCGGCCGCCCTTGACGACCTTCGCGACCCGGTTCAGGTGGACAACCTTTTCCGTGAACTCCGACTGACCTCGTCCGTATTGGTAACTCATGGATCTCTCTCTTTAGAACTTCAAGCCGGCGCTGCGCGCGGCATCGGCCAGGGCCTTGACTCGACCGTGGTAGGGGAAACCGCCTCGATCGAACACGACGGTCTCGATTCCCGCCTTGCGTGCCCGCTCGGCGATCGACTTACCGACCGCGGCGGCGCCCTCCGCGCTGGAATGGGACTTCACCGACTTGCGCACCTCGGCGTCCGTCGTCGACGCCGCCGCCAGGGTCCGCCCGCTGGCGTCGTCGATGATCTGCGCGTAGACGTGGTGGAGGCTGCGAAACACGGCCAGCCGCGGACGCGTCGGTCCGCCGACCAGATTGGTGCGAAGCCGGATGTGCCGGCGAAGCCGCGTGCCGCGTCGATCAGGCAGCTTGTTCATTATTTGGCCGCTCCGGTACCGGTCTTGCCGGTCTTGCCGGCCTTGCGACGGATGCGCTCGCCGCGATAGAGGATGCCCTTGCCTTTGTACGGCTCGGGTGGGCGCACCTTGCGCACCTCGGCGGCGACCTGGCCGACCTGTTCTTTGCTGGCGCCCTTGATGTTGATCCGGGTGGGCTCGGGCACGTCGATCGTGATCCCGGTTGGCACGGGATAGCGGACCGGGTGCGAGAAGCCCACGTTCAGCACCAGCGCTTCACCCTGCTTGCTCGCGCGGTAGCCGACGCCGACCAGCTCGAGCTGTTTCTCATAGCCCTTGCTGACGCCCTCGATCATGTTCCAGACGAGCGTTCGCGTCAGCCCGTGCAGCGACCGGTGCAGCTTCGACTCGCTCGGCCGCTCGACCACGACCTGGTCGCCGCTGACCGTGACCTTCAACTCCGGGTTGAGCTGACGGATGAGCTCCGACTTGCCGCTCTTCACGGAGAGCGTGTGGTCGCTGAGGCTGACCGTCACGCCGCTCGGAATCGTGACCGGAAGCTTGCCAATCCTACTCATGATGGGTCACCAAACGTAGCACACCACTTCGCCGCCAAGGCCGGCCTTGGTGGCCTTCTGTCCCGACATGACGCCGTGCGAAGTGGAAAGGATCACGATCCCCAACCCGCCCAGCACCCGTGGAATCTCCGTCTTGCGGGCGTAGACCCGCAACCCCGGCTTGCTGATCCGGCGCAGCCCGGCCAGGGTCTTGCCCCGCGGGCTCTTGGGCTTGAAAGTGATGTCGAGCTTCTGCCCCTGCTCGGCCTCGCCGACTTCATAGCCGGCGATATAGCCCTCTTCTTTGAGAACGCGGGCGATTTCCGTGCCGACACGAGAGGCGGGCAGCGAGACCCGGGAATGCCCGGCGCTGTTCGCATTCCGGATCCGCGTCAGCATGTCAGCA
Organism: Candidatus Dormiibacterota bacterium; assembly: GCA_036269255.1. Lineage (GTDB taxonomy): Bacteria > Chloroflexota > Dormibacteria > CF-121 > CF-121 > CF-13. The sequence goes on from DATASI010000035.1 coordinate 15,754, forward strand.
ATCGTGTCCGTGCTCATACCTCACTCCTCACCATGACGCTTTCTTCACCCCGGGGATCTGGCCATTCGAGGCCAGCGTCCGGAAGCAAATCCGGCAGATGCCGAACTTGCGCATGTAGGCGCGGGACCGGCCGCACAGGTTGCAGCGGTTGTGCTGCTGCACGGTGTGCTCGTGCTTGCGCAGCCCGCGGTTGATCGTCGATTTCTTAGCCAATCAGTTGCCTCACTTCCTGAACGGAAACCCGAGCTCCGTCAGCAGCGCGCGCGCCTCGTCGTCGGTCCGCGCACTGGTGACGAAGGTCACCTCGAGCCCGCGTAGTTTATCGATCTTGTCGTATTCGATCTCCGGGAAAATCAGTTGCTCGCGAAGTCCGAGCGTGTAATTGCCCTTGCCGTCGAACCCACTCGGTGAGATGCCGCGGAAGTCACGGATCCGGGGCAGCCCCACCGAGAGCAGCTTGTCGACGAACTGGTACATGCGCGCCCCGCGCAGGGTCACCTTGACGCCGATCGGCAGACCGGCGCGGAGCTTGAAGTTTGCGATCGCCTTGCGCGATCGCTGCACCACCGGCTTCTGGCCGGCGATCTTCTGCAGGTCCGAGACGGCAGCATCGAGCGCCTTGGGGTTCTGGATCGCCTCGCCGATGCCGATGTTGAGCACGACCTTGACCAGCCTGGGCGCCTGGTGCACATTGGTGTACGCGAAGCGCTGGATCAGGCGCGGCGCGATCTGCTCTTGATAGCGCTGCTTCAGACGCAGCTCGACCGGAGCCTTGCTGGCGACGCTCATACTTTCATCCTCACCCGCTCGTAGACTTCACCGCACTTGACGCAGACGATCGCCTTGTCGCCATTGGGCATGACGGTCTTGCGGATTCGCGTCGGCTTGTCGCACTTGTTGCAGACCAGCATCACGTTCGAGTAGCTGAGGGGCGCTTCGAAGTCGACGACCCCGCCCTGGATGACCTTGGTGCCGCCCTTCTGAGTGTTGGAGCGCTGATGCCGCTTCATCAGGTTGACGCCCTTGACCACGATCTTCCCCTGCTCGGGGACGGTGCGGACCACCACGCCGCGCTTGCCCCGGTCCTTGCCGGCGATGACCTGCACGGTGTCGTCTTTGTGAATGTCGAGATGCAGCGATGACATGGTTAGAGAACCTCCGGGGCCAGGGAAACGATCTTCATGAAATTCTTCTCGCGCAGCTCGCGGGCCACCGGCCCGAAGATGCGGGTGCCACGCGGGTTGTTCTGTGGGCCGAGAATAACCGCCGCGTTTTCGTCAAAGCGAATCGTCGAGCCGTCCGGCCGGCGGAACTCGCGCGAGGTGCGCACCACCACCGCCTTGACGACTTCGGACTTCTTGACCTGGCCGCCCGGCGTGGCGATGGTGACGGCGGCCGTGATGACATCCCCGATCGAGGCGTACTTGCGATAGTGCCCGCCCATGACCCGGATCAACAGGATCTCGCGTGCTCCTGTGTTATCCGCCACCTTCAGTCTCGACTCCTGCTGCACCATGACGATTGCTACTTTGCCTTCTCCACAATGGCGACCACCCGCCAGCGCTTGTCATGCGAGATCGGCCGGGTCTCCATGATCCGGACCCGGTCGCCCACCTTGCACTGGTTCTGCTCGTCGTGCGCCTTGAATCGTGTCGACTGCTGGATGTGCTTCTTGTAGCGGCGGTGCTCCTTGAGGGTTTGCACCCGGACCACCACCGTCTTGTCCATCTTGTCGCTGATGACCATGCCGGTGCGAACTTTTCGCATCGCGCGGGCCGTCTCCGTCTGCTCGTCGGTCATGCCTTCTCCTCAGCGCTTGCGCGCCGCCTGCCACGCTTCGGCGGCTCGGGGGCGGCGGCGATGGGCGCCAATTCCCCATCCCCTTCCTTGATGTGAATCTCGGTCAGGATCTGCGCCAGGTCGCGCCGGATGTGCCGGATCTGCCGGTGATTCTGCAGCTGGCCGGTCGCCATCTGGAAACGCAGGTTGAAGAGCTCCTGGCGGGAGTCCTTGAGCTTCTTCTGCAGGTCAGGCATCGACAGGCCGCGAAGTTCCTTGATCTTCATTTCTTGCCTCCACCCTTCGCGGGTGCCGCGCCACCCTTGGCCGGAGCAGCGGCGCCCCTGCCAGCCGGAGCACCCTTGGCGCTG
>DATASI010000036.1:0-16224 GCA_036269255.1 Candidatus Dormiibacterota bacterium
GCCGCTCGGCGGGGCCATGCTGCGCAGCGACCGGACGATCGCCCGCGCTTCGTCGCTCTCCTGGGACGCCTTGGTGACGACCGAGAGCACGACGATGTTGCTACCCACCGTTGAATGCACCAGGCTCTGGACCCTGGCCGGTTGCTGTGTGGCGGGCTGGGTCAGCAGCGCCTGGTACTGGGCGGCGCTGAGCGTGCCATCGAAGGAGACCACGCTCTCGACCCCGGCGACGTTCGGAATCGATTTCAACCGCTGCGCGTAGTCGTAGAGCGCACCGACGCGGCCCGAGGTCAGCGGATGCCCGTCGGGATAGTTGACCACCACGGAGAAGTAGGTTTGCCCCTGGACGGGAAACTTTTGCAGCAGGTCGTAGCCGGTCCGCGATTCGGCATTCGGCGGAAGCATGCCCACGTCGCCGTTGGCGATCCGGATGGCGAAGAATGGGGAGGCGAGCAGCAGCAGGAACGCCAGGACCGGGATCAGGACGAAGAGCGGACGGCGCATCACTCGCATGGCCAGCCCGTGCCACATGCCTCGGCCACTCGAACGCTGCGGGAAGGGCAGCCGCAGCCAGTTGACGCGGTGGCCAAGCAACGCCAGCAGCGATGCCAGGAAGGTCAAGGCATAGAGCACCGCCACCGCCACCACGATGGCGCCCGCCGCGCCCATCGACGCGAGGAACGATCCCTGGAAGAGCAGCATCGCGCTCAACCCGATGGCGACGGTGATGCCGGAGAAGGTGACCGCGCGTCCGGAGGTCCGCATCGTGTTCACCAGCGCTGTTTCGGTGTCGCGTCCCTTGCGCAGCTCCTCACGGAACCGGTTGACGATGAACAACGAATAGTCGATGGCGACGCCGAGACCGATGAGGGTGACGATGTTGGTGGCATAGGTCGAGACGTCGGTGACACGGGCGAGCAGGCCGACCAGGCCCAGGCCGCCGACCACCGCCAACCCGCCGACGCCCAGCGGAAGAAGCATGCTGATCACGGTCGCGAAGACCAGCAGCAGCAGCGGGACGATGACGATCAGCGATACGGTTTCGGCGCGATGCAGGTCGTTCCCGAGGTAGCGATCGAAGTCGTGGCCGACGGCGACGTTGCCCGTGCCGTAGACGAGCAGATGGTCGCTGTGCACCTTGCTGCGGAGCTCGGGATAGTACATCCGCGCGCTGGCGTAGTCGTCTTTCAAGTTGACGACGGCGCTGGCGTGGTGGCCGTCAGTCGAGACCAGGGCCTGGGCGAGGTCGGGCTGTCCGTCGAATGGCGTTTCGATGGTCTTGACGCGCGAATCGGAGCGCAGCGGCAGCAGCGCCTGGAGCATCGCCTGCTTGAACGCCGGATCGCCCGTCGACATCGAGCTGCTGCCGAAGATCAGCACGAACGACGACCCGGCGCCGCTTTGCGGCAGCTGATCCGACATCTGCTGGATCGCCCGGCCCGACTCGGTGTTCTTGCCACCGCCGTTCTTGAAGCTGCCGCCCGCCTGGAGGGCCGCGATCGAGCCGGCGAGCAGCACGCCCGAGAAGATCAGCACAACCCAGCGGAAGCGGAAGACGACCTGACCCCACCAGGCAAACATCTCAGGCCTCCATCCGTGTTCCTGTACCCGGGCTGGTTACAAATGCCATCGTCATCTCGCTCATCGCGTCGATCGCCGCGTCGGCATCGAAGCCAGGATCCAGCAGCTTCTGGAGATAGATCCCATGCAGACTGCCCCAGATAGCCGCCGCGATCGCCTCCACCGAGGCCGCCGGACGCTCGCGCATCCCGGCCACGACGCCCTGGGCGATGCGGCCGACGAAGGCGCGCCGTTCACTGATGAAGGCCTGCACGGCGGCCGCGATCTTGGGATTGTGCAGGCCCACGCCGAACATGTCGAAGATGAGCAGGAACAGGCCGCTGTAGTTTTTTAGCTCCAGCTTGGCGAGCTCGAACCCCGCTCGCCCGAAGGCCAGGGGATCAGCATCCTCGGGGAGCGGCCCGGTCAGATTGATGCCGGCCTGCTCCCAGACCTCGACCACCGGACGGCAGGCATGCTCGATCGCCGCCACCAGCAGGTCTTCCTTGGTTTCGAAGTAGTAATGGGCCAACCCGGGGGCGAGCCCCGCCTCGGCAGCGATGTCCTTCATCGAGGTCTGGTGGTACCCATGCTTGACCAGCGTCCGGCATGCCGCCTCAACGATCCGCTCTTTGGTCTGGTCGGCCATTCAGGACCCCCGTTTTAGTTTGGTCAGCCAATCAATGATTGGCTATTCAATCAAACGGTGCGCCGGATGTCAACCCTGCGGGTTGCGGTCCGGGCTTATCCGGTGGCGGCCGGACGGAGGGCCGGTGCGCCCGGTGTGCTGTACTCGGTCAGGAGCCGATCGACGGTGGCCTGCCAGGTGAACTGCGACGCGACCAGCCGGCTGCGACGGCTGAAGCACTGGCGCAGATCTTCGTCTTGCAACAGCCGGCCGATGCGCTCCGCGAATTGCGCCGGGTCGTGGGACGTAAGGGTGTAGCCGGTCAGGCCGTCCTTCACGATGGTGGGGAGGCCGCCAACCCGCGAGGCCACCACCGGGGTGCCGCAGGCGGCCGCCTCGAGCGCAACCAGACCGAACGATTCGCTGTACGAAGGCACGACGCAGACCGCGGCCAGGCTCAGATAGCGCGCCAGGGTTGGCTGGTCGACGGCGCCGAGGAAGCGCATCTGGGCAGCGACGCCGAGCGTCTGGCTGAGGGACTGAAGGCGCAGCCGCTCGCCGCCGCTGGCGGCGCTCTCGGCAGCACCGTTGTGGCTGTCGTCGCCAATGATCAGGAGAACCGGCGCGGGCTGGCCACTCTCCCGCGGCAGCTGGGCCAGCGCGCGAATCACGATCTCGGCACCCTTCAGCCGCTCGAGGCGGCCGGCGAAGACGATCACCGGCGCATCGCCCAGCTGGAGCGCCGCCCGCAAGTCGGCGACCGCCTGCGTGTGAAAAGTCTCGAGGTCGACGCCCGGGGCGACGACGCTGACCCGGCTTCGCGGAGCGCCATAGAGCCGCACCAGGTCGGCGGCTTCCTGACTACTCGACGCGATCAGCCGGTCGGATTCCCGCACGATCATCTGCTCGACCTTGACCCGGTACTCGGGCTCGATCGCGGCGCCCTCCGCCGCCCGTTCATTCTTGACGCGCGCCAGCGTGTGGAAGGTATGGAACCAGGGGAGTTTCCAGTCGTCGCGCAGCCGTGCGGCAACCCAGCCGGATAGCCAGTAGTGCGAGTGCACCCGGCTGAAGGACACCCGTCGCCGCCGCTGCTCCTCGGTGATCGCCTCGACGAACGATGGCAGCAGCTGGAACAGCTCGGATTTCTCCAGGTCACCCGGGCGGCCGACGGCGAGCTGCGTCACCCAGCTCCGCTCAGCGAGCTGGACCCGGTGCGCGCCGCCGGCGGCGGTTCGCCGCGTGAAGACCTCGCTGGGCACGCCCCTGCGGCTCAGCTCCTCGCAAACCGCTCGAAGATAGACGGTCATGCCCCCGTTCTCGCCCGCGCCCAGGGGCGCAATCGGCGAGGCGTGCAGGCTGACGATCGCAAGCGGCTTCAACCGATCCTCCTTGCTTGTCGAGAGTGGCCACCCCATCGTCGCGGTTCGCCGGGCACCGGGTCAACTTCGAAGCCGTACCGTCTTTGTGCTAGGGTGGTGCAGAATTTTTGTAGCCATCCCCGCCTGAGTCCAAACCCACGATCCAGCAGCAGCCGATCAACCCCCTGAGGCGCTTCCGCCTCCCCCTCCTGGTCCTCACCCTCGTTTTCTGCTACGGGGTGCTCGGCTACATGGGGCTGTTCCGCTGGAATTTCGTCGACTCGCTCTTCATGGTCGTGACCACGGTAACCACCGTCGGCTACGAGGAAGTGCATCCCCTCGGTGAAGCCGGACGCCTCTTCACGATGACGCTGATCGTAATGGGCGTTGGCACCATGCTCTACACCCTCGGCATTTTCGGCGAGCTGCTGGTCGAGGGCCACCTCGCCAGCTACGCTAGGATGCGCGGCATGGAACGCCGGATCGCCGCCCTCAAGGACCATTTCATCGTCTGTGGCTACGGGCGGATGGGCATGCGCGTCGCCCGAGAGTTCCAGTCCCTGGAGACGCCTTTCGTCATGGTCGAGAGCAACCCCGAGCCGCTCGAGCGGTTGCGTGGCGGCGACCTGCTTTACGTCGAGGGCGACGCAGCGTCCGACGATTCGCTGCTCAAGGCCGGTATTCTGCGCGCCAAGGGGCTGGTGTCGGCGGTCGATTCCGACGAGCGAAACGTCTTCATCACGCTGACTGCCCGGGCACTCAACCCGGCGCTCTTCATCGTTGCCCGCTCGTCGTACCCCGACTCGGTCGAAAAGCTGCGCCGGGCCGGCGCCAACCAGGTGGTCTCGCCCTATCTGATGGGGGCCCATCGCATGGCGGCGCTGGCGGTGCGTCCGGTGGCGGTTGACGTCCTCGACACCGTGCTGAACGGGGAGAACATCGACCTGGTTGTCGAGGAGCTCCTGGTGCCGTCGAGCTCCAAGGTGCTCGGCCGAACGCTCGCCGACTCGGGTATCCGCGAAGCCGGAGCGAACGTGCTCGCGATCCGCAAGCGCAGCGGGCAGCTGCGCATCAACCCGCCGGACAACCAGGTGCTGGAGAGCGACGATCTGCTGGTGGCGATCGGAACCAAGCAGCAGATGAGCGCGGCCGAGCGGCTTCTCTGACCGCTTCCCGGCGCTTTCTTTTTCTCTTTTCGGACACGGGAGCCGGGCACCGCGCGGCAGCGGAGGCGGTGGCGGCGGCGGTCCTCCGGCACCATCCAACGGGCTTTACCGTCGATTGCTTCGACCCGATGCGAGACCAGCGCGTGGTCGCCGGCCGGCTGACCGCGCTCTACGGGCCGGTCACGCGGCGGGCGCCGTTTTTGTGGGCCGCCGCCTACCATGCGACCAACCTGCAGCCGACGGTGCGCCTGATCCAGCACGCGATCGGCCGCGGGCTGCGCCGCAAATTGCGCGCCGCGCTGACGCCGCGGCCGGCGCTGGTCGCCAGCTTTCACCCGCTGCTCAACCACGTCGCCGTCGACGTCATGCCGGCCGGGGTCCCGCGAGTCACGGTGATCACGGACTGGATCAACTTTCACCAGGCATGGACCGACCTGAAAGCCGACTGCATCATCTGTCCATCGCAGGCGGCCTACGACCTCTGCCGTCAGCGCGGCATCCCGGCGGATCGGTTGCTGAGGGCCGGCCTGCCGATCCACCCGCGCTTTGCCGACGCGATCAAGCAGTTCCGCGACAAGCCCTCGATGCGGCTGCGGCTGAAGCTCCGGCCGCATGCCCCAACCGTCTTGCTGGCAGGGGGCGGCGATGGCACCGAGCCGCTGCGCAAATACGCCGCTGCCCTGGCCCGCTCGCCACTCGACATCCAGGTGCTGGCGGTGTGCGGCCGCAATCAGCGGCTCGCCGAGCAGATCCGCAAGGACAACCACGCGGGCGTTCACGTGTTCGGCTTTGTCGACAACATGCCCGAACTGCTGCTCGCCGCCGACCTGCTGGCGACGCGCGCCGGCCCGGGCATGATCGCGGAGGGACTCGCCTGCGGCTGCCCGCTGCTGCTCACCGGCTACCTTCCCGGCCAGGAAGAGGGCAACGTCCGCGAGGTCATCGAGCGTGGCCTGGGCAGCTACGTGCCGAAGCCGGCGGACCTGGTCCGCACGGTCGAGACCTGGTTTGCCAGACCGGCGGCCGAGCGCGCGGAGGAAATTCGCCGCGTGCAAGCGGCCGGCGACCCCGCAGCCGCCTTCACGATCGGCGACGCCCTGGTGCGCATGGCCGACGTCGACTCAGCGCGCTAGGCAAGCGCTAAACGGCGGCGCTCGGACAGAGCAGGCGGAAGTCGCAACCGGCGCATTTCATTCGGTCGGGTTTCGCTGGGAAGCGCTCGGCACGGATGCCCTCCGCCACGCTGCCGATCGTCTCCCGATCCTCGCGCAACCGCTCCGGCGGCTTGTCGACGGTGACGCGCTGGGCGGTCTCGAGATAGTAGTAGGAGAGGCTGAGGGGGTCGAAGCGGAAGACATCGCGGGCGGCGAGCGCGTAGACCCCGAGCTGCAGGTCGCGCTGGAGGTCGGCGGCCCGCTTCGCCGATCCGGTCTTGTAGTCGATCAGCTCGTAGCTGCCGTCCGGATGGCGGTCCACCCGGTCGATGCGGCCGGTGAGCCGCAGGCCGTCGACCCGGAGGCTGAAGGGTTGCTCGAGGAGCAGCGGTTTGCTCAGATCGCCGGCTTCGTAGGCGCGTCGCAGGTAGCTCCGCCCCAGGTCCTGCAGCGAGGGAGCCTGCTCCGGGGCGCAGAACCGTTCGCGTGCCCAGGCCGAGACGTAGGCGGCGTCGACCATGTCCCAGGTTAGCGGGCGGTCGCGTTCGATGCCGCCCAGCGCGTCCTTGAGCGCCTCGTGCAGGATGCGGCCGAACTGCATCTGCGGGCGCGGCCGGGTGGGCAGCCGGAAGACGAAGCGGTACTGGTACATCTGGGGGCAGCGCAGGTAGGTGTCGACCTGGGTGTAGGAAAGCGCTGCCAGCGGCGGCGCATCGTTGAGCGGGAGCTCGACCTGGCGCGCCATTTCGACCAGGCCCACGCTCGATGGCAGCAGCACCGACGACGCGGCCAGCTGCCGCGAGTCATCTCCCTGGATCAGCGGCAGGAAGCGAGAGGGCCGCCAGTCCTTGACGCCTTCGTAGCGACCGGCGAGCGTGCAGACGACTTCTTCGCGCGCCCGGGTGATGGCGACGTACGCTAACCGCCGCTCTTCAGCCAGGTGCAGCTCGGCCGGTGGCAGCTCTTCCTTGATCAGGTCGTTGGGCAAGGTCAGCCCCTCGCTCCGCCGGGTTGCCGGGAAGCGGCCCTCGACCAGATGCGGGATGATGACCAGTCCGAACTCGAGCCCCTTCGCCTGGTGGACCGTCATCAGGTGGACGGCGTTGACCGTCTCATCGAGCGGGGCGATCTCCTCGTCGGCCTGGGCGGCCTCCGTGGCATCGAGGTGCCGCAGGTAGGCGCCGAGATGATGGTCCTTGTGCTCGTCGCAGTAGGCACTGATGAGCTCGCTGAGCTTCTGCACATTGGCACTGACCTGCAACTGCTCGATCGACCCCTGAAAGCGGTCCCAATCGAGGTAGCGGGTTTGCTCCATCAGGTGGAAGAAGAGCTCGTCCACCCCCAGCCGGAGCGCCAGTCCGGTAAAGCTGCGCAAATCCGTGGTCAGCCGGCGGGCGCCGTCGTCCTCGCCTTCCTCGAGGATGTCGAAAAACCGCCGGCCGAGATCGCGAGCCCGATGCGCCCAGCGACCGGCCTGGATCGGGTCGACGGCGTAGCGCGGCAGGCTGAGCAGCCGCATCAGGCAGACCGTGTCGTCCGGGTTGTCGATGGCGCGCAGGTAGGCGAGGCAGTCCTTGACTTCGGGCTGCTGGTAGAAGCCCCGTCCGCCGCTCACCTGGTAGGCGACCCCGATCCGCTGGAGGGCACGCGCGAAATTCTGCAAGTGCGCGTTCGCCCGCAAGAGGACGGCGATCGCGCTCGGGTGATAGCGGTCCTCGTCGATCGCGCGCTTGATGTAGGCGGCCACCGCGTCGGCTTCGTCGCTGACGCTGCTCGCGGTCACGACGCTGAGCGGCACGCCTTCGCCGCGGGTCGGCGTCAGCCGCTTGGCCAGCCGCTCCGCGTCCGAGGCGATCAGCCGGCCGGCCGCGCGCAGGATGGGCCCGCGACTGCGGAAATTCTCCTCCAGATGCACCACGGCCGCGTCGGGAAAGACGGCGCCGAACCGCTTGAGGTTGGCGACCGACGCGCCACGGAACTTATAGATGCTCTGGTCATCATCGCCGACCACCGCCAGGTTGCGCTGCTCCCCGGCGAGCAGCTCGAGCAGGCGGCTCTGCGCGAAGTTGGTGTCCTGGAATTCGTCGACCATGATCTGCGTGAAGCGAACCGTCTGCCGCCGTCGAACCGCCGGCTCATCGCTGAGCAGCTGCACGCTGTAGAAGATGGTGTCGTCGAAATCCAGCCGCTCTTCGGCGAGCATCCGCCGCTGGTATTCGGCGTAGACCGCGGCCGCCTCGCGCTGGGCGGCAACCGCCGGATCGTCCGCGTCCGGCACCGCAGCCGACCAGGCGACAAACTCGGCGGGAGACACCAGCTCCTGTTTGGCGCGTTCGATCAGGAGCAGCAGCTCGCGGATCCGCTCGTAGGGGCGCTGGGCGTGAAAGAGGTGCGGCGGGCGGAGCGCCAGCAGCGTGTCGCGCATCAGCTCCCACTTGCGGACTTCCGACACGATCCGGAAGCCCTTCGGCAGGCCACCGAGCCAGCCCTCCTCCTGCAGGAAGCGCTGGGCGAAGGCATGGTAGGTCATGACGAAGCGCTCGCCGGTGGGCAGGTAATCGTGCAGCTCGACCCGGTCGAGCACCTCGCGCGCGGCTTTTTCGGTGAAGGTGAGCAGCAGGATCTGCTCCGCCTCGACCCCTTCCTGCCGCAGCCGGCGATAGCGCTCGACCAGCACCCGGGTCTTGCCGGTGCCGGCTCCGGCGATGATCAGCAACGGCCCGTGCAGGTGCTCGACCGCCAGCCGCTGGTTGGGCGTGAGGCCGGCCTCGATGAGGGCCGCCGACCGGGTCGCCGTGGTCACCCCGACGGGCCCCGCTGCCGGAAGCGGATATCGCGCACCACGGGGGCGCCGATCATGGCGTTGAGCCTGGTCATCAGCTGCCCCCGCTCGAGATGGAGCTGGTGCGCCAACGCCGGGCTGCTGGCCGTCACCCACAAGGTCCCGCCGGTCAACTTGAGGGCCTGCGTCTCGCGGGCGAGCTCACCGATGACCGCCGACCACAACCAGATCGCCTGCGCCTCGCGGGTGCGGCGCGTGATCCCCAGCGCGCGCAAGGTCGTCGGCAGCGCGGCATCGATCCTACGCATGCACCGTCCCCTGGTCGACCCGGAAGATGGCGGCGCGCTCCAGGATGCTTTTTGGCAGATCGTTGAGGTCGGCCGCGGTGATCAAGGCCTGCGGACCCGGCTGCAGGGCGGCCAGCAATCGCTCCCGGCGGGCGGGGTCGAGCTCGGACATGACGTCGTCGAGCAGCAGCACCGGCTGCTCACCGGTGACCTCAGCCAGGTAATGGAGCTCAGCCAGCTTGAGACTGAGGACGATGCTGCGCTGCTGCCCCTGGCTGGCGAAGAGCCGCGCCTCGTGATCGTCGAGCCACACCTCCAGATCATCACGCTGGGGACCGACAGCTGTCTGTCCGCGCGCGATTTCCTCATCGCGAGACTCCCGCATCGCCGCCTTCAGCTGTTCGGCGACCAGCTCGACCGGCGCCTCGCCGATGCGCACGCCGGCGGGGCGGTAGCGCAGTTCGAGTCGCTCCCGGTCGTCGCTCAGTTCGCGGTGGAAGGCTGCCGCGATCGGATGCAGCTCCAGCAGGCGCCGCTGGCGTTCGACCATGATGATCGCGCCCGATTCGGCAAGCGCCCCGCTCCAGTACTCGAGCGCGTCCAGCGGCTGGCGCCCCTCGCGGACGGCGCGCAGCAAGGCGTTGCGTTGCTCCAGCAGGTGACCGTATCGATTGAGCTCGCGAGCATGCCCCCGGTCGAGCTGCGACAGCAGCGTGTTGAGGAAACGCCGCCGCCCTTCCCCGGGGCCCTTGATCAGCTGTAGATCGTCCGGCCAGAAGAGTACGACGCGAAGCGCACCGACCATGTCGGTCGAGCGGCGAGGCGCGCCGTTGAGCGTGAATCGCCGCGAGGCGGCCGCCCGTCCAGCCGGTGGACTGCCCCCGCCCGAGGAGGGGTCGAGGCCGGCGGGCTGGGCAAGGCTGATGCGGACGTCGAGCTCGTCACGGCTGAGCTCGCTTTGCACCGCCACCGTGACGCGGGCGGCGAGCTGGCCGAAGCGAACCATCTCGGCGGTCTGCTGGGTGCGCGGCGACCTGGTCAGCGCCGGCAGGGCGACCGCCTCCAGGAGATTGGTCTTGCCCTGCGCGTTGCCGCCGTAGAGGACGGTGGCGGAGCGCTCCAGCGCCAGATCCAGTTCGCCGTAGTTGCGAAAGTTGAAGAGTGAGACGTTGGCCAGGAACACGCCGAACCGGCGTCGCTACATGGCCACGCGCACGGGCATGATGATGTAGAGGTAGTTGTCCTTGCCGACCGGTCGAATCAACCCGGGGTTCAACGGGCCGGTGAAACCCAGCTGGACCTCATCACTGCCGATGATGCCGAGGACGTCGAGCAGGTACTTGGAGTTGAAGGCGACCTGCAGGTCGTTTCCCTCGATTTTCGCGTCGACCGTCGAGACGTTCTGCCCGACTTCACTGGTGTTGGCCGTCACCGTCAGCTGGCCGCCCTCCGTCTTGAACTTGATGACGTTGGCGGCGTCCTTGGAGAAGAGCGAGACCATCTTGGTGGTGAAGAGCAGGTCCTGGGTTTTGGCGGTGATCGTCGTCGTGCTTTCCTTGGGGATGACCTGCTGGTAGTTCGGGTAGTTGCCTTCGATCAGCCGGCTCATCAGTTCGACGTCGTGCGCCTTGAAGAAGACCTGGTTTTTCTGCGCGCCGACGGTCACCTCGATGCCGGCCTCGCCGCCTTTGAGGATACGGCTCAGCTCGCTGAGCGCGCGCGCCGGAATCACGATGGTATCGGTCTCGCCGGGCTCGGCCGTGACCGGCAAGGTCTTGACCGCCAGCCGGTGGCCATCGGTGGCGGCGAAGGTTGCCTTGCCGCCATTGAGCTGGACATAGACACCGGTCAGCACCGGGCGGCCCTCGTCGCTGGAGGCGGCGATCACGGTCTGCTCGATCGCTTCCTTGAGCTCGGCGGGATCGACGCTCACCTTGCGTCCCTCGACGCCGCTGGGCACGGGTGGGAAATCTGCCGGGTCGATGCCGCGAATGGTCGCGTTGAACCGCCGGCTCTTGACCGCCAGCGACTGGGTCTTCTTGTCGAGCGTCATGTCGATCGGTTCATCAGGAAGGCCACTGACGAAATCGGTCAGCAACCGCGCGGGGACGGTGATGCCGCCTTCTTCCTGGACCTCGGCCGGGACGGTCTGGCGGATGCCAATCTCCAGGTTGGTCGCGGTCAGGTTGAGGCCGCTCTGATCGGTTTGCAAAAGCACGTTGTTGAGAATGGGCAAGGTGGTTCGCGAGGAAACGGCGCGGGAGACCACCTGCAAGCCCTGACCGAGGTTGCCGGCGGTGATGCTGACCTTCATGCTGCTCCTTGTCTACACAACCCGCTTAAGTAAGAAGGCCCTTTAGAGAGAAGAGACGACGTCGTAGGACAGTGCATAACGCGGAAAACTGCCAGAGTTGGCTTCGAATCCGGCCAATTATAGGCTTCAAAACTTGTGGAGACGTTGACGAGCTTTCCCCAGCGCGCCGGGCTTCCAACCGAATCCACGTCTATACCCCGCGGTCTTCCACAGGTCAATGGGAATAAAGAATTTCGCGGATTTTGCGCAGGTCGGCCTGCAGGCGTTGGTCCTCGCGCTGCTCAGTCGAGATCTTTTCGTAGGAATGCAAAACCGTGGTGTGGTCGCGTCCGCCGAAGGCCTGCCCGATGGCCGGCAGCGATGACGCGGTCTCCTCGCGGATCAGATACATCGCCACCTGTCGAGGAAAGACGATGTGCTTGTCACGGCGCTTGCCCTTCATCTCCTCGAGGCTGATGTGGTAGAAGCTGGCGACCGCGCGCGAGATGGTGTCGATCGACAGCGTGCGGGTCTCGGTGGAGGGGATGACGTCCTGCAGGAGCTTGGCCGCCATGTCGACGTTGACCGGACTGCGGTTCAAGGAGGCATGCGCGATCACGCGGATCAGCGCGCCTTCCAGCTCGCGGATGTTCCGCTGGATCTTGTGGGCGATGAACGACAATACGTCCTCCGGCACCAAGCGCGCGTAGGAGCCAACCTTCGACTTCAAGATCGCCACGCGGGTCTCGAAATCCGCCGGCTGGATATCAGCGATCAGGCCCCACTGAAAGCGTGACCGCAGCCGGTCTTCCAGGGTTGGAATCTCTTTCGGGGGACGGTCCGAGGAGATCACGATCTGGCGGTTGAGCTCGTGCAGCGAGTTGAAAGTATGGAAGAACTCTTCCTGGGTGCGGTCCTTGCCGGCGAGGAACTGGATGTCGTCGACGAGCAAGACGTCGACGGTGCGATAGCGGGTCCTGAAGTCGTTCATCCGGCCTTCCTGGATCGACGAAATCATTTCGTTCATGAACTTCTCGCTGGTCACATACGCGACCTTGCGCCGGTGGTGTTTCTCGAGGACGGCGTGGCCGATGGCGTGCATCAGGTGGGTCTTGCCCAAGCCGACACCGCCATAGAGGAAGAGCGGGTTGTAGGCCTTGGCCGGTGTCTCCGCGACCGCGCGACAGGCGGCGTGCGCAAAGCGGGAGTTGTTGCCCACCACGAAATGCTGAAACTGAAATTTGGGGTTGAGCTGCGAGGCCTCGTGCAACACCGGCTCTTCGGTGTCGGGCACCGGGTCCTCGCGGTCGGCGACCGCCACCGCGGTCCGCCGCGAGACGGATTCCGCCTGGGCGGGAACGACCTCGAAGCTGACGCTGACGTCGCCGGAGACGATGGCGGACAGCGTCTCCTTGATCATCGCCGAGTAACGGTCCTCCAACCAGTCTTTCGCCAGCTTGGTTGGGACCCCGATCTTGAAGGAGTTCTTCTCGCGCCCCACCAGTGAGGCGTTCTTCAGCCAGGTTTCATAGCTCGGCTTACTGAGCTGAAAGCGAAGTTCTTCCTGTGCGGCCTGCCAGATTTGCTCGGACTCCATAGACTCCTCCACGCGTAAACCACCACCGCTGTTGGAGAGCCGAGCCGATCTGCGCGAGTCGCGCCGACGGAAACGAGGCCTGGACGGCTTAGCGAGGACTCAGCTTATGCACAGACTTCCCACAAAGGTGGACAAGTCTATCGAGGTCTCCCCAGCGTTGTGTGCATAAGCTGTTAATGGATGATGCCGTAGCTCTCCAGGGCAGCGGAATCATAGCAAAAGGATTTTGGCCACGCAATCAGAATTTCCGTACGCATCCGGCCTTCGATCAGGAGCCGCTCGTGGTATCGTGTAGCCGCCCCAAACGGCAAGCCGATGAAACGAACCCACCAACCCAAGAAGCGTCAGCGCGTAAAAGTCCACGGCTTTCGCGCCCGGATGTCGACCGCCGGCGGCGTCAAAGTGATCAAAGCCCGCCGCCTAAAAGGCCGGCGCCGGCTGACGCCTACTTCCAGCCGGCGGGCTCGCTAAGCCGCAGCCAGCCACCGTGCAGCAGCGCTCGCGGCTGCTGCGTTCGGCCGACTTCGACCGCACCCTGCGCTCGGGACGGCGGGCTGCGTCTGCCTACCTGGCGCTGTTTGTCAGCGATAATGGGTTGGGTCGTCCTCGGGTTGGGCTGGCGGTCAGCCGCAAACTCGGCAACGCGGTGGTTCGGAATAGAATCAAGCGGCGCCTGCGCGAGCTGGTCCGGCCGCTGGTGCTGCGAGCCAGGGGCGGCCGCGACGTTGTAATCGTGGCCCGGTCACGGGCGGTTGACGCCGAATTCACGCGGCTGCGCCAGGAGATAGAGATGTTGTGGTCAAAAGGGTGGGGAGAATGACGGCGGCTTCGCTCGCCCTTATCCGGGTCTATCGCGTCACCATCGGGCCCCTCTTCGGGCTGGTTTCTGGCTGCCGCTACACGCCCACCTGCTCCCAGTACGGCTACGAGGCAATCAGCCGATACGGCGCGTGGCGTGGCTGGCGGATGGCGGTCGCCCGCATCGCTCGCTGCCATCCATTTCACGCCGGCGGTTGGGATCCCGTCCCATGAGTACCATCGGTCAACTCTGGCATCCGATCTGGCTGCTCTGGTGGACGGTGATCGGCGTGCCGATCCACGCCGTGCTGGCCTGGCTGCTGACCATTCTCAACGGCAACCCGATCGCGCAGAGCATCGGGCCCTTCGGGGTCGCGATCGTGCTGCTCACCATCATCATCAAGCTGATCATCTCGCCCATCTTCCAGTACCAGCTGACCACCTCGCGCCGGGTACAGGCGGAACAGCGCCGGATTGCGCCGCAGCTGGCGACCATCCGCAAGAAGTACAAGAAGGATCCGCAACGGCTCAACCAGGAGACGATGGCCCTCTACAAGGAGCACAACATCAACCCGCTGGCGCAGATGAGCGGCTGCCTTCCGGCGCTGATCCAGTCGCCGATCCTGATCGCGCTCTTCTACGTCATCCGCGATGCGCACCGCACCCTGCCCATCCACGACTTCAGGTTCCTCGGCATCTTGCTGGACCACACCGCGCTGCAGCCGGGTCAGTTCGTCCCGCTGGCGATCCTGCTGCCGATCCTGGCCGGGCTCACCACCTTCGTTCAGACCAAGATGATGACGCCGCCGGGCGGGATGGCCGCCGCCGATCCAAACCAGGCGGCGATCACGCAGAACATGACCATGATCATGCCGATCTTCATCGGGGTGATCTCCTTGAACTTCGCCGCCGCGCTGGCGCTCTACTGGGTCGTCAGCAACCTCTTCAGCATCGGACAGCAGTACTTCATCACCGGCTGGGGATCGCTGTCGCCGCCGGCCTTTTTCAGCAGGGGGAAAGCCGCATGAGCAGCAGCGCCAACACGGTCGAGACCAGCGGAAGTACCGTCGAGGAGGCGGTCGACCGGGCCCTCGAGGAGCTCGAGGAAGCGCGGGAAAACGTCGACGTCGAGGTGCTGCAGGAAGCGCCCGAGGCGCGGGTGCGCGTGACCCTGCGCGAGACCTATGCCGTCCGGGCGCGCCAGGTGGTGGCCGAGCTGCTCTACAAGATGGGCATCCAGGCCCAGGTCTTCATCAAAAAAGCCGACGATCCGGTGATGATCGACGTCGCCGGCGACAACCTGGGGCTCCTGATCGGCTGGCGCGGTGAGACGCTGCGGGCCTTCCAGACCGTGGTGAACCTGATTCTCAACGAGGGCCGTTCCGACCGCCGCCGCCTGGTGGTCGACGTCGAGCATTATCGAAACCGGCGCGAGGAAACCGTCAAAGAGATGGCGCTCCGGCTCGCCGACCGGGTGCGGCGCACCGGCGAGCGGCTGGTGATGGATCCGATGCAGTCCTACGAACGGCGCATCGTCCATATCACGCTCGAGAAGGAACCCGGCATCCGGACCGAGAGCCATGGCGAGGAGCCGAACCGCCGGGTGGCGATCCTTCCCGACGGCGTGCAGGCCACGCGTCGCCCCGCCGACCGGCCGGCGGCGGCTCCCGCCCCGCCATTGACCCCACAGGGAACCGGTTATGGTGACCGGCCCCGCTACGGTGACCGGCCGCGCTTCGGTGACCGGCCCCGCTTCGGCGACCGGCGGCCTGGCTACCGCGAGGGGGAGGGCGGCGCTCCCGAGTAACCCCCGCCGCTGCTGAGCTCATCGCGGATGCGGTAGAGCTCGGCGGCCACGGCATCGGCGGAAAGGCCGTCATCGAGCGCGTCCTGCGCCCGCCTCAGGCCACGGCGCACGCCTGCGGTCGGTGCGATCGAGGCCAGAACCGACAGCTCCTGGGCGATTTCGACGGGGACGCCGGCGCCGGCATCGGAGTCGGCGTAGTTCCAGGCCTCGATCCGCCGGATCAGCCCTTCGAGGTGGGTGCCGAATTCGGAATGGGCGCTCACGGTGACATGTTACGCGGTAAGCTGGCACTCACATAAAGCCCGTCGCCGGTATCCGAAACCAGGGATCTCGCAGCACCCCTAGGTTATACTCAAGCCGTGCCCCAAGCCGTTCCTCCCTACCGGCTCGCCACCCTTCCGAGCGGGGCCCGAATCGTGACGACCGAGCTCAAGGACCGGCCGTCGATCACCATGGCGGTCTTCTTCAAGGTCGGTTCCCGCTACGAAACCGACCGGGAAGCGGGAGTCAGCCACTTCCTCGAACACATGTTCTTCAAGGGCTCAGCCAAGTATGCGGGCGCCAAGGAAATTGCCGAGGCGATCGAGGGCGTGGGGGGCGTGCTGAACGCCGCCACCGACAAGGAGCTGACGATGTTCTGGGCCAGGGTGCCCAAGACCAAGGCCAAGCTCGGCGTCGACGTGCTGGGCGACATGCTCTTCGACCCGCTCTTCGATGCCGGGGAGCTGGAGAAGGAGCGGCTGGTCGTCCTCGAGGAGCTGCGGATGTATCTCGACAGCCCGCAGGAATAT
>DATASI010000037.1:0-18061 GCA_036269255.1 Candidatus Dormiibacterota bacterium
TCATCGCCGGGGTCGACGGCGGCGAGGATGGTCGAGAGCATCGCCTCGGTCACGCCACAGCAGACGGTGATCTCGGTCTCGGGATCGACGGCCATCCCGCGAAAATGCCGCTGCTTCTCCGCGATCGCATCGCGCATCACCGTCGCCCCCCAGGTCGTGGCGTACTGGTTGAAGTCCTCGCGGATGGCGACCACCGCCGCTTCCTTCAAGGCGGACGGGGCGGCGAAATCAGGGAAGCCCTGGGCGAGGTTGACGCAGTCGGTTCCATGCTCGGCAACACAGAGCCGCGTCATCTCGCGAATCACCGATTCGGTGAACGCCCGCGACTTTTCCGAGGTCATCGAGCGCGACACCTGCATAGAATGCCAGAGTGACGCGCGCGCCCGACCCGCCCAATGGCGCCGCCGCGTTTCGACGGCAGTTTCCGATTTTCGAGCAGAAGATCTACCTGAGCAGCTGCTCTCAGGGCGCGCTGTCGGGGCCGGTGGAAGCCGGCATTCGCGAGTTTGTCGTCTCGTGGCACGAGTTCGGGAACCCATGGGATGCGTGGGTGCAGCGGATGGAGGACCTTCGCACCGAATTTGCGCGGCTGATCAACGCGCAAGCCGAGGAAGTCGCGGTGACGTTCTCCGTTTCCAGCGCCTTGAACTCACTCGCCAGTGCCATGGACTACGCTGATCGTCCACGCGTCGTCACCAGTGACTTCGATTTCCCGACGGTGGGCCACATCTGGCTGGCACAACAGCGGCGAGGCGCGCGGGTCAGCTTCGCTCGTGCCGAGGGGGACCGGCTGCCGCTGTCGGCGTTTGACTCGCTGGTGGATGAGGCCACCTCGCTGGTCTCGGCGACCCATGTTTGTTATCGAAACGGCTACAAAAACAACGTCGCCGCGCTGGCCGAGCTCGCGCACGAACGCGGAGCCTTGCTCCTGATCGACGCCTACCAGAGCATGGGCACCCAACCGATGGACGTCAAAGCGCTCGACCTCGACATCCTGGTGACCGGCGCGCTCAAGTACCTGCTCGGCTCGCCGGGCGTCGCCTTCATGTATGTCCGCAAGGAACTGATCGAGCGTTTCCGGCCGAGCGATTCGGGCTGGTTTGCCCAGGAAAACGTCTTCGCCTACGACGTCCATCACCTGCGCTACGCCACCTCGGCGCGCCGATTCGAAACCGGCTCGCCGCCCGTGCCCAACGTTTACGCCACCCTGCCCGCCTTGCGCATGCTCGCCGAGGTCGGCCTTGACACCATCCAGGCGCACGTCCAGGCGCTGGCCGACCGCCTGATCGACGGTGCCACCCGGCGAGGCCTCGATCTGCTCACACCGACGGAGCCGGCCTCGCGCGGACCGCTGGTAATGATCGGCTCGACCGACGCACCCCGCCTGGTGGAGGCGCTGGCCGGGCAGGGGATCCTGTGTTCCACCCGCGACGGCGCACTCCGCGTCTCACTCCACTACTACAACAATGCCGCCGATGTGGATGCCGTGCTCGGGGCGATCGACCGGCACCCGGATCTGGTCCGTCACCGCCCGAATTAGAAAGGGTTAGGCCTGGCCACCCGCCGGTTGCTCTCCGTGGTTTAACCGTGTATAAAGAGCGCACCGTTTAGGTAGTCACAAAGGAAGAGGAGGTCGACAGGGACGATGGGTAAGCCGAGATTTCTCGTCTTCGCCGCGCTCGCCGGCGTGGTGCTGGCCGCGTGCGGTGGGACCGCGGGTACGGGCAACGCCGCGAACAAACCGACCAAGGTGCAAATCGCGTGCGAGGGCCCCTTCACCGGGGATCAGGCGTCGATTGGCGCGGGTGCACTGCAAGCATGCCAGCTCGCCGTCAGCGACTTCAACAAAGCGGGCGGGGTCAGCGGAACGGCGGTGACCCTGGTGGTCTGGGACGACCAGCACAATGCCCAGACTGCTGGGACCTTTCAGGCGCAGGGCATCTCCGATCCGACCGTGCTTGGCATCGTCGGTCCCATGAACTCCGGCGTCGTCCTGGGCACCATCCAGGGGCTGCAGAATGCGAGCCCGCCGCTGCCGTTCGTGAGCGAATCGGCCTCCAACGTCAAGGTCACCGACCAGGGATTCAGCGTGGCTCACCGGGTCAATGCTCGAGATGATGCGCAAGGCCCGGCCGATGCGAAGTTCATGGTCTCGCAAGGCGCCAAGAAGGTCTTCGTCATGGATGCCAAGTCCGACTACTCGACCGGCCTCGCTGACCAGACGCAGACCGCGCTCAAGACTGCCAACATTCCCTACGTCCGTGAGAGCGCGACCCCCGGACAGAAGGACTTCACGACCATCGTCAGCAAGATCAAGGCGTCCGGCGCCGACTGGGTGTACTTCGCCGACGAGGGCCCCGAAGCGGCACCGCTGGTTACGGCGATGAAGCAAGGCAACCTCCTGATTGGTCAGAACATTCAGTTCCTCGGCACCGATGGCGAGGAGGATCCGACGATCATCACCAACTCGCAGGGTGCTTACGTTGGTGCCTATGCGACCAACATCACCGCCGACCCGGCCGGCCTCACGGCCTCAGCGGCACAGAGTTTTGTCACCGAGTTCAAGGCAAAGTACGACATCACCAAGGCTGGCCCCTTCTATGGCTCGGCGTATCAGGCGACGCAGGTGCTGCTGCAGGCGATCAAGAACTCGCCGGTCAACAACGGCAAGATCTCGCGCAGCGACGTGATCAGCCACCTCGGCAGCGACACCTTCAACACGATCTTCGGTCAGGTGAAGTTCGACTCCAAAGGCGACGTCCAGGGCGGCGGTATCTATGTGTACAAGGCCGTGGGCACCTCGATGGTGGTTCAGAAGCAAGTCTCCTGAGCAAGGAGTAGAAAGGGGACGGGCGAGCCCGTCCCCTTTTAGTTAGGGTTCGGGTCGAAGGTAAGCGGTGGCCTACTTCCTGCAGCAGTTGGTCAATGGGCTCGAGGTCGGCAGCCTCTATGCGCTGATTGCGCTCGGCTACACGCTGATCTACGGCATCCTCGAGCTCCTCAACTTCGCCCACGGCGACGTCTTCATGGTTGGCGCCTTTCTTGGCGCAGG
The DNA here is from genome assembly GCA_036269255.1 of Candidatus Dormiibacterota bacterium. Classification (GTDB taxonomy): domain Bacteria; phylum Chloroflexota; class Dormibacteria; order CF-121; family CF-121; genus CF-13. The sequence continues at coordinate 3,053 of DATASI010000037.1, forward strand.
CGTCGCCGCGCTGCTCGTGCACAACGAGGTCGCTGCCATCCCGGGCGGTCTCGTCGTCGGCCTGATGCTCCTGCTGGCGATGGCTGGTGCCGGCGGCCTCGGCGTCGGCATCGAGCGCGTCGCGTACCGGCCACTGCGCAACGCCAACCGGCTGGCGCCCTTGATTACCGCCATCGGCGTCTCGCTCTTCCTCGAGAGCGCGGTCCAGGTCTGGGTGAGCCCGGCGCCCGTCCTCGTGCCAAGCAACGCGCTCGTCCCGCAGTTCAACCTCGGTCTTGGCAGCGTGGAGACGCCGCTCACCGGGGCGCTGCTGTTCGTGATCGCGATTGGGCTCATGGTCGTCCTCGATGTCTTCATCTTTCGAACCCGGTTCGGGAGCGCCATGCGCGCCACGGCCCAGGATCGCGAGGCCGCTACCTTCATGGGTATCGACGTCGACCGCGTCATCATGGTGACGTTCTTCGTCGCCTCCGCCCTGGCGGGCCTGGGCGGCGTGCTCTTCGGGCTCCGTTACGCCAACATCGATTTCTTCATGGGCTATCTGCTCGGCATCAAAGCCTTCACCGCCGCGGTCATCGGCGGGATCGGCAACATTCGCGGTGCGATGGTCGGCGGCCTGCTGCTGGGTGTCTTCGAGAGCTTGACCGCCGGCTTTATCAGCACCCAATTCACGGACACCTTCGTCTTCCTGGCGCTGATCGCCGTGCTGCTCATTCGGCCGCAGGGATTGTTCGGCCAACCGCTCACGGATCGGGCATGAGCGCGCCCCCATCGACCTTCGAGGAGGAAGGCAGCCACCCGCTCAAGCGTTTCTGGGAACTTGGGCCTGCCGGGTGGGACCGCACATTGACCAGCCCATTCGTGCTCATCCCGTTCTTCATCCTGGCGGCCCTGGTGCCGCTTGCTCTGCAATTCGTCGAGGACAACTCCGCCTGGATCGGTGCCCAGTTCTGGACCTTGATCCTGGCGAACTGTGCGATGTTCGCCTGCCTTGCGGTTGCCCTCAATCTTGTGGTCGGCTATGCGGGCTTGCTCAACCTCGGATTCATCGCCTTCTTCGGCATCGGAACGTATGCCTATGCGCTGGTTGCGAGCGACCAGATCCATCAGCACTATCCATTGTGGGCGGCGGTGCTGGTGGTGATTGTCATCACGTTGGCGTTCGCGCTCGTCGTCGGCGTTCCGGCGCTGCGGCTGCGGGGTGACTATCTCGCGATCGTGACGCTTGGCTTCGGCCTCATCATGCGCAATCTGATCATCGAGCTCGATCGTCCGCCGGTCCTCGCCGGCCACCAGATCGGTCCGGACAGCCTGAATCTCACCGGGGGAACGAATGGCATCCACGGCGTCGCTCCCTTCAACCTCCCCACGAGGCTGCCCCTGCTCGGCGAGGTGCCGCACTATCGCATGTACTACTGGATCTTCGTCGGGTTCCTCGCCCTTTCCATCTACGCCATGCTGCGCTGGCGGCATACGCGCACCGGGCGCGCCTGGGTCGCGATCCGTGAGGATGAGCTCGCTGCCCGGGCCATGGGTGTCAACACCTTCAAATACCGGCTGCTCGCCTTCTCCACCAGCGCGGTCATGGCGGGCATCGTGGGCATGATCGACGCCGCCTTCCTCTTCAATGCCTTCCCCAGCCCCAACTTCGACGTACAGACCACGGTGATGGTCTTCATCATGATGATCCTCGGCGGCCTTGGTAGCCTGCCGGGGGCCATCCTCGGGGCGATCGCCTTTACGGTGCCACCGTTCTTGCTGCAGAAGTTCGTCCTCTACAAGTACCTGGTCATCAGTGTGCTACTGATCGCCGTGATGGTCTTGCGTCCTGAAGGATTGCTCGGCACGGTCTCGATCCGGCCACGAAGGACGTTCGGGGGCACGCTCGAGCTGCTCAGCACTGAATCGGCCGCGGAGGAGGGGGAGCCGCCGCCGGTCAGCACGGCCGATGCCGCGAAGATCGAGGCGGCCAGCGGCGAGATTGTGACCCCCGAGGAGAAGACGTGAGCGATCGGAACGCGGTCCTGCAGATCCGGGGATTGACCCGCCGCTTCGGCGGCCTGACCGCTGTCGACCACTTCGACGTCGACGTCAACCAGGGCGAGATCGTCAGCTTGGTCGGCCCCAATGGCGCTGGCAAGACGACCGTCTTCAACCTGATCTCGGGTGTGCTCAAGCCGACCTCGGGGTCGATTCGGTTGCAGGATGCCGAGCTGGTTGGTCGCCCGGCGCACCGCATCACCCACCTCGGTGTCGCCCGAACCTTCCAGAATATCCGCGTCTTCCCGCAGCTCACCGTGCGCGAGAACATCCTGCTCGGCACTCATCATTGGACCCGCAGCGGCATGCTGGGCTCGGTGACCTTCTGGCCATCGACGATTCGTGCCGAGCGGGCTGCGCAGGCCGAGGTGGATACCGCGATCGACCTGTTCCGCGAACGCCTCCAGCCGCGGCTCGAGGATCCCGCGTTCGCGCTTTCCTACGCGAACCGGCGCCGGACGGAGATCGCGCGCGCGCTCGCTGCCCGGCCGAAACTGCTCCTGCTCGACGAACCGGCCGCGGGCATGAACCCCTATGAGCGGATCGAAATCGCCGGCCTCATTCGGGCCATGCGCGACCGCGGGCTGACCATCTTCCTGATCGAGCATCACATGCCGCTGGTGATGGAAATCTCCGACCGGGTGGTCGTCATGGACCACGGTGTCAAGATTGCGGAAGGTCTGCCCAAGGAGGTCCACAGCAATCCAAGAGTCGTCGAAGCCTATCTCGGTCGACGGGCAGCGTCCGCCTAGCGCGAACGACATCGTCTTGCGCTTGCAGGAGGTCGAGGTGCGCTACGGCCCCGTGCCGGCGCTCCGCGATGTCAGCATGGAGATCCGCCGCGGTGAGATCGTCTGCCTGCTCGGCGGCAACGCCTCCGGTAAGTCGACGACGATGAAGACCGTCATCGGCTCGCTACGGCCGGCGAAGGGGACCGTCTGGTACGACGGCCAGGACATCACCGACTGGAACACGTCCCGGCGGGTGGGCGCCGGCATCGCCATCGTGCCCGAGGCGCGGCGGATCTTCCCACGTCTTACCGTGCGCGAAAACTTGATGATGGGCGCCTTCATCCGCAGGGACGGCGAGATCGAAGCCGACCTCGACCGCGTGATGCAGATGTTTCCACGACTGCGCGAGCGGTCGGCTCAGCGAGGTGGAACCATGTCGGGCGGGGAGCAGCAGATGCTGGCGATGGCGCGCGCGCTGATGGCGCGGCCGCGGTTCCTCTGCATGGATGAGCCGTCGATGGGTCTCGCGCCGGTGCTGGTGGAGCAACAGTTCGAAACCATCCAGCAGCTGAACCAAACGGGGATCACGATCTTCGTTGTCGAGCAGAACGCCACCATGGCGCTGGCGATCGCGAACCGCGGATACGTGCTGCAAAGCGGCCGGGTCGTCTTGCAGGGCACGGCGGCATCGCTGCTGGAGAATCCCCAGATGCAACGCGCCTACCTGGGAATGTAACGGCGGCGCGGAGCTGCGGGCCGGTCCCTCGGCGCCCGACGGCTATCGGCAACGTCGGCTCGCCTCGGGACCGCACCTCCGCCCCGGGTCACCGTTCTATTTCGGCGGGAGCTTTGCCTCTGGGGATCCTGCCGGAGAAAACGCGCCGAGCACCTTCATGTCTTCCCGACCGACGTTTTCGAGCGTATGGCGCACCCCGATCGGGAAGAACACGACCGATCCGGTCCGCAGCTCGCCGACCGCGTCGTCCTCGATCCAGAGGCGGCCGGTTCCCTGCAGGATGTAGACCGCCTCTTCGTGTGGATGCGCATGGAGCGGCGCGCGTCCGGTTGGGATCACGCCGGTAAATTGCGTCATCCGCCGGCACCCGAGTTCGGGGCTGGCCAGCACGCGGAAGCTGCGCTCGCCCATCAGCGTCGGCGTGACCCGCTGCTCGTCCATCGTCCGTGCGGCAACGCCCTGTTCGTCGATGCGAGATGAGTGCAGTCCGGTCAGGTCGAGGCGAGGCGTTGCCGGCCGGATGCCCGCGGGATCGATGGGTGGGGCCATGGCCCCGACGATCACCAGCGGCTCGCCACCGGTGTTGATGTAACTGTGCTCGGCACCGTCCGGAACGAAGACGGCCAGCCCTGGTGAGACCGGATGGCTCGCGGCTTCGACACGGATCTCGCCGTGGCCTTCGAGCACGTAGAGCACCTCTTCGGCCCCCGGGTGGGCGTGGCTCACGCTCGAGTCGGGCTCGACCGTCAGGCGATACGACATGACGTGCTTGGCGCCGAGCTCGCGGTGCACCAGCCACTGCATCCGTCCAGCGTCGAAGGCGTGCCCGGCGACGTCTTCCTGATGCAAGAGCCGGGCCCGCTGCTGGACGGACATCGCTCGCCGATGATAGCAACGGCCAACCCTTACCATCACGACGGAGCGGGATGGAGTATCGGACATTTGGGCGAACCGGCATGCGCGTGTCGGCCCTGGGGCTCGGCTGTGGCGGATTCGGCGGGGTTGGTTCCTCGCCGGAGCTGTTCGGCAGGGGAGAAGACCGCGCGACCGCCTTCGCGATCATGAATCACGCGGTCGAGGCCGGTATCACCTATTTCGACACGGCGGACAGCTACGGTGGGGGGGAATCGGAGCGCGTCATCGGTGCCTGGCTGAAAGAGCGAAAGATCCGAGACCGGCTCGTGCTCTCGACCAAGGTGTTGTACGCCATCGCCGAGGGACCCAATGACCGCAGTCTCTCCCGGCGGCACATCATGCAGGCGATCGGCGGAAGTCTCCGGCGGCTGCAAACCGATTATGTCGATCTCTACGTGACCATGGAGCCCGATCCGAATACGCCCGAAGAGGAATCGCTCGGCGTCATGAACGAGCTGGTCAACGCCGGGAAAGTCCGCTTCATCGGCGCCAGCAATGTCACCGCCGACCAGCTCGGCAATTCGCTGCAGACCAGCGATCGCCTCGGCGTGGTCCGTTACCAGTCGGTCCAGAACGGCTACAACCTGCTGGATCGTGAAATGGAGGTGGAGGTGCTGCCGCTCGCGGCTCGCGAGGGACTGGCCGTCACCCCATTCAGCCCAACGTCCGGGGGTCTGCTCACCGGCAAATACGAGCCCGGCAAGGCTCCGCCTCCGAACACGAGGTTGGCGTTGCGACCTCAGCCATATGTAAGGTTGCTCAACGACGCGACCTTCCGCTCGCTGTCGAGACTACGCAGGGAAGCGGAGGCCCGGGGCGTCGAGATGGGCGCGCTGGCGCTCGCCTGGGTGCTGAGCCATCCGTCGGTGACGTCGGCGCTGATCGGGCCTCGTGGTGTCGAGCAGTTCAAGCCCTGGCTGCAGGCGGTTGAGCTTCATCTGTCGGAAGCAGAGCGTGAGGCGCTCGTCGATCAGATGGAGGCGGTGGCCTGATGGACGTCCTCGTGCTCTCGGCGGAGGACGTCGCCACGCTGCTGCCAATGCGCGATTGCATCACGGTCATGCGCGATGCGCTAGCCGCTCTCGCCCGGGGCCAGGCGCTGGTTCCCTTGCGCCTGGTGATGCGCCTGCCGGATGGCAGCGGCTTCCTCGGCTTGATGCCCGGCTACATCGCGCCGAATGCGGGCGGCGAGGGCGCGCTCGGCACCAAAGCGGTGTCCGTCTTTCCTGGAAACGCCAAGCGGGGGATCGACACCCATCAGGGAGCGGTGCTGCTCTTCGAGGCTGACACCGGGCGCCTCTCCGCGCTGATGGACGGCGCCACCATCACGGCGATCCGGACTGCCGCGGTCTCCGCTGTCGCCACCGACGTGCTGGCTCGGAAGGAGGCCGGCGAGCTCGCCATTCTGGGCGCCGGCGTACAGGGCCGAACCCACCTCGAGGCAATCGCTGCGGTGCGCCCCATCAGGCGAGTGCGGATCTGGAGCCGGTCCGCGGACCGTGCGCGGGCGCTCGTCGAGCAGGATCGGGGCCGGTACGGTTTCCCACTGGAGGCCGCGGTTTCGCCGGAGGACGCCGTACGCGGCGCCGACATCGTCGCGACCGTGACTGCCAGCCCCGAGCCGGTGCTGAAACGCGCCTGGCTCAAGAAGGGCGCTCACATCAACGCCGTCGGCTCCTCGGTCCCAACCGCGCGCGAGCTCGACACGGAAACCATCGCCGCAGCGCGGCTCTTCGTTGATCGCCGTGAGTCGGCGCTGAACGAGGCCGGTGACGTCCTGATCCCGATGCGCGAAGGCGCGATCAAGGCCGAACACATCGTGGCCGAGCTCGGCGAGGTGATCATCGGCACGGACCCGGGGCGGCGGTCAGCCGATGAGCTGACCGTCTTCAAGTCGCTGGGATTGGCCGTCGAAGATGTGGCCTCCGCCGCTTTCATCGCCGAACAGGCGCGTAAGGCGCGAATCGGGCAGACGGTGCGCATGTGAGAGCGACCGGTCTCGACATCGATGCGATTCGCGAGGCGCGGCAGGCGATCGCGGACGTTGCGGTCCGAACGCCGCTCGTCAGGTTGAACCTGTGGGACGCGCCGGCGGAGATCTACCTGAAGCTCGAGAACCTGCAACCGATTGGTTCCTTCAAGATCCGGGGTGCCGCGAACGCGATGACCCGAATGTCGAAAGCCGAGCTCGCCAAGGGTGTCCTGGTGGCGAGCGCCGGCAACATGGCCCAGGGGGCTGCGTATAACGCTCGCCGGCTCGGGGTTGCTTGCACCGTGATCGCGCCCGACTATGCGCCGGAGGCGAAGCTTCGCGCCCTCGAGCGCCTCGGCGGTCGCGTGATCAAGGTCCCGTTCGATCGCTGGTGGCAGACCTTTACGGATCGCAGCTATCCAGGGGTCGACGCCGCCTTCATTCATTCATTCGATGACGAGCGGGTGATGGCCGGCAACGGAACGATCGGGCTGGAATTGCTAGAAGATCTCCCTGACGTCGATACCGTGCTGATCCCCTGGGGCGGCGGCGGCCTGGCCGGGGGAATCGCGACGGCGTTGCGGTCCCTCAAGCCGTCGATCAGGATCTACGGCGTCGAGGCCGAGACCGGCGCGCCGCTGGCCGCCTCGCTGAGGGCCGGATCCCCCCAGGTGGTCGACTATCAGCCCTCGTTTGTCGATGGCATCGGCAGTAAGACCGTGTTTCCCGACATGCTGGCGATGGCCCAGCGTCTCCTCGACGGCTCGCTGACGGCAAGCCTCGACGAGATCGCTGCCGCCGTCCGGCTGATGGCGGAGCGAAACCGGGTGATCGCCGAGGGCGCCGGTGCCGTCGCACTGGCGGTTGCGCTCTCGGGGAAGGCCGGGCGCGGACGGATCGCCTGTATCGTCTCGGGCGGAAACATCGACTTGCCGAAGCTGGCGACAATCCTGGACGAGCACTGAGATGGCGGAGCTGAACGGCCGGGTGGCGCTGGTGACCGGCGGCGGCAAGGGGATCGGACGGGCCGTTGCCCTTTCGCTCGCGGCGATGGGCGCGGATGTCGCGATCTCCGGTCGCTCGAAGCCCGAACTGGATGACACGGCCCAGACGATTCGCGCAGGAGGCCGGCGGGCGGAGGCAATCGTCTGCGACGTCAGTGAGCGGGGGCAGGTCGATGCCATGTTTGCGCGTCTCAAAGAAAGTCTTGGCGACCCGTTGATTCTGGTGAACAACGCCGGCATCGCCGCCAGCGCGAGGTTGACGCAGACCACCGACGAGATGTGGGAGCTGATGATGCGCGTCAACGCGACGGCGGCCTTCTGGTGCATGAAGGCGGTGGTGCCGGCGATGCTCGAGGCCAGGTGGGGACGGATCGTCAACATTGCCTCGATCGCGGCGCGAGCCGGGGCGGCGTACATCACGGCCTATGCCGCCTCCAAGCACGCCCTGCTCGGGCTGACGCGCTCGGTCGCAGTCGAGGTCGCGAACCGCGGCGTCACCGTCAACGCCGTCTGCCCGGGATACGTGGATACCGAGATGACCGACCGATCGGCAGCCTACATCTCGGCACGAACAGGGCGTACCGAAGGGGACGCGCGCAAGCTGCTGGAAGGGGTCAGCCCGCAGGGACGGTTGATGACCGTGGACGAGGTCGCGAGCCTTGCTACCTATCTCTGCTCGCAGGCCGCTCGTGGGATCACCGGCCAGGGCATCGTCCTCGACGGCGGATCGGTGCAGGCATGATCGATCGCGACAAGCTCCGTCTCGAGGCGTCGGAAATCGGACGGAAACTCAAACCGCTTGCTGCGTCCGGTGAGCCTGGCCGCGTGAACCGGGCGCTCGTCACCGCCCTCGCCCAGGAAGGCCTTCCTCAGCGGCTGCTGCCGCAGATCGGTTCCGGTTCTAACTCGATTTCAGCAATGGAACTCTGCCTTGTTCGCGAGGCGCTGGCGCGCGAATCGACGATGGTCGAGAACGCGCTGACGATTCAGCTGTTGGGAGCGCTTCCCATCGTCATGGCGGGGAGGGAGGAGCAGATTCGAGCGCACGTGATGCCGGTTGTCGAAGGCAAGGCGGTCGCCGCCTTCGCGATCACCGAGCCCGAAGCGGGAACCGACGCTGCCGCGCTACGGCTGCGCGCCGACTGGGATGGGGCCGGTTATCGGCTGTCTGGGACCAAGGCCTTCATCTCGAACGCTCCGGAGGCCGACTTCTACACGCTGTTTGCCCGGACATCCCCGGAGACCGGCAGCAAGGGCATCACGGCGTTTATCGTTGACGGGGACGCCAAGGGCCTCACCGGGACGGCCTTGCGGATCGTGTCGGATCATCCCATCGGACGTCTCGAGCTCAACGACGTGGTCGTCGGTGAGGCCAACGTACTGGGCGAGGTCAACCAGGGCTTCAAGCTTGCGATGCGAACGCTGGATCTGTTTCGGCCCAGCGTTGGCGCGAACGCGCTGGGGATGGCGCAGGCCGCCCTCGATGCAGCAATCGGTTACGCGAGCGAGCGTCAGGCATTCGGCCGGCCGATCAAGGAATTTCAGGCCGTTTCACATCAGGTCGCGGAGATGGCCACCCGGCTGGAAGCGGCCCGCGCCCTCGTCTATTCCGCGGCGCAGGCGTATGACGCCGGCTCCGAGCATGTCGCCCGCCGCTCGGCGATGGCCAAGCTCTTCGCGACCGAGACCGCGCAGCAGGTGATCGACGCGGCGATCCAGGTGCATGGAGCGGTGGGGCTCGAGCGTGGTCACCTACTCGAGCATCTGTATCGTGAAGTGCGCGCCCTGCGGATCTACGAAGGAACCTCCGAGATTCAACGCGAGATCATCGCGCGCGACCTTTTCCGTCAAGGCCAGCCCAACCCGACGCAAGGAGCGTGATGACCCGATGGATTGGAAACTCGAGCTGGTAATCGTGCCGGTCTCCGATATCGATCGAGCCAAGTCCTTTTACGGCGAGAAGGCCGGCTTCAAGGTCGACGTGGACTTCCGCGCCGGTGATTTCCGGATTGTGCAGCTGACACCACCCGGCTCAGCTTGCTCCATCACGCTGATGCGCAACCAGGATCCGCCGGGCTCGGTTCACGGACTCCACCTGGTGGTGGACGACATCGAGGCCGCCCGCGCCGAATTACTCGAGCGCGGAGCCCCGGTGAGCGACGTCTTCCACTTCGAGCGCGGCGGCAGTCAGATCCCTGGACCGGATCCCCAGCGCAGCGATTACAACTCTTACCTGAGCTTCGCCGACCCCGACGGAAACAGCTGGCTGGTGCAGGAACGCCGGAGCACGGTCAAGCCGTAACCGCGATCGCCATCAGCTCGACCTTCGCCGCTGGATCGTAGAGCCGGCGCACTTCGAGCAGCGCCATAGCCGGGTAGTGGTTGCCAAAATGCCGTCGGTAAGCTTCACCAATCTGCTTCGACAGCCGCTGATATTCGGCAATATCCGTGACGAAGATCTGCAGGCTGACAACGTCCCTAGGATGCGCGCCAGCTGCCTCGAGTGCGATCGCGACGTTACCGGCGGCAACCGCGAACTGGTCGGCGATCGTCCCTTCGACGATGCTGCCATCCTTCCGCTGAGCGGTCTGGCCGGCCAGGTAGACGGTGCGTCCTTGCTGGGCGACGACGGCATGCGAGAACCCGCGCGGCGCCGGCAAGGCTTTCGCGTTGCGCAGCTCGTGCGGACTCTCTAGCGGCCGCTCCACCTCGGCTCCCGGCCTTCCTGGAACGCCGCGTAGAACTCGGCGTGGTCGGCGCTCTTCATCAGTAGGGCCTGGGTCATCGTGTCCAGTTCCAGGGCGGCGCCAAGGTTCATGTCCAGCTGTTTGGAGAGCAGCATCTTGGTCGCGGCGTAGGCGAGCGCCGGCCCCTGCGCCAGCGCCCGGGCCAATTCACTGGTCTTCTCGTTGAGATCGTGGTCATCGACCACCGCATTGACCAGGCCGATACTGAGCGCGCGTTCGGCGTTAACCTGTTCGCCTAACAGCAGGAGCTCGCTGGCGCGGCCCAGGCCGACGATGCGCGGCAGCAGGTAGGCGGAGCCCATATCGCCGCCCGACAGCCCGACTTTCGTGAACAGAAACGAAAAACTTGCTGACCGTGCCAGAATGCGGAGGTCGGCAGCCAGCGCAATCACGGCCCCGGCGCCGGCGGCGACGCCGTTGACCGAGGCGATGATGGGAACCGGGCAATCGCGCATTCGCTGGGTGACGGTCCCGGTCATGCGCGTGAAGGCCAGCAGATCGCGGGGATCCATCTTCTGCAGCTCGCCGATGATCTCCTTGACGTCCCCACCCGAGTTGAAACCACGACCGGAGCCGGTGATCACGAGCACCCGGACGTCCTCGCGCTGCGGCAGCTCGGTCAGGAGGTCGCGGAGATCGGCATAGACCTGAAAAGTCAGCGCGTTGAGCTTCTGCGGGCGGTTGAAGGTCAGCGTCGCCACGCCGGCGTCGACGGCAAACTGGAAGTGGTTCCACGATTGCGTCGGCTTCGCCGAGCCGCGGAACGCCGTCATCGGCAAAAACTTATCATCCCGACCAGCGGATGAAAATCGGGGTTGGTCTACCGACGACGATCAGCGGCGTCGATGGCGCCCTGCTCACCGAGTGGGCGAGACGCGCAGAGGCCGGCCCCTTCAACAGCCTCGGGGTGCTCGATCGCGTGGCTTACCAGAATTATGAACCGTTCGTCGCGCTCTCGGCCGCCGCAGCGGTCACGCGCCGCATCCGGCTGGCAACCATGATCGTTATCGCGCCATTGCGCAACACGGTCTTGCTCGGCAAGCAGGCCGCCTCGCTCGACGCTTTATCGGCGGGCCGGCTCACACTTGGGCTGGCAGTTGGCGCCCGAGGCGAAGACTACGAGGTGGCCCGGATCGAGAGCCGGGGGCGCGGCCGGCGATTCGCCGAGCAACTGGAAGAGATTCGCGACATCTGGGAAGACGGGCGCGTCGGGCCGAAAGTTACCGGCGGCGGCCCGCAGCTACTGGTCGGCGGATCAAGCGGCGAGGCGCTGGCACGCATGGCCCGATACGCCGACGGCTATATGCACGGTGGTGGGCCACCGCGCGCCTTCGGCGCGGCAGCGACCCGAGCTCGCGCCGTGTGGTCGGACCTCGGCCGTCCGGGTCAGCCCGCGATGTGGGGGATGGGCTACTTCGCGCTGGGCGAGGGGACTACCGAGACCGGCGCCGAGTACCTGCGCCATTACTACGCCTTCACGGGGCCCTTTGCCGAGAAGATCGCTGCCGGAAACCTGACGTCGCCGGGCGCCATCGCCGACTTCATCCGCGGCTACGAGGACGCCGGCTGTGACGAGCTCGTGCTTTTTCCGACCAGCGCGGGCATCGACCAGCTCGAGCGTCTCGTCGACGTGATTCACTAACGGCGTGCGCTACGCCGTCCTCGGCGGCGGCCCTGCCGGACTGTATTTCGCCCTGCTGGCGAAGAAAGCCAATCCCTCGGATGAGGTGCTGGTCGTCGAGCGCAATCCTCCTGAGGCGACCTTCGGTTGGGGTGTCGTCTTCTCAGAGGAGACGCTGGGCGCGCTGCGGGACGCCGACTACGAGACCTACAACGAGATCGGCGAGAATTTTGCGCGCTGGAACGCGATCGACATCTATTACCGGGGCACGAGAATCCGATCGCGAGGCCACGTGTTCACTGGTATTTCACGCAAGGTCTTGCTCAGCATCCTGCAACGGCGCTGCCGGCAGCTTGGCGTCCGGCTCGAGTTCGAACGCGATGTGCGGGACGTCGCCGAATTCGAATACGCCGACCTGATTGTCGGCGCGGACGGCATCAACGGGCTGGTTCGCCGGACCTACGCCGAGTCATTCAAGCCAACCGTGGCCGTCCATCCGACGAAATACGTCTGGTTCGGCAGCGACCTGCCGCTCGACGCCTTCACGTTCATCTTCCGGCGCAACGAGCACGGCCTCTTCCAGGTGCACGCCTATCCATTCGACGCGCACATGTGCACCTTTATCGTCGAGTGTCCGGAGGACGCCTGGCGTCGGGCCGGCCTCGAGTCGGCCGACGAAGCGCAGAGCATTGCCTATTGCGAGGAGCTGTTTGCGCCAGAGCTGCGTGGATCGCGGCTGATGTCGAACCGATCGCTCTGGATGAATTTCCAGACGCTCAAGCAGGAGAGCTGGCACCACGGGAAGGTGGTCGTTCTCGGCGACGCTGCGCATACCGCCCACTTTTCGATCGGCTCCGGGACCAAGCTGGCGATGGAGGACAGTATCGCGCTCGTCGACGCACTGCGCCGGCACCAGGGCCTGGCGGCGGCGCTGAACGACTACGAGATGGAGCGGCAACCAGTCGTCGAGCGATTCCAGGACGCTGCGCTCGAGAGCTCGAACTACTTCGAGCAGGTTGGGCGTTACGACGGCTTCGAGCCGAGGCAGTTCGCGTTCAACCTGCTGACGCGAAGCCGGCGCATCACGTATATCAATCTGACGCAGCGCGATCCCGATTTCGTGCGCAGCGTGGATTCCTGGTTTGCGGCGGCCGCAGCCGGTTCACCGGACGGTGCGAGGCGACTGAGTTCGCCGCCGATGTTTGCCCCGTTCCGACTTGGTGCGCTGACGCTTTCAAATCGCGTGGCGCTCGCCCCGGGCGCCGACCTCGGTGCCGCAGCGTGCTCGGGCGCCGGGCTGGTTCTTACCGAGTTCATCAGCGTCACGCAGGAGGGGCGGATCACGCCCGAAACTCCGGTGTTCGACCGCGGTTTCCAGGACGTCTTGCGGTCTTCAGTGGAGCGAATTCATCAAGCTGGGAGCGCCGTGGCGCTGCAGCTGGGCCATGCCGGCCGTCGCGGGGCGATGCGGCCGCGGTTGCAGGGTATCGATCGGCCGCTTCTCCGAGGCGGCTGGAAGCTCATGGCGCCCTCGTCGATCGCCTACACGCCGCATGCCGCATTGCCACGGGAGATGACCGCCCGGGACATCGAGCACCTCGTCAATGTCTTCGAAACCGCGGCCCGGGCGGCGGCCGCAACGGGGGTCGATGCCATCGAGCTCAACATGGCGCATGGCTATCTGCTGGCGAGCTTCATTTCGCCGCTCACCAACCTGCGGCGGGATGCGTTCGGCGGGCCGCTCCCAAATCGGATGCGTTTTCCGCTGCTGGTTCTCGATGCCGTTCGTGCGGCGTGGGAGCGGGCGTTGATCGTGCGAATCTCCGCGAGCGACTGGATGCCGGGAGGGCTGGATCTTGATGAGGCTCTCGAGGTGGCACGCTTGCTGAAGAGCCAGGGCGCCGACGCGGTTCATCCGGTCATGGGCCAGACGGTCTGGGAGAGCCGGCCCGATTACCGGCGGCTGTTCGGCATCGCTGCCAGTGATCGAATTCGCAATGAAGCGCACATTCCAACGCTGGCAAGCGGAGGGATCACGACCAATGACGATGCGAATACCGTCCTGGCCGCTGGTCGCGCGGACCTGTGCCTTTTGACTGACTAGGCACTTAGCAAACTCTTACGACAGGCAGCTGTCGCAACCGCCTGTCAGGCTGGCCGCATGTGCCGACCCAGCGAGACCCCGCTGGAGATGACCGATCGAGCGCTCAACAGCCTCTTTGGCTGGGCCGCGGAGCAAGCGGCGGAAGACCAAGGCACACTGATCGTCGAGTACTACCAGCTCGTGGCCCGAATTCAGGCCGCGATCACGCAGGCGACGCGCCGGTTCGAGGCGTCCGGCGCCTTCAAGGCGGATGGCGCGCTCGGCATGGTTCCTTGGCTGCAGACGAATGCCCGGCTGGCAGGCAATGACGCGGCGCAGCAGGTCAGGGTTGCCCGGCAGCTGGCCGAGCTACCGCGGACCGAAGCAGCCCTGGGGCGAGGCGAAATCGGCTACGGGCATGCGCTCGCCATGGCGGTTACCGCTGAGCACGTTGGGCCCGCCGCCGTTCGCAAGGCCGAGGATACGCTGCTGAAATCGGCGGAGGCGATGGATGCCGGCCGCTTTGTGACCGTCGTCAAGGACTTTGAGCACCAAGTCGACGCCGACGCCGCGCTGGCCGAAGCCAACTGGGCGCATCGCCGCCGCTATCTGTCGATCAGCGGGCCGTTCAATGGCCTGGCGCGCATTGAGGGCCAATTGATGCCGGAGGCCGCCGCGATTATCCGGACCGCCATGGAGCCGTTCATGAAGCCCTCCTCCAACGATGAGCGTACGGCGGGTCAACGAGCCCACGACGCACTGCTGGAAGTCTGCCGTCGCCAAGGCACCGGTCGCGCCGATGGCTCGGGTCGGCGGCCTCAGGTGATTGTGACGACGAGCCTCGAAACGCTGGCCGCCATCCCTGGCGCGCCCGCGGGTCGGCTGGAGTTCGGGGGAACGATTCCGGCGGAAACGGTGCGCCGCCTCGCCTGCGACGCGGCAATTACGCGGATCATTGGATTGGGCGAACTGGAGCAAGAGATCACCCATGCCGCCCGGACGGTACCGCCAGGGAAGAGGCGCGCGCTCGTGGCTCGGGATCAGCACTGTGTCTTTCCAGGTTGCGATCGACCATCGTCCTGGTGCCAGGGCCACCACCTCAAGTTCTGGGCGGATGGCGGACCAACGGAAGTTGGAAACTTAGCGCTCGTCTGCGAGGC
>DATASI010000038.1:0-10121 GCA_036269255.1 Candidatus Dormiibacterota bacterium
CGGTAAGCGCGGCCGTCTGCTCAAGAATGCGACCTACGCCGGCATCACACCAGAGTTCTGGAATTCGTGCGACGCCGTCGCCGGTCGCTCCGAGTGGCGCGTCTGGGGGCTGGCGAATTGCGGCAAAGGACAGCCGCCCCAGGTGGCGCATGTGGCCCACGGCGCGGCGCCTGCCCGTTTTCAGAATGTTCGCGTCGGGATCTTGAAATGAAGAGCGTCGAAGCCCCGCGTCTCCTGGAGGCCACCGAGCTGAAGCAATTCACGGAGGTCCTGCTGCAGCGCTCGACCGCCGAGCAAACGGAAGTGATGGTCAGCGAGTGGGATAGCGCGCTCACCCGATTCGCGAATAACGGCATCCACCAGAACGTTGCCGAACGCAACGCCCAGGTCCGGGTGCGGGTCGTCAAGAACGGCCGGACCGGCGTCGCCTCTGTGAACCAGATGGACGGGCGGTCGGCGGACGACGTCCTGCGCCGGGCGATCGCGATTGCCGAACTGCAGCCCAAATCCGAGGTCGTCCCCATGCCGGGCCCGGCTCCGAGTCGACCGGTCGATGCCTGGTCAGACGCAACCGCGGCCGCCACACCGGAACAGCGCGCCGACTTTGTCGCGGCCATCTGCCGCCGAGCTGACAAAGCCGGGCTGAAAGCCTTCGGCGCATTCAGCACCGGCGCGGCCCAGATCGCGATCGCCAACTCGTTGGGCGTCTTCCATCAGCATCGAGGCACGCAGGCGACGGTCAACTCGGTGGTTATGGGCGACGCCGGCTCGGGCTACGCCGATCGCGGCGCGATCGATGTTGGCGAGCTCGATAAGGATGAGCTCGCTGAAGAAGTCATCACGAAGGCGCAGCGTAATCAGAACGCGCAGCCGGTCGAGCCGGGCGTCTACGAAGTCGTGCTGGAGGAATACGCCGTCGCCGAGATGCTCGAGTTCATGAGCTTCATGGGCTTTAGCGCCCTCGCCGCCCAGGAAGAACGCAGCTTTATGCGGCTTGGTGAGCGGATTACCGGCGAGGCGGTCACGATCTGGGATGACGGGCTCGATCGTTCCGGTCTGCCCGCGCCCTTCGATTTCGAAGGCGTCCCCAAGCAACGTGTCGACCTGATCAAGCAAGGGGTCGCCAGCGGCCTCGTCTACGACATGATGACCGCAACCAGGGAGGGCCGCACGTCGACCGGCCATGGACTGCCCGCCCCCAACACCGAAGGCCCATTTGCGACCAACCTCTTCATGAAGCCGGGCGACGTCGCCAAATCGGAGCTGGCCTCGGGCATCAAGCGGGGCATCTGGATCACCAGGTTCTGGTACGTGCGCATCGTCCACCCGAAGGCCTCGATCATCACCGGCATGACCCGGGAGGGGACCTTCCTGATCGAAAACGGCAAGATCATCCGGCCGGTCAAGGACCTGCGCTTCACTCAGAGCATCCTCGAGGCGTTGAACGGCATGGAGGCGGCGAGCCGGAGCAGCAAGTTGCAGATCGGCGAGTTCATCGGCGCGACCCGCGTGCCGGCGATTCGCCTGAAGGCCTTCACCTTCACCAGTTGAGCCGCCATCCGCTGATCGGGCTGCCGACCTTATCGATTCCGCCAGGACCGAAGCCACCGCGGTACGGCATCAACCTGACTTACGTGCGCGCCCTCGCCGCCGCCGGCTGCGCCCCGGTGCTGATCCCGCTCCTCCAGGATGAGGAGCGGCTGCGCGCTATCTACGAGCGTCTCGACGGCATCGTCTTTCCCGGCGGCGCCGACGTCGCACCGCACGAATATCGTGAGGAGCCCATCGACAACCTCAATGTCGTCGAGCCGGAACGCGACCACGTCGAGCTACGGCTGGCGCGCTGGGCGGTCGACGACGACCTCCCGACGCTCGGGATCTGCCGCGGGCAGCAACTCCTCAATGTCGCCCTCGGCGGCACGCTGTACCAGGACCTGATCCATCAAGGCGCCACGAGTGTCGAGCATTCCGATGCCGATGGCCGGCCGCGCACCAAACTGATCCACCGCGTGCGGCTCGATCCCGACTCGCAGCTGGCGCAGTTGATCGACGAAACCTCGGTCGAGGTCAATAGCCTGCACCACCAGGCGATCAAGGACGTCGCGCCGCAGCTCCGGGTCACCGGGACGGCTGATGATGGCGTGATCGAGGCGGTCGAGTCGGCCGAGCGGCGCTTTTTGATCGCGGTCCAGTTGCACCCTGAAGAAATCGATGATGTTCCCTGGGTTCGTCGTCTGTTCGAGGGATTTGCGCTGGCAGCCGGTTCGCGCGACGCACCAGCGCCTTACGGCTGACGGATCAGCTCTGGCTGGAAGCCTGCTTGAGCCAGGGAAGCGCCACTGACAGCGGGGCGATCAGCGCCAGGTACTGATCCTCGCCCAACTTGCGGCGTGAGGCGACTGCCACTGCGGCGTCACCGATGGCCCACCAGGTCGGACTCGAAGGGGGATCACCGGCGCGTTGGGTGGCGGAATCGAAGGCCTCGCGAAATGCTTCGTCACCAAGTGCTTGTTCGGCCGCCCGCCGAGCGCCCTCGATTTCGTTGCGGCGCGCTTGCCACGCTGCTTGCTGCCGGCGCCCGATCAGGTCACGCGCGGGCTCCGACAGGCCGAGCACTTCCTGATAAAAACGATCGACGACCGAGCCCGAGGCCCGGTCGTCGTTTTCTTTCGTAAAGGCGCGGCTCATGTCGCCAGCGTTACGCCGCCTTCGACAGGTCCGCCGCCTTGGGCTCCAGCGCCCAGTCGAGCACCTGGCGAACGTCGCTTGCCAGATGGATCGTCAGCGCCTTGCGCACGCTTTCCGGCAGGTCGTCCAGATCGGCCTCGTTACGCGCCGGCAGGATGACCTCGGTCAGTCCCGCGCGGTGCGCTGCCAGCAGCTTCTGCTTGACGCCACCAATGGGGAGCACCTTGCCTTGAAGCGTCACCTCACCGGTCATTCCAACCGTGCTCTTGACCGGCCGGCCGCTCAGCAGGCTCACCAACGACGTCACCATCGTCACGCCGGCCGACGGGCCGTCCTTCGGGATCGCTCCCGCGGGCACGTGCACGTGGATCGCCTTCTGCTCGAAGCCGGGCTCGATGCCAAGCGCGGTCGCATGCGACCGCACGTACGACAGGCCAATCTGCGCCGATTCCTTCATGACATCACCCAGCTGACCCGTAAGGGTCAGGCCCTTGTCGCCGGGCATCGCAGTCGCCTCGACGAACAGCACCTCGCCGCCGATGCCGGTCACGGCCAGCCCCGTGGCGACGCCCGGGACCTCCGTCCGCTCGGCAACTTCCGGGTGGAACCTCGCCCGGCCGAGGTAGGTCTTTACGTCTTCGGCTTTGACATGCACCGGGATAGACGCTTTTCCACCTTCGACCTGGGTTGCAACTTTACGCAGCAACCGACCGAGCTCACGTTCGAGATTGCGCACGCCGGCTTCGCCTGTGTGGTCGACGATGATCCGGCGCAAGGCCTCGTCATCGACGGTCACGTCGTCGGCCCCCAGACCGTTACGCTCCAGCTGCCGCTTGAGCAGGTGGTCGCGGGCGATGGCGAGCTTCTCCTCTTCGGTGTAGCCGTCGAGCCGGATGATCTCCATCCGGTCGAGCAGCGGCGCCGGGATCGTGTCGGCCACGTTCGCGGTCGGGATGAACAGCACTTCCGAGAGATCGAGGTCCACCTCGAGGTAGTGGTCGCGGAACGAGTGGTTCTGCGCCGGGTCGAGCACCTCGAGCAGCGCCGACGACGGATCACCGCGCCAGTCGCTACCGACCTTGTCGATCTCATCCAGCATGATCACCGGGTTGCGGGTGCCGGCTTCCTTGAGGGCGCGCGCGATGCGGCCGGGCAGGGCTCCGACATAGGTCCGGCGGTGACCACGAATCTCGGCTTCGTCGTGGATGCCACCCAGTGAAATCCTGGTGAACTTCCGCCCGAGGGCGCGCGCCACCGACTCACCGAGTGAGGTTTTGCCCACGCCGGGCGGGCCGACCAACGTGATGATCGCGCCGGAACCGCGTCCGCCGATCACGGACAGCCCTCGCGACTCGCGACGCTTGCGCACCGCGAGGAACTCGATGATGCGGTCCTTCACGTCCTCCAATCCGGTGTGATCCTGGTCCAGAATGCGACGCGCCTCGACCACGTCGAACTGGTCGTTGGTGCGCTTGTTCCAGGGCATCTCCAGCATCCAGTCGAGCCAGTTGCGGATCCAGCCTTGCTCCGGATTCTGCTCGCTGGTCCGCTCCAGCCGATCGAGCTCGCGCTCGACCTCCTTGCGGGCCTCGTCGGGCAAACCGGCTTCGTCGATCTTCTTGCGATACTCGGCCACGACGTCGCCGTCGCCTTCGCCCAGCTCCTTTTTGATCGCTTCCAGTTGCTGCCGGAGCAGGAACTCGCGCTGGCGCTTCTCCATCCCCTCCTGCACCTCGTTGCGGATCTTGTCCTTGAGCGAGGCCTCGGCCAGGATCTCGCGTGTCCAGGCGATCAGCTTCTGCAGCCGCGCCTCGACGTCGAGGGCTTCCAGGATTTCGACTTTGCGCTCGAGCGACAGGTCGGGCGAGTATCCGGAGAGGTCGGCGAGCTGGCTCGGTTTGTCGATGCCGTGCACCATCTGCACCACCTCGTTGGCGCCGCGCAGCTCGAGCAGGTTCTCGATCAGCGCCTTGTACTCGCGACCGAGCACGTGCGCGTTCTCACTCAGCGGGTTGGTGTCGTCAGCCGGCTGGGCGAGCACGCGGAGCGCGGCTCCGGTCCCGGCGGCGGCACTGCCGACGGTTGCGCGATACAGCCCCTGCAGAATGGCGACCTCGATGCCATTGGGGAGCTTGCGCGAGTCTTCGAGGCGGGCGACCGTACCCACCCGGGCGTAGCTACCCTCGACCCGTGGCACGAGCAGCACCAGCCGGTCGCCCTCGCGGGCGGCCGCCACGGCAGCCTTGGCTTCGTCGCGCTCCAGCGGGATCGTGACCACCATGCCAGGCAGGACCACCCCGTTGTTCAGCGGGAGGAGGGGAATAAAGTCGGTTTTCAGTTCGGGCATTGTCTTGGTTCTCCTTTAACTTCTCGTCAGGATTAACCCGGCGAGACATTAGGTTTATGCCCAAACCCGCCAAACTGAAAACCGGCCCCTATAGCAAGCCGCGGATGACCTCGTCGATAGCGGCGGCGACCCGGTCGGGGGGCTGCGTCCCGTCGATCAGGTTGAGCTTGTTCTGGCGACGGTAGTAGTCGATCAGGGGCGCCGTCTGCTCGAGGAAGACATCGATCCGGTGCTGGATGACGTCCGGCCGGTCATCGGAGCGCTCCTCGACCTCGGCTCGGTGCTGCAGCCGGTTGATCAGCGACTGCCGGTCAGCCTGGAGGTAGAGGACGGCGTCGAGCGGCCGGTCGAGCTCGGCCAGCAGCGCGTCCAGCGCTTGGGCCTGCGGCACCGTTCGGGGAAACCCGTCCAGGATGAACCCATGCTGGGCGTCCGGCTGGGCCAGCCGGTGGCGGATGACGTCGATCGCCAGGCTGTCGGGGACCAGCTCGCCCCGGTCCAGGTAGGCCTTGACCTGGTTGCCCAGCGCCGTATCGCTTTCGGCCTGCGCTCGAAAGATGTCGCCGGTGGCGATGTGCGGGATGCCCCATTTCGATGCCACCAGCTCGGCCTGCGTCCCCTTTCCCGCCCCGGGCGGCCCGAGCATGACGAGGTCGGCGCCCACGGCTATTTGCAGGGGAAGCCGACGGGCTCGTTGTAGGCGCGTGCCGCCTGCTCTTGGGTGATGTAGCCATCATGGGCCATCTGCGCCAGGACGCTGAACTGGCGCGCTCGCGCGCCGCAGGGATTGTGATAGGGGTCATAGGCCGATGGCGACTGCGGCAACCCCGCCAGCATCGAATCCCGCGCCAGGTCCAGCTGAGCCGGCGGCCTATGGAAATAGGTCTGCGCGGCCGCGCCGACGCCATAGGCACCGTGACCGAAGTAGACGGCGTTGAAGTAGTTCTCCAGAATCGTGTGCTTGTCGAAGCGCGCCTCGACTTTCAACGTCAGCAGCAGGTCCTCGGCTTTGCGCGCGCCGTTGTCATTGCCATTGAGGTAGACCACCTTGACGAGCTGCTGCGTCAGCGTGCTGGCGCCCTGGTTGATCCTGTGGTGATAGAGGTCCGTCAGCAAGGCCCGAATCAGCCCCTGGGTATCGATGCCGCGATGTTCGTAGAACCGTTCGTCTTCGACGGCGATCAGCGCCTCGCTCAGTTGGTCGGGGATCATCGCCAGCGGCACTCGCGTCCCAGCATGGGCGGCGAGGATGGCGTCGACCCGGCTCGGCAGGTCATCGATCGGTGGGGTGGCGACCAAGCCGATCGCGGTGGCGATCCCGAGCAGCGCGGGGATGCCAAGCGCGATGGCGACCAGCGCGGCAATCACCTGCTGCCGCGTCCACCGGGCGCCCCGCATTGCGGATGAATTGTAAGGATGAGAAGGTAAAATGGCCGCGATGGCCGAATTGACGCCGAATTCGGAGGACCGGCGCGGCACCTGGAAGGTCAAGGCGGGGCTGGCCGAGATGCTCAAGGGCGGCGTGATCATGGACGTCGTCACCGCGGAGCAAGCGCAGATCGCCGAGGACGCAGGGGCGGTCGCCGTCATGGCTCTGGAACGCGTGCCCGCCGATATCCGCAAGGAGGGCGGCGTGGCGCGGATGAGTGACCCCGGGTTGATCACCGCCATCATCGATGCCGTCACCATCCCGGTGATGGCGAAGTGCCGGATCGGCCATTTCGTCGAGGCGCAGATCCTCGAGTCGCTGGGCGTCGACTACATCGACGAGAGCGAGGTGTTGACCCCGGCCGACGAGGAGCACCACATCAATAAGCACGGCTTCAAGGTCCCGTTCGTCTGCGGGTGCCGCGACCTGGGTGAGGCGCTGCGCCGCATTGCCGAAGGCGCGGCGATGATTCGGACCAAGGGCGAGGCCGGTACCGGCAACGTCGTCGAGGCGGTTCGGCACATGCGCGCCGTCACCAGCGCCATTCGCAAGCTGCACGGGGCCGGTGAGGAAGAGCTCGTGATGGAGGCGAAGCGGATCGGCGCGCCGCTCCACCTGCTCGAGGAGGCGGCGCGGTTGGGCCGTCTGCCGGTCGTCAACTTTGCGGCCGGCGGCATCGCCACACCGGCGGACGCCGCGCTCATGATGCAGTTGGGCTGCGACGGCATCTTCGTCGGCTCCGGCATTTTCAAGGCGGAGAATCCTTCGGCCCGCGCCAAGGCGATCGTGGCGGCGACCACGTACTACGACCGGCCGGATATCCTTGCCGACGCGTCCAAGAGCCTGGGCAAAGCGATGCGGGGGTTGGAGATCGGGGCGATTCCCCAGGAGGAACTGCTCGCCGGCCGAGGCTGGTGACGAAACGACGCCGCGTCGGCGTCCTCGCGTTGCAGGGGGATTTCCGCGAACATCTGGCGGCGCTGCGCGCCTGCGAGGTGGAAGGCGTCCCCGTTCGGCTCGCGGATGACCTCGCCGCGGTCGATGCGCTCATCCTTCCCGGTGGCGAGAGTACGACGATGGAACGCCTGCTGCCGCAGCAGCTTCGCGAAAGGATCAAAGAACGAACCGCGGCCGGCATGCCGGTGATGGGCACCTGCGCCGGAATGATTCTCATGGCGCGCGAGGTCGCCGATTGTCGCGCCGATCAGGAGCCCTTGCGTTTGATGGACATCGAGGTTCGACGCAACGCCTACGGCCGGCAGATCGACAGCTTCGAGGCCGAGGTCGAGTCGCCGGCGATCGGCGGCGCCGCGCCCGCCGTCTTCATCCGGGCCCCGCAGGTGATCGAGCGAGGGCCCGAGGTCGAAGCACTTGCGGTGCACGGCGGCCACCCGGTCGTGCTCAGGCAGGGCAACCGCCTGGCACTTGCCTTCCATCCAGAGCTGACGCCGGACCGGCGCTGGCACCAGTTCTTCCTCTCACTCGACGGCGTGGCGCGATGACGCTCCAGGTGCGTCCGGCGCAGCTCAAGGATCTCGGCGCGATCGAGGCGCTGTACCGCAACCAGGTTCGTGAGGCGGAGCGGACGCCGCTGAAAAAGCAGTTCGCCTCCTCGCGGCTGTGGTTTCTGCTGAACAACACGTTCGCCTCCATCCTGCCGATCACCTCGCCTGCCGACTACGTCTACGTGATGGAGGATTCGCGCCGGAAATCGGTACAGGGCTTCGTGCAGGCGGAAACCGCCAGCCTTGGCCCCGGCGCCTGGCAGATCCTCAATCTCTGCCTGAGCCCAGACCTGGAGCGCTTCCAGGGTGGAACCGCCCTGCTCGATCATCTCTTCAACGAGGGTCTCAGCCGGGGCGTGACGAAATTCATCGTCCGGGTCCCGGTCGACGACCCGGTGGCCGACCTGTTCAGGGCGCGCGGCTTCACCGCCTACGCAACCGAGCACGCGCTGCTGAACGAGAGCGTCCCCTCCCGCCCAGCTCCCACGCTCAGTGGCTGGCGCGCGATGCGTCGCGAAGATGAGCTCGGCCTCTACCTTCTTTATTGCGCCACCACGCCCAAGCCGGTCGCCGCGGTGGAAGCTGCCAACTTCGCGCAGTGGCGGCGAACCTTCCGGATCGGCGCCCGTGCAGGTCGGCTGCCGCGGCGGGCAGGCAACCCGCGCTTCGTCGTCGAGCGCCTGCAGGTTATCGGCTGGATGAGCCTTGCGCCGGGCGGCGGCGGGCGACCCCATACGCTGGGACTGATGGCGGTGGAGCAGCCGGCCGACCTCTGGCCCTTGCTCGTCCAGCGCGCCCTCGCCTACGTCGCCGAGCGCCAGCCGGGTCCCGTCTGGTGCAGCCTGCGTCATTACGATGGGCTCGGCATCCGGCTGCTCCAGCGTGAGGGCTTCGAGATCATCGCGTCGCAAACGCTGATGGTCCGCGAACTGCCGTTGAAGGTCCCGGCCAAAATCCGGGTAAGAATCAAAGACAAACGATTGGTACCGCAATATGGCTGATCCACTTCCCGACCTCAGGCGATCGCTCAACGGCCTGACCGCCGCCGATCCGGCCGAGCTTGACCTGCTCTTCCAAGCACTGCCGCCGCATATCAACCGCGCGGTGAAGCGGCTCGATCACCAGGGGCTGTTGCTCGAAGTCGTGCTCGACCTCGGCCGCGAACCGGAGGCCCGCTTCCCGGACCACGAGGTGATCCTGGATGAGACCCCGGTGACCTCCGAGGACCTCGAGTTCGTCGCCACCCGCGTCGGCTCCTTCGGCGACGACAATCGGGCCGGTATCGAACGGACGTTGCACCGCATCTCGGCCATCCGCAACCGCTCCGGGCAGATCGTCGGCTTGACCTGCCGGGTCGGTCGCGCCATCACTGGAACCATCGACATCATCAAGGACATGGTCATCGGCGGGAAAAGCATCCTGCTGCTCGGTCGCCCCGGCATCGGCAAGACCACCATGCTGCGCGAATGCGCACGCGTCCTCGCCGATGAGATGAAGAAGCGCGTGGTGATCGTCGACACGTCCAACGAGATCGGCGGCGACGGCGACATCCCACACCCCGGCATCGGCCGCTCTCGGCGGATGCAGGTGCGGACACCGGCGCTGCAGCATGCGGTCATGATCGAAGCCGTCGAGAACCACATGCCACAGGTGATCGTGATCGATGAGATCGGCACCGAGCTGGAAGCGTCGGCAGCGCGAACCATCGCCGAACGGGGCGTACAGCTGGTCGCGACCGCCCACGGGAACTCGCTCGAGAATCTGCTGGTCAACCCGACGTTGAATGACCTCCTGGGCGGGATCCAGACCGTGACGCTCTCCGATGAAGAGGCGCGCCGGCGCGGCACGCAGAAGTCGGTGCTGGAACGCAAATCGCCGCCGACCTTCGACGTGTTGGTGGAGATCCACGATCGCGACCGGCTCGCGATTCATCAGCCGCTCGCCGAGGTGGTCGACGCCGCGCTGCGCGGCACGCTCAAGCCGCCACAAATGCGTATCCGCGGCGCCGATGGCGCGATCGTCGCCCGGATAGCCGAAAGCGCGCCGATGCGGACCGCGGCCGTGCGCGAGCCGCTCGAAGCCCCGCGCTCGCGCAACATGCACGAGACCGTGTCCGTCTTTCCCTACGGCGTCAGCCGCAACTATCTCGAGC
>DATASI010000039.1:0-9541 GCA_036269255.1 Candidatus Dormiibacterota bacterium
GGGCCTGGTGATCGGCCTGAGCGTCAGCGGTCCGCGTCAGGCTGACGTGATTCGGCGTGCACTCCAGGTCCGCGTCGATGGTGTCAATCCATTTGGCTGCGTGCAGGCCACCTGGAACATCCTCGAGCCCTCAGCGGGCCCTGCCCTGGCGGAAGCGCACGCGACCGGCTGGGGCGTCATCGTCAAGGAAGCGCTCGCCAACGGAC
This sequence comes from Candidatus Dormiibacterota bacterium, assembly GCA_036269255.1. Taxonomy (GTDB): domain Bacteria; phylum Chloroflexota; class Dormibacteria; order CF-121; family CF-121; genus CF-13. Next base: position 207 of record DATASI010000039.1, read on the forward strand.
GGCTGGCGTCGAAGGATCGTCTCGCCATCGCCGCCGCGCTGTCGAATCCCTGGGCGGACGTGGTGCTCTCAGGTGCTGTCACACAGGAGCAGCTGATCAGCAACGTCCGCGCGGCCGAAGCCCGGCTCTCCGCCGATGATCATGCGATTCTTCAGTCGTCGGCCGAACCTCCGGATCAGTACTGGGCGGCGCGAAGCCGGCTTGAATGGCGTTGAGCCACCCATCCGCCAGTCGCCCATTCATGCCCGGCTACGGCGTGCAGGACGCAAACGCTGGGTCTGGCTTGCTGCCGTGGTCCTGGGCGCGCGAGCGGCTCGAGCGTTCGCATGACTACTGGGTATCGACCACCGGGCCCGACGGCGCACCGCATCTGATGCCGGTCTGGGGAGTCTGGATGGATGACGCGCTATGGTTCAGCTCGAGCCTCGGCTCGCGGCGAGCGCGCAACCTTGCCTTGCGGCCGCGCTGCGCCATCGCCACCGACAACCCGTATGAGCCGGTGATTATCGAAGGCGACAGCGAGCTCATCGACGACACCGATTCGGTCCGCCCCTTCGTGGATGCGGTCAACCAGAAATACCAGACGGACTACAACATCGACTTTTTCTCGAAGCCGGCCAACGGCTGCTATCGCGTTCGCCCAGTCTGGGCCTTCGCTCTAAAGGAATCGGATTTCACCGGCTCGCCCACCCGCTGGACCTTCGGTCCTCGAGACTGATGAACCCTTTTGCAGGCTCGTTTGCCCGACGCCACAAAAGTTGACAGTATCGATGTCACTTGGCTACGGTGTCGCCAACGAACCAGAGCGAGGAAGGAAGCTAATGGGACCACTGGCTAGCGCCAATCAACAAATTCGCGACGCCGAACGGCAATGGATCGAACAACGCCTCGCGCGGCTCGCCGCGCCGCACCGGCTGACGGACCGCTTGCTCAATCAACTCGAGGAGTTGAACCTTGATGGCGTGCGCACGGTGCCGCAACAATTCGAGACACCACTTGGCGAGCTTCGCCGGCAGCTGGTGGGTCGGCCCGGACTCACGACCCGGCTGTTGGACCGACTGCAGACCGGCACCCGCACGACGGAACTGATCGAGACCGTGTTCACCATCCAGGAGGTCATCGCGCCGCCGACGCTCCCTCCAGGCGCCTACCCATTCGACGATGCGACCCTGATGTAACCGCTATTGACGGAGGAATAGATACCGGCATCGACGCCGGGCACGTAGCATGTCGTCGATGAGGCCAGCTGGCGCGATCCTGCTCGGACCCGTACTGATCTTGTTTTCGGCGTGTAGCAGCGCTGCCGGGCAGCCGGCCAAGCAGCCCACGGCAGCCGAAATCCTCAACAAGCCCAACCAGGCCGATGTCAAAGACGCGCATTTCACGCTGACGGCGCGGATCGCGAGCAGCAACCTGGTACTGGATGCCACCGGCGATGGCGTCATCGTGATCAAGCCGCAGCAGGCCTCCAAGTTCACCATGCAAATGATCGTCCAGGGGCAAACCCTGAAATTCGTCGAGGTCATCGCCGGCGGCAAGGAATACGACCTCTCACCCGACAACCCGCGCTGGACTGTGAAGCCGGCAGGCAGCTCGAACCCAGCCTCGTTCAAAGGCACGAACGCCACCCTGCTCGGCGAGGACACGCTGCCTCTCGGCAAGGCCTGGCATGTCAAGGCCACCGATGACGGCGGTAATCCGTTCGAAGCCTGGATCCGCGAACGCGACGGCTATCCGCTCAAATACACCAGCTCCTCACAGGGCAACAGCCTCGCCGCCACCTTCGATCACTTCAACACCGGTGAGACGGTCACGCCGCCGCCGGCATCGGACATCCAGCAATGACGATCCGGGGAGCGCCTCGACTATTGCTGCTAGGCCTATCGGCCGGAGTCCTGGCTGGGTGCGGTGTTCCGGGCACGCCGTCGAAGCCGCCCACCGCCCAGGAGGTGCTCGCCAAACCGCAGCACAGCGGCTTGAAGGATGGGCACTTTGTGGCCACCGGAAAGTTTGCGAACCAGGGCGTCACGGTCGACATCAACGGCGACGGTGAGCTCGTTTATGGAGCCCGCGCGGCCGGGCGCTTCAAATTCCAGACCTCGGTCGCGGGGCAGCCCGTCAGCTTCGAAGAAATCACGGTCAACGCGACCGACTACACCTTCACGGTGCCGGGCAATGGCAAATGGACCGCGAAGGCAACCACGTCGGGGTTGGGCCCCGACAGCTTCTCCGGTGCGTCCGCTTTCAAATATGTCGGCGAAGAGAATTTGCCGCAGGGGAAAGCGTGGCACGCCCGAGCCAAGGACAAGGACGGCAACCCATTTGATGGTTGGATTCGGGAAAGCGATGGCTACCCCTTGAAATACACACTCGTCCAGCAGGACAATGCCCTGACGCTGAGCTTCGACCACTACAACACCGGCGTGACGATCGCCGCGCCGCCCGCGGCCCAGGTGGTCCAGGGATAGCCGCCGTCTCGCGTCGGCTGCTCGTTCTGGTCGCCGCCGCGATCACCGCATCGTGCGGCGTACCGACCCTGGGCGCGCCCACGGCGCAGCAGGTTCTTGCCAAGCCCCAGCAATCGAATCTCCAGGACGCGCATTTCAAGGTGACCGGAAAGATTACGGACAACGGCGTGACCCTCCAGCTGGTTGGCGACGGCGCGCTCGTGTATAAGCCGAAACCCGCGGGCCGCTTCAAGTTTCAAACGGACGTCGGTGGCCAGACCGTCACCATCGAAGAGATCTCGGTCAACGGCATCAACTACGGGCTGACGCCTGCTGCTCCAAAGTGGTCGGCGACGCAGAGCACGACCGGGATCGATCCTTCCGCGTTCAGCGGAGCGAGTGCCCAGAAATACCTTGGCGAGGAGACGCTGTCGCAGACCAAGGTCTGGCACGCCGCAGCCAAGGACCGGGATGGTAACGCGTTCGACGCCTACATCCGCGAAAGCGATGGGTACCCCGTCAAGTACGTCGAGACCCAGACCGGTGGGCAGAACATCACCTTGACGTTCGACCGCTACAACTCGGGGGAGACGGTGACGGCACCCGCCGCCGATCAGATCCAGTCCCCGTCGCCTTCGGCCTCCCCCTCCGCCTCGGCGTCACCATAGAAGCCTTTGCCAGAACCGCGGAAGCGATTCGTGGCACCAGCAGCAAGCTGGAGAAGACGCGCATCCTCGGCGCGTACTTCGCCAACCTCGATGACGCCAATCTTCCCCTGGCGGCGATCTATTTCACGGCCCGACCCTTTGCCGATCGCGATCAGCGAAGGCTGAATCTCGGGTACGCCGTGATCCGCGCCGCCGTTTGCGACCTGGCGCAGATCGACGATGACGTCCTGGGCGAGGCGTACATGCGACACAGCGACGTGGGTGATGTGATCCAGGAAGTGCTCGAGGGGCATACGCATCCGCGTCCCACCTCCCTCGAGGAGGTCCAGGCGATCTTCGTTCGGATCTACGAGCAGCGCACATCCAAGCGAAAGGCGGAGACGCTTGCCGAGCTGCTCGACCGATTGACGCCCCTCGAGGCGAAGTACCTCGGCAAGATCCTGACCGGCGATCTGCGGATCGGCCTGCGTGCCGGCCTGGTGGAAGAGGGCATCGCCAAAGCATCAGGCGCGCCGCTGGCCGACGTCTCCTGGGCCAGTATGCTGACGGGCGACATCGGGGAGGTGGCGCTCCTGGCCCGCCGGAAGGCCTTGCGGTCCGCCCATCTGCGGCTGATGCATCCGCTCCAGTTCATGCTCGCCTCACCCGAAGAGGACGCGGCCGCGATCATGCGTCGAGTTGGAGGCGAAGCCTGGGTCGAGGATAAATACGACGGCATTCGGGGCCAGCTGCACAAGGAAGGTGGGCGGGTCCTGCTCTATTCGCGAGATCTCAACGAGGTGACGGCCGCCTTTCCTGAGGTGGTCGAGGCGGCGCAACAGTTGCCGCACGATGTCCTGCTGGACGGCGAGATCCTCGCCTACCGCGGCGGAAGCGTCCGCCCCTTTTTCGAGCTGCAGCACCGCCTCGGCCGAAAGGTGGTCAGTGCCCAGCTGCGCGCCGAGGTCCCCGTTACCTTTGTGGCGTTTGACCTGCTTTACCTGGACGGTCGCAACCTCTTGACCGAGCCGTTGCGTGAGCGCCGGCGATTGCTGGAGGCGCTCAATCTTCCCTCCCCCTTCTTGCTCGCGTACCTGGTACAGGCCAACAACGCGGCCGAGCTCGATCAGATCTTCGACGCGGCCAGGGCGCGCAACAACGAGGGCTTGATGGTCAAGGATCCCGACAGCCGCTATACGCCCGGCCGCCGCGGCCTCGGCTGGCTCAAATTGAAGAAAGCCCTGGCGACGCTGGACGTCGTCGTAACCGGCGTCGAATGGGGACACGGCAAGCGCAAGAACGTCCTCTCCGACTACACCTTCGCCGTCTACGACGAATCGAGCGAGCGACTGGTCAACATCGGGAAGGCCTATTCCGGACTCACCGACGCCGAGATCGCGCAGATGACCGACTACTTCAAATCGATCACCGTCAAAGATTTCGGGCGCTTTCGCCTGGTCCAACCCGAAATCGTGCTCGAGGTGGCCTTCGACGCGATCACCGAGTCGGGCCGCCACAACTCCGGCTACGCGCTACGGTTCCCCCGAATCAAACAGATCCGGCGCGACAAAACGCCGCGCGAGATCGATACGCTGGCCAACGTAGCCCAGATGCATCGCGCCTTTACGGCTGAGAAAGTTCAGCTGGTTGAGCCGGCGCAGGCTTAGCGTCGCGGCTTCGCGCAATCACGATCAGCGCCACGGCGGCGAGGATGATGCCACCGGCAACCACCGTCCGGAGCGAGATCGCTTCACCGATGAAGATCGCGCCTAGCACCACCGCCACCACCGGGTTGACGTAGGCGTAGGTCGAGACCAGCGAGAGCGGGGCGGCTCGCAAGAGCCAGACGTAGGCGCTGAACCCGACCAGGCTGCCGAAGACGACCAGATAGGCCAGCGCGAGGAGTGATGTCGTCGAGATATGGCTGAGGTGGAGTCGGCCGATCTCGCCACTTGCGACGCTCGCAACGGCGAACGCGGCGCCCGCCCACAGCATCTCCATGCTTGCCGCCACGAGCGGCCGCCGTGGCAGCCGGACGTGCCGCGTGAACACCGAGCCGGTCGCCCAGCAGATCGGCGCCAACAGCGCGAAGACCGCCCCGATCACTTTCAGCCGCCCGGGACCTGGGGCGCCGATCAGGAAGGCGACGCCACTGAAGCCGATGACCAGCCCGACAATGACCAGCGGCGGCAGGCGCCGGCCGAAAATGACCCGATCCAGGAGCGCCATCCAGAGTGGCGAGGTCCCGACCAGCAGGGCGACGACGCCCGTCGGGACATACTGCTCGGCGAGGATCACCCCGCCATTGCCGCCCACCAGGAGCGCCCCGCCCATCAGCAGGGTGGCTCGCCACTGGGGGCCCCGTGGCCGGTCGCCGAGCGTATCCCCGCGGCGAACCGCCAGCGCATACAGAATCCCACCCGCCAGCAGAAATCGAACCGACCCCAGGAGCAGCGGCGGGATGGTCTCGATCGAGTACTTGATCCCGAGATAGGTCGATCCCCAGAGGAGATAGACCGTCAGGAGGGCGAGCCAGATGCGGACGGCCGGTTGGGCCGCCCGCTCCCTGGCCGTTCGGCTTACGGCGTGGGCCACGTCAGCGGGCATCCGTCTTCGAACAGCCGCCATACCAGCGCCCGACCGTTACCGGTCGTCGCGGCGACGGCGGGTTGCCAGCGGCCAGCGAAGCCGGAGGTGGACGTGGCGACTGTCACGCGCGAGCCGGCGCTCCGCAGCTTCCCGCTGCAGCTCGGCCTGCCTGTCCATCGCCCAGGTGTAGATCGTGTATGAGTCCTGCATGTTTTGTCACCTCGCTGTAACTGTCTTATGGCTCTTGACCGGTTACGGGAGTATTTTACTCTGCTACATTTAACCCGTCAAGTGGTATAAAGGGGTTACATGTGAACGAGTCAGTAACAAGTCAAGGTGCGCTCATGCCAGTCGTCGTCGGCCACATCGCCCGGCTTCAGACCGGTCTCGACTTCGTCAACACCCTGGACCTGTGGCCGGTCCCCCACGACCACCTGGAGAGCCCCGAGGCGGCGCTGGACTGGCTGGTCGAGCACGACCTTCTGCACCGCGAGGCCCGGACCCACCTGCTGGCGCAGTTTGGTGCGTCGCCGGCGGCCGGCACCGAGATCCTGGCGAAGCTTCGGCGCGTTCGTCAGGCGATGCGGGGAGTGCTGGAGGCCGTGGCCAACAGGCGACCGCCGGAAGCGGCCGATCTACAGGAGCTCAACCGCACGCTTCGGACTCACTACATCTATGAGCTGGTTCCCGCGCCGGACGGGTTCTCGCTCGATCACCGCCACCAGGGCGACCCCGTCGACGGGGCGCTAACCCGGCTGGCCGAATCGATCGCCCGTGAGCTGATCCAGGGCGACACGTCCCGGTTGCGGGTCTGCGAGAACCCGCAGTGCCGGTGGGTCTTCAAGGACACCTCGAGAACTGGCAAGCGGAAGTGGTGCAGCATGCGCAGCTGCGGCAACCGGGCGAAGGTCGCCCGCCATCGCGCGCGCCGCAAGCTGGTCTCTCCCTCCCCCTAGCAGGGTAGAATTCCACGTCCGGAGGGGTGTCCGAGCGGTTTAAGGTGCGGCTCTCGAAAAGCCGTGTGGCGGCAACGCCACCGCGAGTTCGAATCTCGCCCCCTCCGCCAGCGGCACCTGGCTCCGCCGCAGACGCTCGATGGTCTAGGCAGGTTCGAGCCGAAGCCGCCGATACGCCTGGCGTGCCGGGGGCAGAAAGCGAATCGCTCGCGGAGTAATCCCAAGCACCCTGGGCATCAGCGTGGTGCACGAGCCGAAAAGTGCGCCGTCGAGGCGGTTCCACCGCAGGCCAAACTGCGCCCGAAGCGGTGGTGGTAGGAGGCCGGTCGTGATCGTGGTGAGCGGCGCGAAGGCCAGCCGAGGGACTCCGGGGAATCGCGGCTGAAGGACGACCCGGCCCATTCGTCGCGCATCCTCGCCGACGCTGACTTCGCCGGACTCGATCATCCGCTCGATGTAACCGATCAGGGCATCGAAGTCGTCGGGATAGATCTGTCGCGGTACGCCAAGAAGGGCGCCAATCTCCTTCGTGTCCTCGTAATAGCGGTCGGCACTCGCGTCGGTAAGCGGCCCGACGAATGAGCGATACGCTCGGACCGCCGAATACACCAGCGTTGCCTGCACCCAGAGCAGCAGCTGCGGGTCTTTTGCCGAGTAACCCGAGCCGCGAACCATCTCATGCCGCCGGTTGACCACACGCGCCGCCAGGAGGGCCTCCGCCCGGCTCCCGAATACCCAGGCGAGCGTGAGATCGAAGGTTCGGCGAAGCCGGCCCGCCGGGTCGGTCTCAAAGCGACTGTGATCCCGCACGCCCGCAGCGACTTTTGGATGGGCGAATTGCATCAGGATGGCACAGGTTCCGGCGAGGGCCACCGCCGCTTCGCGGTTGACGCGCCAGATCACGGAGTCCGGCCCGAAAAGACCGGCCGCCTCCTCACTTATGCTTCGTTGCGCCATGGACGAAAGTCTAGTAAGGGGCGGTCGCGATGATGCGCACTACATGGAGCGCGCGCTCGCCCAGGCTCGCCTGGCCGCGACGATTGGCGAGGTCCCGGTCGGCGCCGTCCTGGTTCGAAACGGCTCGGTCCTCGCCGAGGCGCACAACCTGATCGAGACCGCGCCAGATGCCACGGCCCATGCCGAGCTGCTGCTCTTGCAGGAGGCGGCTCGCCAGACCCAGTCCTGGCGTTTGGAAGGCGTCACCATGTACGTCACCCTCGAACCCTGTCCGATGTGTGCCGGCGCCATGGTGCTGGCGCGCATCGATCGCTTGGTCTACGGCGCGGCCGATCCCAGAAAGGGGGCGGTGGATTCGGTCTACGACGTCCTTCGCCACCCGGCCAACAACCATCGGGTCGAGGTCAGCTCCGGACTGCTTGCCGAGCCCGCCGGACGGTTGCTTCGCGAGTTTTTCGCCGCCCGGCGCGGCAAGCCCAGCAGCTCCTAGCGGTTCCCGCCGGCCGGTTTGGTGCCGTGGCTGTCCTGGCGACCATTGTTCGCGTGCGCCTCGAGGTCGGTCTTGCTGGCCTTGAGGGCTGCGTCGACGTGGGTCTGGGTCTGGGCGACAATCGCGGCTGATTTACTGTCGCCGTGAGCGTTCAGCGATCCCGCGAGTGCATTCAGGCTGGCGTCGGCATTTGCCTGCCGTTCCTGGACCAGTCGGCTGAGCTCGGTGAGGGCGCCGTCATCGAAGGCGGAGGCCGCGACCGCGTGGTTGAACTGCGATACCTGGGCGTCGTACTGGCTCACCAGGGCGACCGCGTCACGATCGCGCCCGAGCCCGAACAGGCGCTGAGCCTCCTCGAGCCGGACATCGGCGAAGTGAAGCTGCAGTTGGGCGCGTTGCGCGGAGTCGAGGGTGACCCCCAGCTGGGCCCGTTCGATACCGAGCTTGAGGCCGTAAAGCGGATCGCCGGGCAGACTCCCGCCCGAAGCGGCGGCAGCCGTCACACCCGCAGCCACCAGGCCGATGGCCATCGCGCCCGCGAACGCGAGCCGGGTGGCCGGACGAGGCACCCAGCCGAAGGGGCTGCGCTGAGGTGCCTGTCGGCGTTCCGCCGCCAGTTGGAGCATGCGGTTTCGCGCCCGCAGTCGAAAGGCCGGGTCCGCCGCGGGGGCGCCCATGGCGCTCAACTCGACGGAGAGTCGGAGCATTCCGATCAGCTCATCACGGTCGGCCGGATATCGCCGAAGGATCTCCTGGAGATTGCGCTTCTCCTTGACTGCCTGCAGGCATTCCTCGAGCGGCCGGCTCAGGTCACGCACGGCGCGCCTCCACCTGCTCCTGTTCCATCAGAAAGCGATAGAGGCTGGCCAGCGCCCGGTGCTGCATGGAGTGAATGGCTCCCGAATTCCGGTGGGTCAGCCGCGCGATCTCCTCGATTTCGAGGTTGTCGATGAAGCGCATCGTGATCACCTGCTGTTGCTCGGGGGTCAGGCGATCGATCGCCTGCATCAGCCGCCGCCGGTCATCCGCATGCTGGGCCATTGTGGAGGGGTCGACGTGGGGACGGGTGTCGTGGAGCTCGGCCGAGAGCTCGACCGCCTCCCGGCCGGCGCGCCGGTACCGATCGACCAGCAGGTTATGCGCGATCCGGTAGAGCCAGGAGGAAAAGGCAACGCCCCGCGGCCGGTAGCGCTGGATCGAATCGACCATTTTCAGAAACACCTGCTCGGTGAGATCTTCGGCGTCCGCC
>DATASI010000040.1:0-10590 GCA_036269255.1 Candidatus Dormiibacterota bacterium
TGGCAGCCGGATCGGGGCGCTATCGATGATCCCGGACAGTTGGCTGAGCTCCATTCGCATGGAGGGGCGCGACGGGGTCCTCGACGCCATGACAGCCCTCTGTGGCCTCTACCAGGAGATGCCCAAGGACGGGCTGCTCCCCGAGCAGCACGCGAACGCGATCATCAAGCTCACGCAGCTGCGCGATCTGCTGGCCCTGGAAATTTCCGATCACACCATCGAGCTCCACAAGTCACAGGCGTGCGTCGACGACTGGGGCTCCGTCTCAACGGTCGATTGGCTGCGCCACAACGGCAAGATGACCTCGACGGCAGCGGCCGATTGCCTGCATGTGGGCGAGCAGCTTGGCAACCTGCCCAGAACGCTTGATGCCGTTCGCGATGGTCGAATCGGCTTCGCCCATGCGGCCATCATCGCGCGCCACGCCCAGGCAATCGCGCATTCCGACAGCGCCGAGCCATTTGACGAGCGGCCGTTCCTCAAAGTCGCCGAACGGACCAGTCCCAGCAAGCTGTGGTATCACGCCATGCACGAATGGCACCGCGCCGATCCTGAGGGCGTGGCCGATGAACAGCGGCAGGAGGCGGAAGCGCGGTACCTGCGATTCAGCGACGCACCCGACGGAAGCGTCTCCGTGCGAGGTCGATTCGATTCCGCCGCGGGCGCCACGATCCGGACCGCGCTGGAGCCGCTCGCCCGGCCGCAGGGCGAGGCCGACGACCGGTGCACCGAACGACGCTATGCCGACGCTTGGGTGGACCTTGCCGAGCACGCCCTCGATGCCGCGACGATCCCGCAGCACGGGAGCGTTCGCCCGCACGTGCAGGTCACGACCACTCTCGAGACGCTCAGAGGTCTGATCGGGGCTCCCGCCGGTGAGATGGCGCTCTCGCTTCCGATCTCGGCCAAAACCGTGCAGCGCATCGCGTGCGACAGCTCCATCACGCGAGTGCTCTTGGGCGCCGACTCTGCCGTCATCGATGCTGGTCGTGCGAAGCGCGTCGTGTCGGGTGGCACCCGCCGGCTGCTCGAGGCGCGTGACAAGTTCTGCCGCTGGCCGGGCTGCGAGCGACCGGCTTCGTGGACGGCGGCCCATCACATCATCCACTGGGCGCAGGGCGGGAAGACCGATCTCTCGAACCTGGTCCTGCTCTGCCGGCATCACCACTGGATGGTGCACGAGGCTGGCTGGCGCCTGTCGCTGAGTCCCGACGGCCGGGTGCTGGCGGTTCCGCCGGAGACCGACTTCTATCCGTGGCAAGTGCACCAGGCCGAATTCGAAGACGCGGCACGCGCGCCTGACGAGTTCGACGCCGCCTGACCTCCCGGCTGGACTGGACTCGATCCGCGTCGCTACAGTCAGCCTCAGATGGCGGGGCAGATCAGGATTGGGTGCTCCGGCTGGTCATACCCACACTGGCGAAAACAGTTCTATCCGGAGAAGCTGCCCGCTCGCGAGCACTTCGCGTACTACGCCCAGCACTTCGACACTGTCGAGCTAAACAACTCCTTCTACCGCCAACCCACCATCGAACGCTTCCAGGCGTGGCGTGCCCAGGCGCCGCCGGGCTTTCTCTTTGCCGTCAAGGGCAGCCGGTATGTCACGCACATCAAGCGGCTGGCGGTCGAGCAGCAATCCATCGACATGGTCGTCGAGCCGGCGCTCGGCCTCGGGGAGAAGCTCGGTCCTATCCTCTTTCAGCTGCAGGCCAACTTCCGTCTCGATCTGGAGCGGCTCGAGCGATTCGTCGGCATGCTGCCTGACCATCTCCGTTTCACGATCGAGTTCCGGCATGACTCATGGCTGGTTGCGCCGGTCTGCGACTTGCTTCGACGTCGTCAAATCGCCCTCTGTATCCCCGACCATCCAAAAATGCCGAAGGTCTTCGAGATCACCAGCGACTTCACGTATATAAGGATGCATCTACCTCCGCATGGGCTGGGCTATGGGCGGCGCGCACTCGAGCCCTGGGCGGAGCGCATCCTCGACTGGAGCACCGGCGGCCTCGACGTCTTCGTCTACTTCAACAACGACATGGAGGGGCACGCCATCAAGGACGCGACCGCACTCAAGGAGCTGGTCGCGCGATCGTAAGTTACACCGAAGCGTCGGCGCATCGATGCCTTCGTCGGCGACAGTGGCGGGAAGGCCGGGATTCGAACCCGGGGAGCGGAAACACCCGCTCAAGCGCTTAGCAGGCGCTCGCATTCGACCACTCTGCCACCTCCCCGCGAGGCGCTAGCAGTTTACCTGACGATTCTCAGGATTTCAGCCGCGACGCCAGCCGCCGCAGGTCGTGGATGAACGCCTGCATCTCGATCTCACGACTCTCGTCGTCTGGTGCCCGCAGGATCGACGAGGGATGGACGGTCGCCATCATCAGCGGCAGGCCAGGACGCTCGATGAACTGCCCGCGCTGCGTGCTGACCCGGAAGTCCCGGCCCAGCATGGCCTGCGCGGCCGTCGCGCCGAGCAGCACCAGAGTGCTCGGCTTGACGACGGCGATCTCCGCATCCAGCCAGGGACGACAGGCACTGATCTCGGCCGCGTTCGGCTTCTGGTGCAGGCGGCGTTTGCCCGCCGGCTTCCACTTGAAATGCTTCACGGAATTGGTGATATAGACCTGCTTCCGATCGATTCCCGCGGCCACCAGCGCCTCATCCAGCAGGCGTCCGGCCGGACCGACGAACGGCTTGCCTTCGATATCCTCCCGATCGCCGGGCTGCTCGCCAACGAACATCACTTTCGCGTGCTCGGCGCCCTCTCCAAAGACCGTCTGCGTGCCGGTCTTGTACAGGTCGCAGGCGTGGCATTCCGCCGCAGCCGCCTTCAGTCCTTCCAGGGTCAGCTGCTCGGGGATCAGCTGATCGGCCGAAGTCCCCTCGGTGAGAAGGCGGCCCTGGCTACTTCTTGCCGGTGTCAAGGGGCAGGCTCAGGGTGAACTTGCTGCCTTCGCCCAGGCTGGAAACCGCGGCGATGTCCCCTCCGTGCAGGCGGGCAAGCTCGCGCGCCAGGTACAACCCAAGCCCGGTGCCCGGGACGTCGGCCTGTGGCGCGATGCGGTTGAAGCGGATGAATAGCCGATCCATGTCCTCGGCCGCGATGCCGATCCCGAAGTCGCGCACGCTCACCATCGCGAGGTCGCCTGCGGTTGACAGCTCTACTGTGATGTCGCCGCCGTGCGGCGAATACTTGATGGCGTTATCGATCAGGTTGTTGATGATGATCTCCAGCCGCATCATGTCGGCCTGGATGGGAACGCCGGCAGCCGCTCGGTCCTCGAACCGCAGTGTGTGCTTATGGCTGAGACCGGTTGACACCGACTTCACGCTTCGCCGCACGACGTCGCGCAGGTCGACGCGTTTCCGCTTTAGCTGCAGCCGGCGATCCTCCAGGCGCGCCGCCTCGACCATCTCGTTGGCGAGCATGTTGATCTGGGCGGCTTTAGCGCGGAGCAGGGGCAGCACCGGGCGCAGCCGCTCGGGAATCGGCCCCAATGCCTCCTCTTCCATCATCGAGAGGTAGCCTCCGAGCATCGCCGCCGGTCCGCGAAGCTCATGCGATGCCAACCGGAGGAACTCCGACTTTGCCTTTTCCAATTCAGCAAGGTGATCAGCTTTCTCCCGTAACCGGTCTGTCTCATGCTGCTGTCGCTGGCGCACTTCCAGGGTCTCCTCGATCTGCTCCGCGAGCGCCATCACATGGGTTACCTGTCCGGCCGTGAACACCGGGTAGACGTCGATATTCCAGATTCGGTGGCCCTTGCTCGCTGCATCGGGGGCAAAGTAGCTTTGGGGCTCGGCTCGACTCCTCACCCGGGAAAAGACCTGGCGCACGTCGTCACCCTCGGCATGGGTGAACACGTCGGTGAGATCCTGGCCATTCAGCGGCCGCCGATCGAGCCGCAGGACGCGCGCGAATTCACGATTGCCGGCCCGGAAGATCACGTCGTCGCCGGCGAACTCGAACAGTCCCATGCCCAGCGGCAGCGCCTCCAGGACACAGACGAGCAGGTCCGGAGCCGCCTGTGCGCTGCTTCGGCTGTGACTGGGGTGCCCCGCTCCGGTGGCCGGCTCAGGATTGATCACTCCCGCCAATACCTTATACCCCAATAGTATCCAGACATTATAGTCCTGTAATCACCTTCAGGAGGGCCTGCGGCCTTCGAGCTCCCGCCCACGCCGACGCCAGAACTCGAGCCGGTGTCGCAGCTTTCTGGCCTGCGCGTCCATGACGGTCAGATCGGTGGAGGCAATCTCGCGGTGAGCGCTGTCCCCGGTGCCTTCGGCGAGCTGCCGAGCCCGCTCGAGGAGGCTGGTCTTGAAGGCGAGCAGCTCGCTGTAAACGCGAATCCAGTGGTCGGCATCGTGCGGCTGCAAGGTGTCCGGGTCTTCGCCATCGAGGAGGTGCGCCGGATCCACCGCCTGGCTGGCGGTTCGCTCAATCGCTAGGGTTGCGTCGCCCGGCAGATCCCCTTTCGTTGCCGCCATGGCGAACTCGGATTGCTGACCATCCACGCCCGGCTCCCTTTCCCTCCGTCATCACAAGAGGTGACAATCAGCATATAACATTCCACAAGAGCGCACGCTCCGCTCCAATTCGAACGCCGGTACACTGACGGGACATGACCGACGCCTCCGCCCCGCTCCGTCTTGCTCCGACCACGGATGGCGGCCCGGTCGGTGCCGTGATGGTGATCGGCGGAGCCGAGGACAAGCTGGGTGAGCGCGTTATCCTCTCCCGCTTCGTCGAGCTCGCCGGCGGCCGGGACGCCCATATCGTCGTCATCAGCACTGCCTCTTCCCTGGGCGACGCCGCCACCGATCTGTACCGGCACATCTTCAGCCGGCTCGGCGTCGGCAAGGTCACCGGCCTGCGCCCCGAGACGCGCGACGAAGCCAATGAGCCGCGCTCGGTCGAGGCCTTGCAAGGCGTCAGCGGCATCTTCATGACCGGCGGCAACCAGCTCCGGCTCTCCTCCGTCATCGGCGGCACCCGGGTCGGCGCCGCCATCCTGGAAGCGCATGGCCGTGGCGTCGTGGTGGCCGGCACCTCCGCCGGCGCCAGTGCGGTCGCCACCCACATGATGGCCTTCGGCAGCTCGGGCGCGACACCCAAGCATCGCATGGCACACGTCTCCGTCGGTCTCGGGCTGCTGCTCAACGTCGTGGTCGACCAGCACTTCGAGCAACGCACTCGACTCGGTCGGCTGCTCGCCGTGGTCGCCCAGTCGCCATCGCTGATCGGGCTCGGCCTCGACGAGGATACGGCGGCGATCGTCGACGGGAACGATGTGCTCGAGGTGCTCGGCCGAGGGTCGGTCACCATCGTCGATGGGGCCGATGTGATCACCGATGCTTACCAGGTGACCGGCCACCGGCCGATGATGGTGTCGAATGCTCGCCTCCATTCGCTCCCATCCGGCTATCGCTTCGACCTGCGGGCCCGGCGCGTCCTGCCGCGCGACGTCACCGTCAATCCAAAGGTGGCGCAACTCGCCCAGGGACGGATCGCCAAAATGGCCCGCCAGGCGGCAGCCGAGGGTCGCGATGATCGCGCGCTCGATCGTCGCCGCGTACGGCAAGAGGATCGCCAGGCGTCCGAGTGAAGAGCCCAGCTCAGGCGTAGGCCGCTTTGAGTGACGTAGACCGGCCGCGGGTCGATCGCGATGAAGACGCCAAGCACGAACCTATCGCGAACAAGCCGCCCGCCAAGCCCGAGCTGAGCATCCTCGAGGCGCAGGTTCTCCGCGGTCCCAACTACTGGTCGTACGAACCGGCGATCCGGCTGCTGGTCGACCTGGGTTCGCTCGAACACTGGCCGTCGAACACCCTGCCGAACTTCACCGATGCCCTCGTCGACCTGCTGCCGGGCCTTCGCGACCATGGCTGTTCGCTGCATCGCGCCGGTGGATTCATCGAACGGCTGCGTGACGGCACCTGGATGGGCCACGTGGCCGAGCATGTCGCGCTCGAGCTACAACGCGAGGCGGGCGGCTCGACGACGCGCGGCAAAACCCGGCGCGCCGGCACGCCCGGCGTCTACAACGTCGTCTACGGCTACAGCGAGGAGCAGGTTGGGCTGGCGGCGGGGAAGCTGGCGGTTCGGTTGATCAATCACCTCGTCGAAGCCAACCCGAGCTTCGACTTCGTTGGCGAGCTCGAAAGCCTGGTTCTATTGGCGGAGCACGCGGCCTTTGGTCCCTCGACCCAGGCGATCCTCGATGAGGCGGCTCGCCGCGACATTCCCTTCATCCGCCTCAACGAGCAGTCCTTCGTCCAGCTGGGCATGGGGAAATACCAGCAACGCATTCGCGCCACCATGACGTCGCGGACCTCGGCGCTCGGTGTCGACATTGCCGGCGACAAGAAGCTCACCACCGCGCTGCTCGCCTCCGCCGGCCTGCCGGTGCCGCGCAGCGAAACCGTCCGTTCCGTGGACGAGGCGCTCTCGGTCGCCCGTCGGATCGGCCCTCCCGTCGTGACCAAGCCGCTGGACGGCAACCACGGGCGAGGCGTGAGCCTGGACCTGCGGACCGAGGACGACGTGCGCCGCGGCTTCGAGCGGGCGCTGCAGCAGACACGCAGCGGCATCGTGGTGGTCGAAAGCTTCATCAAGGGAAACGACTACCGGGTGCTCGTCATCGACGGCCACATGGTGGCGGTCGCCGAGCGTGTTCCGGCGCACGTCATCGGGGACGGCGAGCACACGGTTCGCGATCTCGTGGAGATCACCAATCGCGACCCGCGTCGTGGCATCGGGCACGAGAAAGTGCTGACGCGCATCAAGCTCGACGAGGCCGCGGAAGAGCTGGTGCGGCGCCAGGGCTTCAGCCTCGCCGATGTCCCACCGAAGGGAACCATGGTCAAGCTGGCGGCGACGGCCAACATGTCGACGGGCGGCATTTCGATCGACCGCACCGTGGAGGCGGACCACGACAACATCGAGATCGCCGAGGAGGCCGCCCGCGTGGTCGGCCTGGATGTCGCCGGCATCGACTTCCTCACCCCGGACATCTGCCAGCCGGTGCGCGAAACCGGTGGCGCGATCGTCGAGGTCAACGCCGCGCCCGGGTTCCGCATGCATACCCACCCCACCGAGGGTGATCCGCAGTACGTCGCCAAGGCGGTGATCGACATGCTGTTTCCGCAGGGGACGCCCGCGCGGATTCCCATCATCGCCGTCACCGGATCCAACGGCAAGACCACGACCACGCGCATGATCGCCCACATCGTCAAGGGGCTCGGCCACAAGGTCGGCATGACGACCACCGACGGCATCTATATCGACGGGCGCCTGGTCAAGCAAGCCGATGCCAGTGGCCCTCGCTCGGCACGCATGGTGTTGCAGAACCCTCGAGTCGATTTCGCCGTCTTCGAGGTCGCGCGCGGCGGCATCCTGCGGGAGGGCCTCGGCTACAGCGCCAACAACGTCGCAGTCGTGCTCAACGTGACCGGCGATCACCTGGGCCTGCGCGAGGTCAATTCCTTGCGGCAGCTCGCGTCCATCAAGCGGGTCATCGTCGAAGCGGTGCCTCGCAACGGAACGGCCGTGCTCAACGCCGATGACGAGCTCGTCGCCGAAATGCGGTCGCACTGCAGTGGCTCGGTGATCCTCTTCTCGATGCGGCCGGACAACCCGCTGGTCGACCGCTGGGTGCAGCGTGGCCGCAAGGCCTTCGTCATCCAGCCCCAGCCGGGTGGCGGAGAGATGATGGTGCTGCGCGAGGGTCGGCGCAGCACGCAAATCGCCTGGGTGCATCTGATCCCGGCGACCTTCGAGGGACTGGCGCGGGCCAACGTCCAGAATGCCCTGGCCGCGGCCGCCGCCGCCCACGCCGCCGGCGTCCACCTGCACGACATCCGCCAGGGGCTGCGTAGCTTCCATCCCTCATTCGACGAGGCGCCCGGCCGCCTCAACCTGGTCGAGGTGCATGGCATCAAAGTCGTGATCGACTACGCCCACAACCCGCACAGCCTGGCCATGGCCGGCGATTTTGTCCAGCGCCTGACCGGACCAAGCGTGAACGGTCCGCAGCCCGGCCGGCGAATCGCTGTGATCGCCTCACCCGGGGACCGCCGCGACGAAGACCTGCGCGAACTGGGTCGCGTCGCCGCCGGACTCTTCGACATCGTCATCGTTCGCGAGGACGCCAACAAACGCGGTCGTCAGCGAGGCGAGATCGCCGGCCGCGTCATCGAGGGCGTTCGCGCCGCTACCGAGAGCCGAGTGCAGCAGTCCGAAATCGTGATCGATGAGCGCCCGGCGATCGATGCGGCATTGCAGCAGGCAAGGCCGGGGGATGTCGTCCTGCTCTGCGTCGACAAGCCCGCCGACACCTGGCGCGAGCTCGAGGCGCGCCGCGCGCTCCCACTCTCCCAGGCCTAACCGCGCGCGCGCCGGACCAGCGCCTTCACCCGTTCCGGGCTCGCCGAGACACCGCCCCGCTCGCGCAGCAGGCTGAAGATCTCGAACCGCTGGGCCAGGGCGGTGATGGCCAGCACGTCGTTGGGCGCCGACTCGCGCAACATCCATTCCAGGGCCTCGACCTCGTTGGGAAACACCGCCGCCTCGGGCTTGCCGCCGTCCAGCACCCCAGCCTGCAGCTGGCGCAGCAGCTGGGCCGGGTCACGACCGCGCAAGTAGCGATGGAGCTCGGCGATCCCGACCCGGTCCGCACCTCGCGCCGCGGTGTAGGCGAGCCGGTGGATGATGGCATCGGTTCGGTCGCCGGCCGACGCGAAGCTCAAGAAGACGCGCCCGCCGGGCGCCCGCAGGCCATGGCAGATCTCGACCAGGCCGCGCATGCCGTCCTCGTTGTGGGCGTAATCGACGACCACGACGCGGCTGTCGATTTCGAAGACGTTGGCACGACCCGGATTCTTCTCGGGGTCCAGGACGAACGATCGAAGTCCGTCGATGACCGCCTCCTCGGGGATGCCGGCGCCGATCGCCGCCGCGGCCGCCGCCATAGCGTTGCTGACGTTGTGACGGGAGATCCCTGCCAGGGTCATCGGCACGTCGTCGACCGCCAGCAGCCGGTGCACGTGGCGCCGCGACGTCATCATCACCATCGCCCCGTCGAGGATGGAACTTGCCCGGCCGCGCTCGGCGAGCACCGATCTGATGGCCGGATGGTCGGGATCGAGGGAAACGAGCCACGACTGTCCCGAGGCATGGCGCCGCATGCCGAGCACCCGCGGGTCGTCGGCATTCAGTACGTCCCATCCGTCCGGTCGCGTGATCCGCGTGATGGTCGCCTTGACCTCGGCGAGCTGGTCGAGCGAGTGAATCCCGTACTGGCCGAGGTGGTCCGCCGTCACGTTGGTCACGACCGCCACGTCGTTGTGCGCCGTTCCGATCCCCCGCAGCAGGATCCCGCCGCGCGCGGTTTCCAGCACCGCGACGTCGACCTCGGGCTGCGCCAGGGCGGTGGCCGCGCCGCTGAAGCCGGAGTAGTCGCCGGCCTCGACCAGCCGGTCGTCGCAGTACACCCCGTCCGTCGTCGTGTAGGCGACGTGGCGGCCCGCCGCTCGCGCCAGGTGCGCGATTAGCCGAACCGTCGTTGTCTTGCCGTTCGTTCCGGTGACCGCCACCACCGGGATTCGGGGGTGGGCGACGGTCGGCGGCGGTCCCGGATCGCTGCGAGTCACGACCTTGACGGCTTGCGCCATCCCGCGCTTGACTGATCGGCGACGGTCGAGCGACCGTTGCAGCAGGCCGGCCAGGCTTCGTGCGAACGCCTGCGCCGTCTGCTGGCGCCGCCAGGGGAAGGCGATCACCACCTCATTCGGCTCCGCGCCCAGACGTCCCCGGACGGCGAGGTTGGTCGCCATTTCGGTCGCGAGCGATCGCGCGAGATGTACGGCGAAACGGGCGACAAACCGCCGGCGTTGCTCGCTTCCAACCGTCCCTGGATGAGTGGCGGCCTGGAAGCCGGCACGCTCAGCGAGCTCTTCCGTGCGATCCTCTGGCAGCCGGAGCCACGGGTCGACGCCCAGCGTCAGCTTGACGGCCGGCTGGGTGAAATAAAGGTTCGGGCCGTCGAGCAGGCGCAGCTCGACGACGGTGACCGCCGGCTCAGCCGGGCGGGGAAGCGTCCTGGGCAACCGCGACGCGAAGGATCTGGACATTCAGCTGGGGCGAGAGCCCATCCAGCAGGTCGGCATAGTCCTGGAGCCGGGACAGCTGATGGCGAACCTGGTCGGCCACCCGTGCGGCGCGCTCGGCTTCGGGCGTTGCCACCGGACGAAGCGGAAGGACGTTGTCGGGCTCGGCCGGGCTTGGAACACTCACGCGCTGAACACCAGTCCATAGCCCCGGCGAGGCTCGCTCACCAGCCGGACGGGGACGCGCGCCGTGGCCAGGTGGCGCCGCAGCCGCACGATATAGGTGCGAAGCTGCTCCTCAGACAGTTCCGGAGCGTGCCAGGCCTGGTTGACCAGCTGGCTCGCCGCGTAGAACTGGCCGGGTCGCTCCGCCAGAAAGGCAAGCAGCTCGGTTTCCCGCCGCGTCAGTCGAAGCCGCTGCCCGCCGTGGCTCAGGATCCGCCGGCGGGTATCGAGGTCGAGCCCGGAAATTTGCCAGAG
>DATASI010000041.1:0-5746 GCA_036269255.1 Candidatus Dormiibacterota bacterium
AGATAATCGCGGATCAGATCGAGATCCGAGGGCCCCCGGGCAACTCGCGTCACTACCCTGAATACCACCCGGACTCGGCAAAATCGTTCGACGTGAGGTCCCTCCCGCCGAGTCGCGGGCGAATCATAGCACCGGTTCTTGCGCAGCGTGCACGACTCTCCGAAGCATTTTCCAGCTTTGTCACACAGCCGCGATTTTTTCGCAGGTGTTCTGAAAAGGCGCCGTTATAATGCCGCTGACGTTCCGTTCCAATACGGCCATCCCGTACTGCGAGGGTCCTAAATTGAGCAGTTCACCGGCCGCAAAATCTACTACCGTCACCGTGCGGTTTCTTGATGACGAGATCCTTGAAGGCCGGGTCGGGCCCATCAGCCTGGATAAGCCGGAGCTGGAGCTCGACCTGCGCGCCGACGCCAGCAACAACCAGAGCGCGCTGGTGCCGCTGCCCTCGATCAAGTGCATCACCCTGCAGGCCGGCGCCCCTACCACTGAGGAGAAGGCCCGGGAAGGCCGCAAGGTCGCGATTCGCTTCATCGACGGCGAGGTGCTCAAAGGGTATCTCGACGGCGAGCTTGGTCACGCCACCCACGGGATCACGATGCGCCTGATGACCGTGGAAAAAGACCGGATGGAAACGCTCGCCATTCCCTACACCGCCCTCAAGGCACTCTTCTATCTGAAGACCTGGGACACCCGGCCACCGGAATTCGATGGCATCGAAGACCGGCACCTGGGGAAACGGCTTTCGTCGCCTCTCGTTGACCTGGTCTCGGACATCGGTCAGCTCGACAAGCTCCGCAAGCGCGGTGCGATCAGCGAGAGCGAATTCCAGCGAAAGCGCCGGAAGATCCTCGATAACATCTAAAACCTGGCGCCTCGCCCTGGCGCTGCTCCCCGTGCTTGCGGGATGCAGCTCCCTCCCGGTCGTGCACGGCATCTCGCTTGGTGCCACCAGCCCAACGGCATCGTCGTACCGTCCGGAGCCGGCCGGACATGAGGGCGGATCTGTGGTGATCGGCGATTGGGAGAGCCCGACCAATTTCTCGCCACTCTTCAACGAGGAGGTTCCGGCTGCCGAGATCGACTCGGTGCTCTACGCGAGCCTGGTTCGACGCGATGCGCAGCTCCAGCCGGTGCCGGACCTGGTCCGGCGTGTCCCCACCGTTGAGAACGGCGACGTCACATGGAACCACACCTCCGGCACGATGGACGTCACCTATTCCTTGCTGCCGGGGCTGCGCTGGTCGGACGGCGCGCCACTGACCTCCGCCGACGTCGCCTTCACCTGGAACTTGATCGTGAATCCGAAGGTCCAGGGCGTGCTCTCGATCGAGGGGTACACGGCGATCTCCCGCATCGACATCCATGACGCCCAGCGATTCACGCTGCATTTCGATCACATCTACCCGAAGTACCTGGATCTCTTCCCGGCAGTGCTGCCTCAGCACCGGCTCGCCAATGCTGCACCGGATCAGCTCGCCAGCGATCCCTTCTGGAGCCGGCCGGATGTCGTCAGCGGACCGTACAAGATCGGCGAGCTGGTGCCGGACGACCATGTGACGATGGTCCGCAATGAGGCGTGGTCGCAGGGTCGCTCCGGTCGTCGACCGCATCTCGACAGCATCACCTACCGGATTTATCCGGAGTCCGGCCAGCTGCTCGACGCTGCGCGCGCCGGCCAGGTATCGGTCGCCCTCGAAATCCCCGACGATCAGCTGGCCACCCTCGGTTCGGTCGGCAAGCTGGCGGTTCAGCACCAATCGCAGCTCGCCTATGAGCAGGTGACATTCAACCAGGCGGACCCCAACCCGCTGACGGGCACATCACCGCCCTGGAAAAACGATCCGGCCCTGCTCCAGGCCTTGCGCATGGCGGTCGACCGGCCGGCGATGGTCAAGAAATTCTTCAACAATCAGGCCCAGGTCGCCGGCTCGCCAATTCCCAGCCTGCTGGCCGCCTACCACGACCCCGATGTTTCACTGACTTACGACCTGACGGCGGCCTCGAAGCTGCTCGATGGCGACGGGTGGAAGGTGGGTGGAGACGGGATTCGCGTCAAGAGCGGGCGTCGCTTGAGCTTTCAGCTGGTGACCGCGGTCGGAAATCCCTTGCGCGATGCGATCCGCGACGACCTCGTCGCCGAGTGGAAGAAGCTCGGCGTCGAGGTCGCCGCCAACGACGCCCACCCGAGTCAGCTCTTCAGCGGCTATGCCGAAGGGGGGTCGCTCGAGCGTGGCCAGTTCGAGGCCGGGCTCTGGACCTGGAGCATCGGACCCGACCCGGACGGCATTTATCCCCTGGAGGCGTCCAGCCAGATTCCATCCGATCAGAACCAGGGGCAGGGGTCGAACTTCGGGCGCTTCAGCAATGCCGAGATCGACCGCAGCCTCGACCGCGGGCGGACTTCGCTCAACCTGGCCGAGCGCGCTCGCGCGTATGCAGCCTTCGAGCGCGCCTACGCGCGGCTCGGCTATGAGCTCCCGTTGTTCGAACGGGTGCTCGTCGTGGTGGCCACCCCGCAGCTCCACAATGTGGCCCCCAATCCTGGGCCCGACACCACCCTGTGGAATGCCGCCGACTGGTGGCTGGGTTGACAGCCGTTGTTAGGGAACCTTAGAAAAGGCCACCGTTCTTTGACCCGTTTGAGCGCGCGTCCGTAGAATGCAGCCCGCCATCAGCGCCATTCCAGGCAGTTCCCGCTTCCTGAGGGTGCTTGCAGCCGGCCTCGCGAGCGGGCTCCTGCTGGGATCCTGCTCGTCCGCGCCGTCATCCACCAACAGCACCCCCAAGCCGGGCGGCACCGCGACCGTGGCTTCCTGGCAGGAACAGGACACGCTGCTGGCCTGCAATATCACCGCCGCCCAGTCGCATGCCTGCGCCTACGTGAACCCGGCGATGGAGGGACTGCTGACCGTGAAGCCGAACCAGGACGTGCCGACCAATCCCAAACTGGCCGATTATTGGGCGCCGGAGCTGGCCACCGAGGTCCCGACGCTGGAGAACGGCGACGTGCGCGTGCTCGGTGACCGCATGGACGTCACCTGGAAGCTCCGCCGTACCGTCAAGTGGCACGACGGCGTCGCCTTCACCTCGAAAGATGTGAAATCAACCTTCGACTTCTGGTGGTTGAAATACCGAGACAAGAATCCGACCCCGCTGATCTCCACCAGCGGCTGGGACCAGGTCGAAAGCGTCGATACGCCGGACCCGTACACGGCGATCATCCACTTCCATATCGTCTACGCCGCCTATCTCACGCTCGGCACCGGGCCATACGGCATCCTTCCCGACCACCTGTTGCAACAGGTGTGGGCGCAGACCGGCGACATCACCCACGACAAGGTGACGATCAACATTCCGGGTGGTTACAACGGTTCCGACACGATGGACAAGGTCATGGTCGGAACCGGGCCGTTCATGTTCAAGGAGTGGGTGGCCGGCGATCATCTGACACTCGTGCGCAACCCGCACTGGTGGGGGGGCGGAGGCCGGCCGTATCTCTCGCAAATCAAGGTGAAGTTCGACGGCGACGCCAATCAGGAACTAAGTGAGCTGCAGAGCAACGCGATCGACATGGGCTTGGATCTGCGCCCGTCGCTGCTGCCGCCGCTGGCGCGCTTGAGTGACGTCACCACCGTCACCATCCTGGACAGTGCCGCCGAGCATCTGGACATCAACCTGCACAACACCTTCCTGCAGGACGTCACCCTCCGAAAGGCGATCTTGATGGCGATCGATCGCCAGAAGATGGTCGACACCTTGCTATTGGGCAAGACCGTGGTGCCACCCGATGCCTGGATGTGCATCCAGACGGGTGCCTGGTGCCTGGATCCCAACGCCAGGCACACGCAATTCGATCAGAAAAGCGCCAACAAGCTGCTCGATCAGGCCGGCTATCAGATGCAGACGTCGGGCCCCTGCAAGGGATTCCGGAATGACCCGCAAGGCCGTTGTGTCACGCTGCACCTGATCACCACCAGCCTGCCGCTCCGCGAGGAACAGGAAATCCTGATCGCCTCCGACCTGGCGGCGATCGGCATCCAGGTGGTCCGGCCGTTTGCCAACGTCCCCGCCAGCCGGATGTTCGGTTCCTGCACCAGCGGTGGTGTGATCTACAGCCACAACTTCGATCTCGCGATGTACACCAACAACTACAGCTATCCGGCCGAGCCCGACTCGCTCGCCTACACCGCCTATCACAGCACGCAGATCCCGACGGATGCGAATGGCTGCGTGGGCCAGAACACAACGTTCGTCAGCGATCCCCAGCTGGACCAGGCGCTGGATCAGGCGCGGCTATCCGTCAAGCTCTCCGACCGCAAGGACAAGTACATCGTGGCGCAGCGCCGGCTGGCCGACATCCTGCCGGAGATTCCGCTCTACCAGGCGGTCGATGTCGAGGCCTACAACAAGCGGTTGGCAGGCTACAAGGGGAACGAGTTCTGGTGGATGAACCAGACCGCCGACTGGTACATCTCTCAGTAAACACGGATTCGGCCGACCTGCTAACCAGTAGTCTCTAAACATGAAGGACATCGCAGAAGCCGCGCTCAACGCGGCGCAGGTGAAGGGAGCAAGCTACGCCGACGTCCGCGTCGACGAGCGCGTCCAGCAGGACGTCGTCGTGAAGAACGGCCAGCTCGCGGCCGTTTCGGACGATGCCAGCGAGGGCTTCGGCGTTCGGGTGATCGTCGACGGGGCCTGGGGATTCGCCGGCAGTGACCGTCTCGACAAGGCTGAGGTCGAGGAGGTCGTCGCCCGCGCCGTGCGCATCGCCCGCGCCAGCGCGCGCGTCCGGTCCCAGCCGGTCGATCTCGGCGCACCGGTGACCTCCCGGGGCCAGTATCGAACGCCGATCGACCGCGACCCGTTCAGCGTGCCCTTGAGCGAGAAGGTCGACCTGCTGCTTCGTGCCGACCAGGCGATGGGCTCGGTCAAGGGCGTCACGATCCGCGAAGGTTCGATGGAATTCATCCGGCAGAAGAAGCTGTTCGCCTCGACCGAAGGCGCGCTGACCGAGCAGGAGCTCTATGAGAGCGGGGCCGGGATCGAGGCGACTGCGACCTCACCCGAGGACGTGCAGAACCGCTCATACCCCAACTCCTTTGGGCGCCATCAAGGGGCCGCCGGCTACGAGTACATCGCCGCGCTGGAGCTCGACAAGCACGGGCAGCGGATCGGCGAGGAGGCGGTGGCTTTGCTGACTGCGGCGCAGTGTCCGAGTGGCGTCAAAACCCTGATCCTGGATGCCAGCCAGGTCGCCTTGCAGATCCACGAGTCCTGCGGCCATCCCACCGAGCTCGACCGGGTCTTCGGAATGGAAGCGGCCTACGCGGGCACCAGCTTCATGACGCCCGAGAAGCTCAATCACCTGCACTACGGCTCACCGGTCGTGACGATCACCGCGGATGCGCAGACGCCGACCGGCCTGGGGACCTTCGGCTGGGACGACGAAGGCGTGCCGGCGCAGCGTTCGTACCTGGTGAAGGAGGGACTGTTTGTCGGCTACCTCACCTCGCGCGAGACGGCCAGCGTGCTCGGCCAGACGAGCAATGGCACGATGCGCGCCGACGGCTGGAACCGGATCCCGCTCATTCGTATGACCAATGTCAGCCTGCAGCCTGGTGGGGCCAGCCTCGAGCAGATGGTTGCCGAGACGAAAGACGGCGTCTACATGGAGACGAATCGCAGCTGGAGCATCGACGACAAGCGCTTGAATTTTCAGTTCGGTACCCAGCTCGCTTAC
>DATASI010000042.1:0-27045 GCA_036269255.1 Candidatus Dormiibacterota bacterium
CCCGACTCCGATCAATCGATCAGTCGACTAGTTGTAGCTGCAGGTGGCGGCGGGGATACCCTGGATCTGACCGTGCACGCTCCCGGTGGGCGTGCCGCCCTTGTAGGTGAAGAGCTCGGTGCCGTTCGCCGGCGCTCCGGAGTTCCAGTTGGCGGTCGAGCTGTGCAGCAGGTTGGCCGTCAGCAGTTCAAACTGGTTGACGGTCGTACCGGCAGCCGGGGCGGCGACGTCGAAACCAGCCGGAACGCTGGCGGGTGTGCTCGGCAGGCTCGCCGGGTTGTTGGTGCCGACCGGATAGACCTGGTAGCTGTTCCAGTAGAGGTCGGCGGCCCCCTGGATGGTGGCGCCGTCGGTTTTCATCCCGTTGCAGGCCGCGTTGGCGTTGACGCCCGAGATGTTGAAGAGCACGATGGCGGCGAGGACGCCGAGGATCGCGATAACCACCAGCAGCTCAACGAGGGTAAAGCCGTGCTGCCCACGCTGAGAGCGGTGCCGCGCGTCTTTGAGAAGTGCGAGAAGCATGTTGTCGTATTACCTCCTTAGTCACTGTCGAGAATAGAGTCGCTTTCTTGCGAGATTTGTGAAATGTCCCTCAGCGGAGTAGCAGCTGTGTCACGGCGACGGCAAGCGCGCCAAGCGTGAGCAGGCCCAGAACGACGGCCAAGAACGGCAGAGCTCGCTTTCGAGGGTGCGGTGGTGAAAAATCGACCGCCACCCGAGGTGCGCGATCAGGCCGCGACACGGTTGTCACCTCCTTGTGACGGGGTAAGGCGTTCAGCCCAACGCTCCTGGAGCAGAAGGCCGATGCCGGCAAAGTGCGCCTGCCAGGGAAAGCCGGCGGGCGCCTTGACCGGGAGTGGCGGCTGCACGATGCTGAAGGAGAACCGCTCAGCGGCGTCTCGAGCCGCATCGGCGGCGAACGCGAACCGCCCTCCGAGTGCGAGCGGGGTATCCGGCCCGATCGTCACGTCTGGCGCCGCACCACGCATGAACTTGACGAGAGCATTGACCGACAGGGACAGCTCATCGAGCTGCGCCAGGTAGTCATCGGCCGGCGAATCGAGCTGGAAGCTGCGGAAGAATCGCGGCCTGCCGCTCGTGACCAGGACCAGGGTGGCTTCCTGGGCTCCCCACTCCAGAAGGAGTCCGTTGGCGAGCCCCATGCCGCGTGCCAGGGCCAGTGGCTTGAGGTCGATATGCTCGATCGAAAGGCCGGCGGCGGAGACGGCCGCCACGATGCCGTCGATCATCGCCCGGTGCGTGGCGACCAGGTAGATCGCGTAGCCATGAGGGTCGCGAGTGGCGTGCCAAGCGAAGTAGACATCCTCGGCTTCCATGGGAATCAGCCGGCGGCCTTCGAAGGCAACGGCAGCGCTGAGCTCGCTGGCTGGAATCCGCGGCAGACGGAAATCCCGAAACGCGCTGCCCCCTTCGCTGATCGCCACGCGCACCGACCTCGCGGTGAAGGCCCCTTCCTCGACAGCCGCTCGAAGCGAGGCCGTGAGCAGTGGCGTCGGCGCGCCATCAACGATGGCGCCATCGGGCAGCAGGAGCTCGGCATGACGGAGAAGGCGCCGGCCATCGCCTTCCACAAGCTTGAGCTCCCGAACGCCCAGATCGATGGCGAGCCGCGCGCTCACTGGTACGCCTCCCAGGTGACAACCGAGGCTCCATTGACCTCGGTGATCAGCGCGGTGAGCGTCCGGCTGCTGATGCTCGGCGGCAAGGTTACCGTGATGTTCCAGGTGGCGCCGTTGCCGTGGCAGGGGTTGCCTTTGTTGATCGTGGTCGTGACGGTGATGGCCCCAGTCGGGTAGGGCAGTGTCAGCAGCTGGCCGGTTTTTGGCGCATTGCATCCATTACCGTTTTTGTCGTCGATGAGCTCCATGCCGTAGGCGAGGCCGGCGTCGAGGGCATACGTGTTTCGGGTGTCAGCCCGCACACTGTTGACGCCGAGAAAGGCTGCGCTGGCCAGCGCGAGCCCCGCCCAGAGGATCAACAGAAAGGCCGCAACGAAGGCCAGGACGATGAGCAGCGCCTGGCCGCGTTGTCGCCTGGCACGCGAAAGGCGGATCAAAGGCAACCTCCGGGACGATTGCTGACATTTAGCACGACCGCCGTCGCCCCGACCGCCGACGGCTGAATGCTCGCCATCCCATAGCAGCCGGCCCAGCTGACCATGACGCTGGTAATGCCGCGGGCTACGACCTGGGCCGCGCCGCCAACGACCATGCGGACCAGGTTGTTGTTTCCGTCGACGCTGTAGATCACGGTGACGACTGGAACCCCGTATGCGAGGGTCATCGGGCTACCCGCCTGGATCGTGCCTGGAGCGGTGGCCGTCTCGCTGTCCAGATCGCGCGTCAACCAGATGCTGCTGTTGCTGATGGCCGTGTCAGCCGCGATCACGCGGGTCTCGTTGTTGATCGCTCGATAGCCGACCGCGAACGTTCCAGCCATGGCCAGGCTGACCACGGCCAAGATCGTGATTCCGATCATCATTTCGACGAGAGTGAAGCCCCGCTGGCGGCGTCTCACGGCAACTCCTTGAGGAAGTCGAGCTGTTCGTTGATCGCGTTGGGCCCCGTGACGGTGAGGATCACCTCTTGCAGCCCGCTGTCAGGATTGGCGGCGGCAAACTGCGGATTCGCATTCTTGCTGTAGTGCAACACCTGGAAGCTGAACGAATAGCCGCTCAGCGACAGATTGGCGTAACCGGCATTCGCCGTGGCCGCTGGGTTATACGCCTGGCTCTTGATGTACTCGGCGTCCGAGCGGATCGTGCGGTCGAGCGTCGTCTCTTGCTGATGACGGACGGCCGCCAGCGTGGTGGCCGAGAACCCACTCAGCACTGCCACGACGATGACGGCCAGCAGCCCCACCGCCACGGTGGTCTCGATCAAGGTGAAGCCGCGTTGGCGACTCACTTGATCGCTCCGACCAGGCCATACATGGCGGAAATCAGCGAGATGGCGATAAACCCGACCACGACCCCGACCGTCACGGTCATCACCGGCTCGATCAACGCGGTCATGGCGCGAATTCGATACTCGAGTTCTTCCTCATAGAATTCGGCGGCCTGCTCGAGGTAGGTGTCAAGCGTTCCCGTTTCCTCGCCGACGCGCACCATCTGGGTGAGCATCGGCGGAAAGAGCCTGGTGCGGATCAGCGGACCGGCGAAGCCCTCGCCACTGGTCATCTGCTCTTTGACGGTCAGGAGTCCGCGCTGAAAGACCCGGTTGCCGGTGCTGGCGATCACGGCATCGAAGGTTTGCCCCAGCGGCACCCCGGCTTTGAGCACCATCGCCAGGGTTCGCGCAAAGCGGTTGAGGATCGCGGAAAGGACGATCTTGCCGAACACGGGCAGCTTGATCGCGAGCCGATCCCTCGCGTAACGGCCGCGTTCCGTTCGTAGTGCGACCACGATGCCGGCGGCAATCGCCAGGACGCCGGCCCCGATCGCGAGGCCCCACTTCTCGAGGAAGGTGACGATCCCGAGCAGGATCCGAGTTGGCAACGGGAGCTGCACCCGGAATTCAGCGAAGATCCGGACGAACGCCGGCAGTGCAAAGACCACCAGGATGATGACCACGATGGTGGCCACCACCAGGATGACGGCGGGATAGATCATGGCGCTGCGCAATCGCCGGACGGTGTTGAGGTCGCGCCGCAGGTAGACGGCGAGCTGGCCGAGGGTCGCTTCCAGATTTCCTGTCAACTCGGCAACGCGAATCAGATCGATGTAGAGCGACGGGAAGACGTGGGGATGCCTGGCGAGCGCGTCCGAGAGGTTCTGGCCGCGCTCGAGGTCGTCCAGGATGGTCAGGATGACGCGCTTGAACAGTGGGGATCCGCTTTCCTCGGCGATGGTGCTCAGCGCCCGGCTCATCGGGATGCCGGCGCCAACGAAGGTCGCCAGCTGGCGCGTGAAGAGAATGATGTCGTTGCGCGAGATCCGGTAGAGCGAGGGGAAGTAGTCCGCCATCGTCTTCGGCGGTGGCGTCGGGTTGAGCCGCACGATTTTGAGCCCTTGCAACCAGAGGCTCTGTTCGGCGGCGGAGGTGCCCTCGGCCTCGACCCGTCCCTCGCGCCGGTGCCCAGTTTCCGTATAGGCGCGGTAGGCGTAGCTAGGCACCGCTATCTTCCAGGTGGACCGAGCGCATCACCTCGGCGATGGTGGTAAGGCCCTCGTCGATCTTCATCAGGCCGGCGCGGCGCAAGGTCGTCATCCCTTCGCCGATGGCGCGGTCGCGCAGCGCCTCGGGCGGCGCGTCGCGCACCAGCAGGCGCTTGATGGCGTCGCTCATGCGCAGGACTTCGAAGACGCCGATGCGGCCACGAAAGCCGGTATGCGCGCAGAAGGCGCAGCCGGTTCCGCGGACGAAGCTGGATCCCTGGCCGCCCAGCGATCGATAGAAACTGAGCTCCTCGGGCGCGGGCTCGTAGGGAACGCCGCACTGGGTGCAGATCCGGCGAACCAGGCGCTGGGCAAGGACACCGACAACCGCCGAGGACACCATGAAGGACTCGATGCCCATCTCGATGAAGCGGTAGATCGCGCCGATGGCATCGGTGGCGTGCAGGGACGACAGCACCAGGTGGCCGGTCAGCGCCGACTGGACCGAGATCTCGGCGGTCTCCTTATCACGGATTTCGCCCACGAGGATGGCGTCCGGATCCTGGCGGAGAATCGCCCTCAGGCCGTTGGCGAAGGTGATCCCGGCCAGCCGGTTGATCTGGATCTGATTGACGCCTTCGAAGGTGTACTCGACCGGGTCCTCGATCGTCATGATGTTGGATTCGACGTGATCCAGCTCGTTGAGGGCCGAATAGAGCGTGGTCGTCTTGCCGCTGCCTGTCGGCCCGGTGACGAGAATCATCCCGTAGGGCGACTGGACGAGCCCACGAAAAAGCTGCAGCGCCGGCGCTCCAAAGCCAAGGCTGTCGAGGCGAAGGATCGAGCGCGAGCGCTCCAGCAGCCGGAGCACGACCTTTTCGCCCCAGATGGTTTCGATGGTGCCGACGCGGATGTCGAGTGGCCGGCCGTCGACCGCGGTCTGGATCTGGCCGTCCTGGCTGTGATGCCGGTCGACGATATCGAGGTTGGCGAGCAGCTTGATCCGCGAGGCGATCGGCGCCGCCAGGGTGGCCGGTAACTGGGTCGCGTCGTGCAGGACGCCATCGATTCGGAAGCGGATCCGCAGCTGATCCTGCTGCGGCTCGATGTGGATGTCTGAGGCGCGTTCCTGGGCGCCTTCGGCGATGATCAAGTCAACGATCTGGACCACCGGCGCATCCTTGTTGACCTCGGCCAGCCGCCGGCCGGCGGTGACGGGTTGAAAGGTCTCGGCGAACGATCGGACGTGGCGGTCGACGCCAGAGCGCAGCTTGTAGGCCTGGCTGATCGCCTGTTCGATTTCGGAACGCACCCCGATCAATGGCTTGATCCGCTTGCGGGTCAAGACCTTCAATTCGGCGAAGAGGGCCAGGTCACCCGGATCGACCGTGGCGACTTGCAGCTCGTCTTTCTCGAGGCGCACCGGGAGGATCACGTGCTGGCGCGCGTAGGCTTCCGGAATCAAGGCCAGTGCGTCTTTCTCGACGCGAGTCCGGGCAAAGTCGATCTGAGGAACGTCGAAGTGCACGCTCAGCACGCCCGCGAGCGCTTTTTCATCGACCAGACCCTGGCTGAGCAGCAGCTGACCAAGCGGGCGGCGCTGCCGGCGCTGTTCGACCAGCGCGGCGTCGAGCTGCTCGGGGGTCAGCAACCCGTTCTCGAGGAGGAGCTCGCCGAGGCGTTTCTCCTGCCGCAGCCCGAAGCTGCCGCTCGGCTGACGCTCGACCGCGCTCACGCCACCTCCGACATCGGCGACTCGAGGCGCCGGCGGATCTGCTGCAGCATCTCGGGGGTGAAGCGCAAGTGCCGGCCGGGTGTCCGGAACGCCGGCTGGATGTCCCCTCGGTTGACGGCGCGAATCAGCGTCGACTTGCTGATGCCAAGCCAGCGTGCCGCCTCACTGGTCGAGAGCGCCGGCTTCATTGCCTGTCAACCGGAGCAAACGGGTCAACCGCCGCAAACCTGCTTCGCATGTGCATTCCCTCCCCTCGAGGGAGGGCCAGAGTGAGGGGGCTAAGCCGCCAGGCGGCGGAGCTCTTCCGGGTGCTGGGCGCGCGAGGCCGCGGTGCTGAAATCGATCAGACCGGCCTTCACCAGGTCGCTCAGGCTCCGCTCCATCGTGTTCATCCCTTCCCGCGATCCCGTTTCCAGCACATTGCGCAACTGCCGGGTCTTGCCTTCCTTGATCAGGTTCTGGACCGCGATATTGTTGAGCAGCACCTCGAAGGCCGCGACCCGGCCCGGCCCATCACGGCGGGGCAACAGCTGCTGATAGATGACGGCAGCCAGCGTGTTGGAGAGCTGGATCCGCACCTGTTGCTGCTGTTCGGCGGGAAAGACATCGACGATTCGATCGACCGCCTGGGTGGTGTCGTTGGTATGCAGGGTCGCCAGCACGAGATGGCCCGTCTCGGCAATCGTGATCGCGGCTGAAATCGTCTCCAGGTCACGCATTTCGCCCACCAGCAGCACGTCGGGCGTCTGGCGGAGGGCGGCGCGCAGCGCCTCGGCGAAGGATTCGACATCCGCCCCGACCTCCCGTTGCTCGACAATACTGCGCTGGTGCCGGTATACGTATTCGATCGGATCCTCGATCGTGATGACGTGGCAGGGCCGCCTGGCGACGATGTCGCTCACCATGGCGGCCAGCGTCGAGGACTTGCCCGAGCCGGTCGGGCCGGTGACCAGGATCAGGCCCTGGTTGAGGTTGGTGAGACCACGGACGACGGTCGGGACGCCAAGCTGGTCGAAGTTGGGGATTTGATAGGGAATCAGGCGCAGCGCCAGACCGACGGAACCGCGCTGCATGAACGCGTTGATGCGGAAGCGGGCATGGCCCCGCCAGTTGAAGGAGAAGTCGAGATCATGCCGTTGTCGAAAACGCTCCCAGCGCTCGTCGGCCAGCACCTGCCGGGCCATCTCCTCGATCTCCTCGGGCCTCAGCGGTTGCGGGCTGATCGGCAGCAGCACCCCATCCTTCCGCATCGTCGGGGGCGCCCCGGCGGACAGGATGAGGTCGGACGCCGACTGGTCGAGCAGGACCTGCAGGTAGGCGTCGATGGAAAGGGACGGCTGGGCTGGCTGGCCGGTAGGCGGCATTGCTAGACATCCTGTGCAACCTGCTGGGCGCGGCCTTCTTGCTTCCGCTCGGGATGGCGCTGGGCAGCTTTTTCGAAGTCGTCCTCGATCGGCTCCCTCGCGGCGAGTCGCTGCTCTGGCCGCCCTCGCACTGCCGGACCTGCGGTCGGCGGCTGACGCCGGACGAGTTGGTGCCGGTGATCAGCTACCTCGTCCAGCGCGGCCGCTGCCGGGGGTGCGACACGCCGATCGGTCGTGGGGTGCCAATCCGCGAAGGGCTCAGCGGCCTGGCGCTTGGCGTCCCCTGGCTGCTTGCCGGCTGCCAGGCATCGCTGGCCGCGCTGATCGCCGGCATCGTGTTGCTGCTTGGGATCTGGCTGATGCGCGGCTTGACGCAGGGTCCGATGCCAAAAAGCGCCGGCAAAGGTAAAAGCAATTAAGGCCGCGCCCGGTCGTTAAGGCTAACGGTCATGAAACTGACCCGGCCTCTGCTCCGCGAGGCGGTTGGCGTCCGCCGAGTCATTGCGCTGGCCCTGCTGCTGGCCGCCGTTTCGGCCGTCGCCTATCTCGAGCGATCGGTGGGCGGCGCGATCGATTTACGCCTGCTCGACTTTCTGATCGTGCTCTCGGCCGCCATGATGCTGCCGCGCACGCTCGCGCTCAGTGTCGCCGCGGCGGTCGCCGTGATCAGCGTCGGCATCAGCGGCGGTCAGGGGATCAACCTGGTGATCAACGGGGTCACGCACCTCCTGATGTACGGCTATGCGGCGTTGCTGACCAACAACTGGGAGCAGGAACGGCGGCGGCTGATGCGGATGAGCCGGGTCGATGAGCTGACCGGCCTCTACAACCTGCGCGCGCTCAAGGAGCAGCTCCCGACCTGGCTGGGACCAGCGGCCAGGACGGGACGGCGAATGACACTGATGATGATGGACATCGATGGCTTCAAGAACGTCAACGACCGCCTCGGGCACGGCGTGGGCAACGAGCTGCTCAAGGAAGTGGCGAACCTGCTGCGCTTCGCCGTTCGCGTCGGCGACGAGCCGTTTCGATTCGGTGGCGACGAGTTCGTCCTCTTGCTGGCCGATGCCGATGCGGAGGGCGCCATGGTGGTCGCCACGCGCATCCAGGAGATCTACCGATCGATGGGACAGACCCTCCGCGGCACCGATACCGATGTCTCGTTCAGCATCGGGATCGCCGTCTTCCCCGAGGATGGCGAGACGCCCGAGATGCTGCTGGCGCGCGCCGACGAGGCGCTCTACCAGGGCAAGCACACCGGCTCGGGCCGTGTCACTCACTACCGGCCGGCCGCAGCGGCTTAGGGACGGCAGGTAAACGACTGCGGCTGGACCGCGTAGCTCGGTGTCGTGAACACCAGCTGCTCCGTCCCCGCTGACGCCGGAGTCCAGCTATCGGTCACGACCGCATGCGCCGCGGTATCGCCCGCCCCCACCACCACGGTGTAGGTCGGGCTGACCCAGGTGCCATTGCTGTCTTTGCGAATCCAGTTGTACTTGACCGTGCCGCCGGGACCGTTTGCGCCCATGCGGAAGGTGCCGGTCGCGGTCACCGTGCCGAGTTTGCATTTCGTCGAGGCATTCACGTTGATGCTCGCGTTTTCCTGCGCCAGCGCGATCACGAATGGACCGCTGGGGGTCGGTGTTGGCGTGGGTGTCGGTGTTGGCTTGGGCGTCGGGGTCGGTGTTGGCTTTGGCGTCGGTGTCGGGGTGGGCGTGGGCGTCGGTGTCGGCGTGGGCGTCGGCGTGGGTGTCGGCGTCGGCGTCGGAGTCGGAGTGGATGTTGGCGTGGGGCTGGGCGTCGGGCTCGCAGACGCACTCGGGCTCGGCGACGCGGACGCGCTCGGGCTTGGCGACGCCGAAGCGCTCGGCGAGGCGGATGGGCTCGCAGAGGCGGACGCGCTCGCGGAAGCAGAAGCCGACGCGCTCGCACTAGGGCTCGCCGACGGGCTCGTCGAGCTGGAGGTTGTCGCCGATGGGGTTGGCTTGGCGGATGGCCGCAGCGCGATCAGCGGTCGCGCGGTGCTGTTGGGGCGCGCGGCAAAGAAGCGCGGCGGAAGGTTGAAGGTGGGGACCAGCAACCAGAACGGTGCATGGGGGTCATCGGAGTAGTAGAGGCTGGCCGCCGGGTCCGCGGCGCTGCCACTCGCATCGATACGGAATGGACCGACCTCCCAGTCCGCGGGAATCGTGCGCACCACGAAGAACAGCGCGATCAGCCCGGCAAAGAAGAGCAGGAAGCCGAACTTCCGGCGACGCCGGCGTTCGTCCGGCTGATCGATTAGCTGTGGTTCGCTGGTACGCCAGAATGCGAGGCGCATACTGTGCCCACCCTATCGCCGTGCGATTACGGCGGTTGTTTCGCGCGTGGCCGTTCAGCCATGCCGCTGTGACAGCCCTGTCGCAGCAGATTTACAAGGCTGCTGCAGGCCTTTAGCGATTAGCCCGGTGGCCAGCCCAGCGCGCGTCCACCCAGTAAATGCAGGTGCAGGTGATAGACGCTCTGTCCGGCCTGCGGACCTTTGTTGATCACCAGGCGGTAGCCCTCGCGGTCGATCTTCCGTTCATCCGCGATGCGGTTGGCCACAGAAAACAGGTGCGCGAGCATCGGCGCCTGCGCCTCGGTGACCTCGTGGACCGAGGGGATGTGCTCCTTCGGGATCACCACGACGTGGGTCGGCGCCACCGGGCGAATGTCCTCGAAGGCGACGGCCTCATCGTCACGATAGACCTCGCGCGCCGGAATCTCTTTCCGAAAAATCTTGCAGAATAGACAGTCTTCGGCCATGGCGCCAGCTTACGCGCCGAGCAATCCATCGGCGACGGCGGCGACGGGCTCGACCGGCGCAGTCTGGCCAAGGACCTGCCCACGGTCCGGCGCGTAGATCGTGATGTAGTTATCGCTGAGCCCGCGCACACGATGCGGCAGGCGCCGGTCCCAGATCACCTCGAGCGGGCGGCCGAGAAAACGGCGCTCATACGCTCGCCGCTGCGACTCGGCTTGCGCTTGCAAACGATGGCTACGCTCGCGGCTGACCGGGTCATCGACCGGGAGCCCGAGTCGAGGCGCTGCGGTTCCGGCCCGCGGCGAGTAGCGAAAGACGTGCATGCCGGTCAAGCCCGCCTCGGCCGCGATCGCCTCGGTCTCACTGAAATCGTCGTCGGTTTCGCCCGGGAAGCCGACGATGACGTCCGCCGTGACGGCGAGCTCAGGTGACCGCTGCCGCAGCGCCGTCAGCACCCTGAGGTAGTCGCGCCGGCGATAGAGGCGGCCCATTCGCTTGAGGACGCGGTCGCTGCCCGACTGGAGCGGAATGTGGAGGTGACGGCAAAACCGAGGCGACGAAGCGAGCTCGATCAGCTCCGGCGTGAAGTCGTTGGCATTGACCGAGCTCAGCCGAAGTCGGGCGGGCGCGATCGCCTCGAGCAGCCTGACGACGAGGGTCGCAAGCGTCTCACCGCGTTCCCGGCCGTAGGCCCCCAGGTCGACCCCGGTGAGCACGATTTCCCGGTAGCCCTCGGCAACCGCCTGCTTCGCGCGGTCGATCAGCAGGGCGTCATCATCGCTTTTTGATTGCCCTCGCGTCCGCCAGACGATGCAGTACGTGCAGCGGTGATTGCAGCCGTCCTGCACCTTGAGAAAGAAGCGCGAGCGGCTGAATTGCGTCGCGGTGACCGTCGGCGCCGGTGTGAAGTTCGCGGTGACGTAATCGAAGATCTCGCGCTTACGGGCGTTCGGGAACGCCGCATCGACGCTGCCGACCGCGGAGGCGCGGGGATTCGGGTTATCGACGTGACAG
The DNA here is from genome assembly GCA_036269255.1 of Candidatus Dormiibacterota bacterium. GTDB lineage: Bacteria > Chloroflexota > Dormibacteria > CF-121 > CF-121 > CF-13. The sequence continues at coordinate 11,016 of DATASI010000042.1, forward strand.
CCGGTCAGGATCAGGTGTGCCTGCGGTTGCCGGCGGCGCAATCCATGCACCAGGGTCCGCAGCTTGCGATCGGCCTGGGCCGTCACCGTGCAGCTGTTGATCACGCAAACATCGGCGCCAGCCTCATTGTCCGAGACCGAAAAGCCAACCCGGGCCAGCCGATCGCCAAGCTCCGCCATCTCCGCGAAGTTGACCTTGCAGCCGAGCGTTTGCAGCGAGACGTTCATCAGCGTTGGACGAGGATAGCAGCGGCGACCACGGGCGCCAGACGGGCGCGAAGGATGCGTGGCCCAAGGTTGACGCGGGTGCCACCCGATTCCGTCATCCGGGTCAGCTCGTCGGTGGTCCAGCCGCCTTCCGGGCCGACCGCGAGTGTATAGGCACTCGACTGGTCGATTGCGGCTGCCAGCGAGTGCGGCGCCCCAGGGTCCAGGACGAGCAGGCGCGACTCGTCGAGCTCGTGCGCGAGCGCATCGTCGAGTGTCATCGGTCCGCTCACGGCCGGGACCTCACCGCGATGGCTCTGCTCCGCGGCCGAGCGCGCAATAAGCTGCCAGCGCGCCTGCCGTGTGCCGGCCGGACGAGCGACCGAGCGCGCCGCCTGAATGGCGACGAAACGGCGCACGCCAACGGCGGTGCCGTTTTCGATCACCGCGTCGAAATCCGGGTTAGGCAGGACCGCTTGGAACAGCGTGATCGCCACTCCGGGCTCTGCCGTGACGGGTCGCTCGCCCGTGACCCGCGCCGCGATCCGGCTGCCCCGCACCTCGGTGACTTCGACATCGTGCTCCCGACCATCGCCGACGACGACGCCCCGCTCACCCGGCCGCACCCGCAGGACCCGGGCCAGGTGATGACCGCTGGGCCCCTCGAGCACGACCTCTCCTGATGCCAGCTCGGCCGGTTCGACGAAGGTCCAGAACATCGTGCCCATGCTATCGGCAGGCTGCTCGCCAGCCGGAAGCGCTGGAGCTTGTCGTTGTATTCACGACGATGGCCTCGGTCGAGCTTCCACTGCCCCTTCATCGCGCCACCTTCCGCATCGCGGCGGTCGCCTTGTGGGGGCTCGGCATGGTGGTCATGGCGAGCAACTATCTCGGCTCGGACGTGCAGGTCAATTATCCGGTCGAGTGGGGGGTGACCATCGCCTGCCTGGGAGCCGGGGGGCTGTGCTGGTTCTGGCCATGGCCCGACCTCCCTGCCCAGCGATTTTTGCCAGTCGTCGTTTTCGGCGTCATCCTGAATGGCGTCTCACTCTTTGCGACCGGAGGTGTGCACTCGCATTTCCTCGCGCTCCTCATGGTCATCATCGTTTTCACCGCCTCGCTGTTTCCGCTGCGGATCGCCACCGGGATCCTGTTCGCAAACACCCTCGTCGCGGTGTCGCCGCTGCTTGTCCAGCATTGGGATGCCTACTACGCCCGATCCGTCATGGTGCTGGCGGCGGCCATGGTCGTGTGCGCGTTCGTGCCGTCCCTGGTGCGCCTCGCGTTGCGCCGTGAAAACCAAGTTGCCGAGAGGCGGCGCCAGGAGCTGGAGGGCAGCTACCTCGCCACCATCGAGGCGCTTGCCACGGCGCTGGATGCCAAGGACCGTCACACGGAAGCCCACTCGCGGGAGACCGCGGCGCTCTCGCGCGCAGTCGGACGGCGGATGGGATTGGATTTCGAGCAGCTGCGCTTCCTCGAGTACGCTGCTCTGCTGCACGACATCGGGAAGATCGGGATCCCAGGGTACGTGCTCAACAAGCCCGGTCCGCTCGATGACGAAGAGATGGCGATCATGCGCGAGCATCCCGTGATCGGCGAACGAATCGTGGCTTCGGTGCCGTTCCTCAGCCGCATCCGTCCGATCGTTCGCGCGGAGCACGAGCGCTGGGACGGCGGCGGCTATCCCGATGGGCTGCGTGGCGAGGCGATTCCGATCGAAGCGCGCATCATCCACGCCTGCGACGCGTTTCAAGCGATGTCAAGCGACCGCCCATATCGAAGGGCTCGGCCGCGGGATTGGATCCTGCAGGAAATCCGCGCCCAGTCCGGCAGACAGTTTGATCCGACGGTGGCGGTCGCGCTGGTCGAGGTCATCGAGCGGCGCGATGTCCTGGTGAAAGGAACGGCTGAAGCGAACCCGCACGAGGATCGTCCTCTCCCGGAAGCCCATTCCTGGACGCAGCATCTCGATGCCATCCAGCAGCTCGGCGCCCGGCTGTCCAGCGTCGTCGACGTCCCGCAGGTTTGCCGGACGATCGGGCGGGCGATCACGACGCTGCTTCCCTACGACCAGTGCCGGATCTACCTGCTCGAAGACGACGGACGGACGCTGCGGCCGGCCTACTTCAGCGACTCCAAACGCGCCGAGTACGACGGCGTCAACGCGCATACGCTCGCCATCGAAGTCGGCGAGGGCATCACCGGCTGGGTCGCCGGCACCAAGCAAGGGGCGCTCGTCGGCGATGCGGAGCGCCATCCGAAGGCGGTGCATATCCCCGGCACGACGAAGACGGACGAGTCGATGCTGGCCGTCCCGGTCATTTTTGAGGACCGCCTGATCGGCGTCATCGTCATCGTCAAGGTCGGCTTGAACCAGTACAGTGGCGATCACCTTCGGCTGATCACGATCCTCGCCAACCAGGCGGCGGTCTCCATCCAGAACGCGCGCTTAATCGAGCGGCTGGCGACCACCGCGCGAACCGACCCGCTGACGGGGCTCGCCAACCGGCGTGCCTTTGAGCAGGAACTGGATCAACACCTGCAGGCGCTTCCCAGCAAGCCGTTCGCCGTCATCATGCTGGACGTCGATAGCTTGAAGCGGGTCAACGATGAGTTCGGCCACGCCGCCGGTGACGCCGTGCTCAAGCGCGTGGCGGCAACCCTCGTGGAGGGACTTCGCGGCGGCGACGTCGTCACCCGCTGGGGCGGCGACGAATTCGTGCTGCTGCTGCCGGAAATGGACCGGGTCAGCGCCGTCTCGATGGCGCGACGGATCAGCGGAACCTTACTTCAAGCCGACGGCTTCGACGGTCCCATCTCGGTCTCGATCGGCATTGCGGTATTTCCATCGGACGGGACGACCGCCGCCGCGCTGCTGGCGGCCGCCGACCGGTCGATGTACCAGGAGAAACGGCAGGTCGCTTAGGCGGGGATTCCGTCCTGGCCGGCGATCGCCCACTGGTCGATATCGCGGCTCAGGGAGCTCAGCGATAGGTCGGCGTGGACCACGTAGTCGAGGATGTCTGCCTGAAAACCCGAGGCGGCCAACTGGCGCGGATGCTGGTTCGAAAGGATAATCACGGGCACGTTGCGCGTCTGCGGAGCGGCGCGAAGTGCGCGGAGCGTCGCCAGCCCCGCGTCCTCGTCACGCTGCGTATCGATGAAGACGAGCTCAGGTCGCACGTCTGTGCCGGCGCGGCTCGCATCATCGCGTGGCGAGATGACCGTGACGAGATAACCATCGAGTTCGAGTTTGAGCTTGTACATCTCGGCGACGGCGGGATCGTCCTCGATAAAGAGGACACGGATCGTCTCTTCGGCGACGTGGGATGCTCGTGCCAAGGGTTGCCTCCTCCGCTGACCGCGGCTGCCGTCCTGACTCGAACTATCCGGCTAACGGATTGTCCTGTCAATGTCCGGTTAGCTGTTACTCGGCCTGATACGGCTGGCGCACTTCCTCGGGCAACTGGTACCAACTGACGCGATCGCCGACGCGGGCGCGCACTTTCCATCGCAATGATTTCGGCTGCGCCGCTATTCGCGTCCAGATCTCATCGAGCCGCTGATTCACACTCGCTGCGTCGACGTCGAATTCCTTCACGGCCTCACGGACCCGCTCGGTGTTCAGCTGGAGGGTCCGATACAGACCCCAGTCGTCGGCGGTTAGCTGCGCCAGGTAGCTGCTGTTGATGACGTCATCGTCGTGATCGGCGATTGGATGGTCGAGCAGGAGCGCAATCGAGTCGACCAGGTCCTTACGGTTGACCTCGAAGACCTGCAGCTTGCTGATCAGCAGATCGACGGGCGTCAGCGTCGCCCCTGCCAGGCCCAGGCGACCAGCGAGCTCGATGACGTGGCACATCTTCATCCGGTCGATGAAGATGTCGACCTGGCGGCCGTTGACCCCATCGAGGTACAGGAGGCGCTGGTGGCCGTTGAGCGTGTTGAAGCGCAGGTCGCCCTGGTAGCCGAGAGATTCGAATAACTTCTGCACCGCGCCCCGCTGCTTCGATGGCGCGACGAAATCGAGGTCGCCGTATTTGCGTTTGAGCGGCGGCCGTCGGGCGCTGGGTGAATGCAGGTTGATGGCTGCACCGCCGACGAGCTTGACGGAGACCATGCCGTCCCTTGCCGCGGCGGCGATGCGCTCCGCTTCTGCGATCACGTCGCCGACCGGGACGCTGGTCTGGGTCGCCAGTGGTCAGCTCTCCTGAACGTCGACGATGATCGTCTTCAGATCGGTCATCTGCTCGATGGCGCGGTGGCCACCGACCCGACCGATCCCACTGTCCTTTCCGGCCCGGCCACCGAATGGGATATGGGCTTCCCAGTAGTTCGACGACTCGTTCACGTTCACCCATCCGGTCTCCAGCCGCTGGGCAAAGCGCAGCGCCCGATCGATGTCACGGGTGTAGACCGACCCCAGTAGGCCATAGGGAGAGTCGTTGGCGATCGCCAGCGCATCACTCTCGTCGGCGAAGGGGATGATCGGCGCGATCGGTCCGAATGTCTCCTCGCGACTGACGCGCATGGCCGGAGAGACGTCGCGTAACACGGTGGCTTCGTAGTAGAGCCTGGTTGGATACCCTTCGCCGCGTTTGCCTCCGGTCACCACCCGGGCGCCGCGCTCCACCGCGTCGGCGACGTGCTCGTCCATCTTGGTTGCGACGCCCTCGTTGTTCAGCGGCCCCATGGTGGTCTCGTCGTCGAAGGGATCACCCAGCCGTGTATTGGACATCGCCTCCTCGAGGGTCTGGAGAAAGCGGTCCTGGATGCCGCGCTGCACCAGGATCCGCTCACCGGCGGTGCAGCTCTGTCCGGCGCAGAGGAAGCATCCGGTGATGGTTCCCTCGGCGGCGCGCTTCAGGTCCGCATCCTCGAAGATCACGATCGGGCCGTTGCCACCGAGCTCGAGCATGACGTGCTTGCCGGCGGCACGGCGCGCCACCGAGCGGCCGGTTTCGGTTGATCCGACGAAACCGACGCCCGCCACCAGCGGATGCCCCGCGATCTCGTCCCCCACGACGGCGCCTGGCCCGGTGACCAGGTTGATGGCGCCGGGAGGAAGATCCGCCTCGGCCAGGCATTCCATCAGCTTCACGGAGATCGCCGATGTCGACGATGCCGGCGCCCAGACCACCGTGTTGCCTCCCGCCAGGGCGGGGGCGATGACCTCGGTGGCCATGGTCAGCGGCCAGTTCCAGGGCGTGATCACGCCGTAGACGCCGCGGGGAACGCGGAGGGTGAAGACGAGCTTGTTCTTTGCCATCGAGGGGATGACATTGGTTTCCAACCGCTTGATGTCCTCGGCCGCGATCCGGAAGTACTCGATCGCCTCCCCGACTTCGCCGACCGCCTCGGCTTTGAAGGGCTTGCCCTGGTCGAGCGTCAACCAATGGGCGAGCTCGTCCCGGTGGCGTTCCATCGCCTCCGCCACCCGGTGCAGCAGGATGGCGCGGTCGAAGGCCCCGAGCTCAGCCATGGCGTGGCGTGCCCGGTGCGCGGCCTCGACGGCCCGCGCGGCGTCCTCCCGCGTGGCCTTCGGGAGGGTGGCGATCACCTCGCCCGTGGACGGGCTGGTCGCATCGAAGGTTTCGCCATTGCGGGCATCGACCCACTGCCCGCCCACGAACATCTTCATGGTCTGCGCTTTTTCGACGACTTTCATTGGGTGTGCTTCGCCTCCTCAGACTGTCGCGTGCAGGATCGCATCCTTCCGCACTTCGATGAACGCGTTCAGCTGCTCGTCGACGCCGGAGTCGATGCCCGGGTCGGCATAGTCCTGGAGCAGCTGCTTCCACTTCTCGTTGGCCACCCGATCGGCGGTCCGCGAGCCCATCCGCTGCCAGCGATCATAGTTCTCCGTCGAGGAGATCATCGGCCGGTAAAAGCCGGTCCGGTAGTTTCGCATGGTGTGCTCCGAGCCCAGGTGATGGCCACCGGGCCCGACCTCGCGGATGCCGTCCATGGCGAAGCCTTCGTCGTCGAACGGCATGCCTTTGGTCAGCATCCACTCGAACATGCGCAGCGCCTCGACGTCGATGATGAACTTCTCATAGGAGGCGAGCAGCGCGCTCTCCAGCCAGCCGGCCGCATGCAGGACGAAGTGCACGCCGCCGAGCACCGTCGGCCACATGCACATCATCGATTCGTAGGCCGCCTGCGCGTCCGGCGATTTCGACGACGTCAGGGCGCCCCCGCCACGGAACGGAATCTTGTAATGGCGCGCCATCTGCGCGCTGGCGAGTATGCCCATCGCCGATTCCGGCGTGCCGAACGCCGGGCTACCCGATTGCATGTCGACGTTGGTGAGAAACGACCCGTAGATGCAGGGCGCGCCGGGACGGATCAGCTGGATCAGCGCAATGCCGGCGAGCGCCTCGGCCGTCTGCTGCGCCAGCGTGCCGGCCAGGCCCATCGGTGACATGGCGCCGGCCATCAAGAATGGCGTGACGATGGCCGGCTGGCCCGCCTCGGCGTACGTCATCAGCGCGCCCAGCATCCGGTCGTCGTAGCGGAGCGGACTGTTGACGTTGATCAGCGCCAGCAGCGCCGGCGTCTTCTCGATGTTGGCCCGGCCACCGAAGACAATCGACGACATCTCGATGGAATCGCGCGCGCCCTCCTCGGAGATCACGCTGCCCATATACGGCTTGTCGGTCCAGCGGACGTGGGAATAGACCATGTCGAGGTGTCGCGTCTCGAGCGGCAGATCCTCGGGCTCGACGATGGTCCCGCCGGCACAGTGGATCTGCGGCGTCGCCTGTGCCATCTTGTCGAAGTTGGTGAAGTCGGTGATCGATGGATTGCGGCGTCCGCGATCGAGGTCGGTGATGAAGGGAGGTCCGTAGACCGGCGCGTTGACCATGTGGTTGCCGCCGATAGTCACGGTGTTCTTGGGGTTGCGCGCCTGGACGTCGAACTGCGAAGGCGCCTTGCGCACCTGCTCCTCGATGAAAGCGCGCTCGAAACGCACGCGCTGCTCCTCGACCGGAAGTCCGGCAAGGCGGAAGATGTCGAGAGCGCGCGGATGGAGGAAGTCGATGCCGATCTCCTCCAGGATCTGCATCGCGTGGTCGTGGATCTGCGCCACCTGCTCCTCGGAGAGGATGTCGTAACGGGGCAGGTTGTTCGTCCACATGGCTTCAGGAGCCAGCGTGCGCCAGCTGCCTCGCCACCTTGCGGTGGCGCCCGGCCTCGAACGCCCGAGCGTAGATCTTCTCGTAGTTTTTCGCGTCGACATCACGCGGGTTGCCGATCGTTTGCGAATCGGCTTCCGCCTTCTGCGCGAGCAGTGGAATTTCCTCTTCAGCGAATCCCAGCTCATTGAGGGAGGGAATGTCGAGGTCCTCGGTGAGCTGATAGACATACTCCACCGACGTCTCGGCCGCTTTCCAGACGGTCTTGTTGGCCGTTTCTAGGCCGAGCGCCTGGGCGATCCGCGCAAAGCGGTCCGGCTCGCCGGCGTAGTTGTATTCCATCACGGGGGCGAGCAGCCGGCCGGTCAGCGCGCCGTGCGGGGCATCGTGGACGCCGCCGGCGCTCTGGCTCATGGCGTGGGCAGCGCCGGCCGAGTCGGTGCCGTAGGCCAGGCCCGCGAGCATGGCCGCCATGCTCATGTGGTAGCGCGCCTCGAGGTTGTGGCCCTGCGCATACGCGACACGAAGCCAGCGCCCGCAGTACTCCATCGCGTGCAGCGCGACGGCGTCGGTGAACGGCTGGTGGTAGGCCATGGTGTAGCACTCGATCGCGTGGGTCAGCGCGTCCATGCCGGTGCCGGCGGTGACGCCGGCCGGCAGGTTGACGCTGAGTGCGGGGTCGATCAGCGCCACCCAGGCCGCGATGTTGGGTGTGCCGCCGACATTGAACTTGATCTTGCGATCCGGATCGGTGATCACCGCCCAGAGCGTCACCTCGCTGCCCGTCCCGGCCGTGGTGGGGACCGCGACCAGCGGCGGGATGCGGGAGTGGATCGGGTCTTTGCCCCACTCGTACTGGAGGATGCTGCCGCCGTGCACGGCCACCACCCCGATGCCCTTGGCGGTGTCGATCGAGCTGCCTCCGCCGATCGCGACCAGGCCATCGCAGCGCTCGCTCTTGTAGTAACCGGCACCGGCGTCCACCAGCCGGATACCCGGATTGGCTCGCACTTCCGCATAGGTGACCGGGTCGAGCCCGCCCGCCCGCAGCTGCTTGACGGCCTCATCGAGCAGGCCGGCTTTGACGATGCCCTGGTCGGTGACCACGAGGGGCCGCTTGACGTTGAGAGCCGCGGTCTCCTGGCCGAGCGCGGAGATCGCCCCGATCGCATGCACCATCCGGGTGGGTGACTGATACGCCTTCAAGGCACTGTCAAGTATCGACACGAAATCCCTCCTCTGTGTTTACGCCGAAAGTCTCTTCCCAGCCGCCGGAACTGTCAAGGGCACTCAAGCCGCCGCCCGTGTGAGCCAATCGCCAAACCGCGCGGAATCCATCACCGCAACCGCCCGCTCCCATCGCGTCGTGTAGTAGCCCACAAAGTCGAAGTCGATTGCGGAGATCTTCGCCTGGATGGCGCCCCAAAGCGTCCACCCGACGTCTGACATCAGCGCGAAGAGGTTCATCCGCGCCAGCTGCTGGGTATCGATCCGGCCGAAATATGCCTCACACAGCACGGCTCGAAGCTCGTCCCCAAAGTTTGCCTCCTGCGCCGTGTTTCCCAGATCGAAGCACGGGTCGTTATTGCCACTCAGCTCGTAGTCGACGATTCGCAGCCAGCGACCGTCATCGATGAAGTTCTCGCAGAGCAGGTCGTTGTGACAGGCGACTCTCGGCAGGGCGCCCGCGCTGACTGCCCGCTCGATCTCCGCCAGCAGCGGCAGCCGCGCCCGGTAATCGTTCGGGATCGTTACCCGGTGCGTGTCGACGATCCGAAGGTATTGCTCGATCAGCCGGAACATGTCGAAGTCTCTGAGGAAGCGCGGCGCCGAATGCAGCCGTTTGAACGACTCGGCCATCCGTTGCGCCATCGACGTGGTTTGAAGCGCCGGCGCCGACATGGTCGGGCCCGGAATGAACTCGAGCACCATGGCGTCGAGCGCCGCAACGTGCTCGAGGACCCTGGGCCCGATCCCGGTGGTTGCGGCCGCGCGCGTGTTGTAAAGCTCGTTCGCGCGGTCGATGGCGAGCAGCTCGGTGGACCGGCCCGGCACGCGCAGGACATAGGTGCAGCCATCGGCCTCGATTAGATAGTTCTCATTGGTCAACCCGCCGGAAAGGGACGAGATCGTCACCGGCTTGCCCTGCCACATGGCGACCCGGCTGACCGCCTCCTCAGCTCGCGACGCGACCTGTCCCATGTCTCACCACCTCGCGCTTGAGCGCCGCGTCGGCGACCACCTCGGCTGGCATCCGCTGCCCGAAGACGTCGACCTCGAGGGCGGCTCCCTGTCCGAGCTCCGCCGGCAGGTAGGCGTAGGCAAGGTTGCGCCGCACCGTGAAGCCGTAGCCGCAGCTGCGCAGCCGGCTGATCAACCGGCCGTCGCTGTAGACCGCCTCCCCGCCGTAAATGGTCGCGTAGCGTTCGTCGCCGACCAGCAGCGTTCTCAACCGCCGGTCGATCCCCCTCGCTTTCACGGACAACAGGAGATCCCGCCCGTTGAACGCCCCCTTGTCGAGGCGGACGCAGAATCCCAACCCCGCCTGCAACGGATTGTCCAGCAGCGTCAGATCCGTGCCGTAGTAGCGATAACCCTTCTCCAGACGGAGCGAGTCGAGCGCGCGGTAGCCTCCTGGCGTGATCCCAAACGATCGACCGGACGCCATCAAGCGATCCCAGACCTGCATTGCATTCGACGGTGTGACGTAGAACTCCCAGCCCAGCTCGCCAACGTAGGTCACGCGTTGCGCGAAGGCAGTAAAGCCGCCGACGGTGATCGAACGGGCCTGCATGAATGGAAAGGCCTCCTCGGAGACGTCATCGTCAGTCAAGGGTTCGAGGAGGTGCCGCGCATACGGGCCCCACGTGCCGATCACACAGAGGTCGTGGCTTGTCTCGCGAATCGTCACGGGGCCGTCCACCTGGCGGTGCTCCAGCCGGAGGAACCCGAGGTCACTGTTCACATAGGCGGCGCCCGTCACCAGCCGGAATTCGTCGGGCCCCAGGCGGGTGATGGTGACGTCGCCGGCGATCCCGCCACGGCGGTCGAGCAGCTGCGTGTAGACGACCGTGCCGATCGGCCGGTCGATGCGATTGCCGCTGACTCGCTCGAGCAGTGGCAGGGCACCCGGCCCGGTGAGCTCGATCTTCCCGAACGAGGTCATGTCGATGATGCCGACGCGCTCGCGGAAGGCGCGGTGCTCCTCGCCCTGGCGCTCGAACCACGGCGGGCGCTGCCAGCCGAACCGGCGCTGATCCGCTCCGGCTCGGCGCCAGCCGGTCTCCGGCTCGAAGTGCTCCGGCCGCTCCCAGCCATGCTTGGCGCCGAACACCGCGCCGAGATCCTGCATCCGATGGTGAAGGGCACTCGTTCGCCGTGGCCGGCCCGATTCGTCGGCGTCGTAGGGGTAGCGGAGGAAGTAGTAGTAGCGGTACGCCTCCCGGGCGAGCTCGGCAGCGTAGCGATGATCCCGGTGGACCGCGCCGAATCGCCATGGCCGGTAGGCGTAGAGGTCGAGCTCGGTCTGCCCGCTCGTGATCAGTTCCGCCAGGGACCGGCCAATCCCGCCCGCACCGCCGAAACCATTCAGCGAGAGCCCGGCCGCGATGAACAGGCCGCGCGCACCGGGAACCGGACCGACCAGGGGATTGGCATCCGGCGTCATCGCATCCGGATGGCAGACGAGCTTGACGATTCCCGCTTCGCTGACGAACGGAAACCGCCGCGCCGCCCCGGCCAGCAGCGGTTCAAATCGTTGCTGATCGGGCGGCAGCGACCTGCCCGCGTGCTCCCAGGGCACGCCGTCGATCCATCGTGCGTGCGGATTCAGCTCATAGCCGCCGAGCACCATGCCCCCGGCCTCCGCTTTGCCGTAAATCAGGTTGTCCGGGTCCCGAAAACAGGGCGCGTCTCGGGAGAGCTCCGCTCCGGGCACGGCCCGAAGCGCCGCGTGCTGATGATCAACCGGCGTCGAGACGAGCTCGACGCCTGCCATCGCGGCCAGCTGCGGGGCCCAGATGCCACCGGCGATGACGACGACCTCCGACTCGATTTCGCCGGCATTCGTCTCCACGGCAACGACCTGACGACGGCTGCCCAGCCGGATGCCGGTGACCTGCGTGCCGGTGAGGACGCGTACGCCTCGCTCGCGCGCCGCGCTGGCCAGCGCAAAGGTGGCGGTGTGAGGGTCGAGGGCGCCATCGTCAGGGAGCCATACTGCGCCGAAGAGCGACTCGGTTGTGATCGCGGGCATGCGCACCTCGGCCTCCTGCGCAGAGAGCATCTCGACGTCGAGACCGATGGCGCGCGCCCGGCTGGCGCCTCGCTTCAGTTCCATCAACTGCTCTTTGCTCGAGGCGAAGCGGAGGCTGCCGACGGTCTCGAAGATGCCGAGCTCGCGATAGAGCTCGATACTGTAGCGGCGAAAACGCATCATCGTCGGCGAGGGGTTGAACTGGGTCACCAGTCCGGCTGCATGGCAGGTGGATCCGCTCGTAAGGTCGGCCTTCTCGACCAGGAGCGTGTCGGTCCAACCGGCGCGGGCCAGGTGGTAGGCGACGCTGGCGCCGGTGATGCCCCCGCCGATGACGACGGCGCGCGCACGAGCGGGCAGCCCCGTCATGCGCGCGCCGCTGAGGTCAGATCGTGGAGCGATTACTCGACGGGGATCTCCCGGTGGATGCGAGAAAGGTCGATGCCCTGCCGGCTGCGGATGAGACGTGCGGCGACGTAGATCGCAATCGCGACCAGGTAGGTCGCGGCAAAGTAGATTGGCGACGAGGCGTTGACCGAGAAGGCGGTCCCGTATACAGCGTTGAACGACCACTCGATCAGCATGAACACGAGGAAGGCCGCGCTGATCACGCCGGTGATCGTGATGGCCGGAATGCCGGCGATCTTGATCTGCGCAATCGGTGACTGCTTGAAGATGTCGGGTCGGCGCCAGGGCAGAATGGCGGCCGCGATACACGTTCCCAGGAAGGTGATCGCGATCACGCCGGTGGCCCAGAGGAAGATGCCCTGGAAGCTGGGCCTGAATGCCCAGAGCGCGCTGACAATGAGAGACGGCACGATCATCAGGATCAGCGAGCCGTAGGGCACCCGGCGCTTCGCCGAGATGTTGGCAGCCCACTCCGGCAGCACGCGGTCGAAAGCGGCCGCGAAGATCACGCGTGTCGAGGAGAGGAAGAGGGTGCCTGCCCAGCCGAAGAACCAGAGGCCCATGACGGCGATCAGCAACGCCTGCAAGAGGTGGTTGTTGACCAGCCAGCCGGCGAACATCACCGGGTAGGGCCAGATGGAGACTGGGGGCGCCGCCGATCCGGCGACGAAGATGCTGTTCCAGTAGGCCGCATTGGCCGCGGAGTAGAAGTCCCATCCGATGGTCTTGACGATCAAGAGCAGGATGACGGCGACCAGCGCGACGGTGACCCACAGGCCCCAGAACATCGCGTTGAAGACCTTGCGATACTCCTTGGCGCCTCGCACCTCGCCGTACAGGGTTGCGCCCCAGACCGGCCAGAGCAGGTAAAAGGCGAGGAAGGGAAGCAGCAGGAAGGTGGACCCGATGCCGAAATTGCCAAAGGCGACGCCCGATGTTCCACCTTTCGCGGCCGCCTTGAGAGTGTTCTGGTAGGCATCGCCGCTGGCGCCGAAGAGCGAGGCCGCCTCGCGGTTGAAGGCGCTGACGAAATCCGCGTGACTGCCGAACAACAGGAGCCCGACGATTGCTACGAGGCCGGCCATCCCCAGCCAGAAGCACCACTTCTGGATCCGGGCGTAGGTCTCCATGCCGGCGGTGATAACCAGGCTGACGAAGGCGAGCACCACCAGGCAGCTGGTGAACACGCCCCATGAACTGGAGAAAAACGACGCCAGGCCCGTCCATCCGAGCGTGTAGGCGAGTGGCGTAAAGAACTGGACGACGAGGATGTTGGCGTAAATCGGTGTCCAGAGCCAGAGCGTGAACCACCAGCCGGTGATCGAGAGCACAAACCCCAGGCCACCGCCGAGGATGCGGCTCTGCCAGGCATAATCGCCGCCGGCCCGTGGCATGGCGCTGACGAGCATCGCGTAAGTCAGCACCAGGAAGGTGGTGAGTACGCCCGTGAGGATGACCGCGCCGAGCACCTGCCCGTCCGGAATGACGTAAAGGAAGGACATCCCGTAGAGCCCGAGCGTCACGAGGTTCACCGACCAGAATGAATACAGGAAGGCATCGAACGTCGACCAGGCTTTGACGAGCCCGGTGGCGTTGCGCAGAAACAGCGTCTGCCGCGGCGGAGCTGCTGTTGTTGTCGCCATGTTTACCTCCGTATCAGTTTTGTCGCGCGTCGCACCGCTCATCGAGGGGCGGGTTCTTAGCTCTGCTACTTCACCTCCTAGCCGTTGACCAGCTGGTAGTTCTTGATTCCCTTCTTGGGATCGAGCTGGATAATCGATGCGAGAAGGACGCCCTCTTCATAGGCGCTGCCCGGATTGATCGCAAGCGTCTTGCCCATGCGCGTAATGCCTTTGCCTTCGTGGATGTGGCCATGCAGCGAGAGCATCGGTTGATGCTTGTCGATCGCTTCGCGAACAGCCTTCGAGCCCACGTGCCGTAGCGCCCGCCCGCCGTGCAACGGTTTCAGGTTTTCGTCCAGTGCCGGCGCCTCGTCGAGGGCGGTGCCATATGGCGGTGGATGGAAGTTGAAGATGGCGCGGCTCATCTCTTTGATGTCGCGAAGCATGGGCTCCATCCGCCTGGCGAGCTCATCCTCTGGCGCCTCCCGGTAGGTGTGCCACGGCGTGGGGTTCGCCCACCCGGAGGAGATCATCTCGTAGCCGCCGATGTCGATGCACCTGCCCTCGGCGAGCTCGACGCGCTTCGCACTGGCGATCACCTCGTCGATCTCGATCTCGTCATCGTTGCCTGGGGCGACGAAAACGCGAACCTTGCTGTCCTTGAGTTTTTCTGCCGCCATCTGCATCCATCGCTCCACCGTCTTGCACATCTGCTCGGTGAAGAGCGTCTGCACTTTCTGTGGATCCTTTTCCAGCTCGGCAACTTCCGATGACGTCATGCGCACCGGGTAATAGCCCTTGCGCTGGACCTGAGCTTCTACTTCGGCGACCTCATCGCGGCTGACTCGCTGAGAGACGCCGGACAGCGTGAGCTCGAAACTGTCGCCATCCTCGACCACCGGAATCATGGCCTTGCCGGTCATGTCGCCGCCGCAGATCAGGACATCGGCGTCATAGAACTTCGCTGCGTTCAGGAATTTGCGCCAGCAGACCTCAGAGCCGTGTAGGTCGGTCGCGTAAAAAACTCTCACCTGTTCCTCCTACAAAACCTTCCGGATGGCCTGTTCGAAGCCCATGACGTGCTGCCGCATCACGGCGGCTGCCCGGTCGCCGTCGCGCGAGACGAGCGCTGCTAGCAGCTGGCGATGCTCTTCTACCGCCTCTTTGATCCGCACGCCCCGGTCCAATCCCAGGAACCAGATGCGCAGACTGAGATTGAAGCTCTCCTCGAGCATCGCCTGCAGGAACGTGTTGCGGGTGGCCTGATAGACCTGCCGGTGGATGCGCTGGTCGAGACGGATGAGGTTGTGGACGTCCGACTCATCGATCGTCTCCAGCTCGGCCATCATGGATTGCATGAGGCCCCGGTCCGTTGTGCTGGCTCGCTCAGCCGCCAGCCGGGCCGCGTAGCCTTCGAGCTCGGCGCGCACCTCCGTCAGGCGATGGAGATCGGTCAGGTTGATGTCGCAGACGAACGTCCCCCGATGGGGGATGAACGTGACAAGGTTCTCGTGAGCCAGCCGCTGCAGCGCTTCGCGGATCGGCGTGCGGCCCAGGCCGAGCGCCTCGCGCAGCCGGGCTTCCTCGATCACCGAACCCGGCGCCAGCCTGAGCGTGATGATCTGGTCCCGGATCAAGAGGTAGGCTCGCTCGCCTTGCGAGCGTGCCGAGGCGCTCTCGAGCACGACGGTCTGCAGCGGCGTCTGTTGCGCCTGCCGTCGCAACGGACGAGCGGTCGTCAGTTCGCTCGCCAAGCTTCCCCTCCCGGTATATCGGCCGTACATCCGTGATATATCGGCCTGCGGCGAACGCTAGCACCACAACCGGTCGTCGTCAATGGGTACGCTGTTGGCCTTGGCGACCGTCCGCTTCGAGCTGACAACCGACCTGCCGTCCGGCCGCGTCCTGGCGGCCCTGACCGATTTCACCGACCGGCGGCCCGACCTATACCGAAACATCGATCGCTCCCACTTCCGTGTCCACGAGCAGGGCCCGGGATGGGCCGATGTGACGGAGGGCAACATCCTGGCCTGGGAACGCAACCGCTACGACTGGGACGAGGGCGCCGGCCGGGTCACGGTCCAGTCGACGGAATCGGACAGCTGGGTGCCCGGGAGTCGATGGGAGTATCGGCTCGAGCCGCTGGCCGGTGGCGGAACCCGAGTCAAGGTCACCGTCGTTCGCACGCCACGAACGCTACGGGGTCGACTCATCGCACTGGCCCTGCCAGTCGTTGGCCGCGGCATCCTGGAGCGCGACCTGCGCCAGGTGCTCGACCGCAGTCGCTAGTCCCAATACTCTTTCGCTTCTGGCGCGTTACATGGTCGAAGCCCGATGGCAAGCCTGAAAGTCGGGAGGCCGATAGGAGGCCGGCCGGCATCGCCTGGGAGGCGGCTT
>DATASI010000043.1:0-5227 GCA_036269255.1 Candidatus Dormiibacterota bacterium
CCCCCTCAGGCCGAGCTCGGAGCGCATTCGCTCGAACTCCTCCATCATCACCGCGTCGACGACCGGCAACACGCCGACACCGATGAATCGATCCGGCCGCGCCGCCGCGAATTCCGCGATTGAATCGTTAGCCACGCGCGACAGCCGGTGGATGTCGGAGCGCTCAATGCCCAGCCATACCGGTGGCCTGGCCAGGATGAGCACCTGCACATCGAAGCCATGCTCGTCCATGTAGGCGAGGCGGGCAGCGTGCTCGAAGTTGTGTGGGCTCTGTGCGCGGAGCGCGGCGAGCTCCTGGCTCGGCTTGACCTCAGCCAGGGCTTCGATCAATGGCAGCGGAAAGACATGCGAATAGGCGTCGATGACCATCCCGGCTCGATGATACCTGCGAAGGTAGTGAGCAGGACTTACGGCGGTCGACTCCGTACCTGTCACGCCGATGAAGCTGTGGACTTTGATTCACGAAGCCCAGCGCTCAGGGCCTTCTTCGAAACCTTTCCGAACGTGGACAGCGGAAACTCATCCATGAGCTCCAGGCGTTCGGGCAGCTTGAACTTGGCCATGCCGGCATCCAGGAGGAAACTGGTGAGGGCTTCCAGCGTGAGCCGCTGGCCCGGCCGCAGGATGATGCACGCGCACATTCGCTCGCCCAGCACGGGATCTGGGTAGGGGACGCACGCAACGTTGCGAACCGAGGGGTGCGTGAGGATCACGCTCTCGACCTCTTCGGCGCTGATTTTCTCGCCGCCGCGGTTGACGAGGTCCTTGATCCGTCCCTCGACGAGGTACGAGCCTGAGGGGTGGCGTCGCATCAGGTCGCCCGAGCGGTAGAAGCCGTCGGCTGTGAACTGCCGCGCGTTGTATTCGGGCACCCGGTAGTAGCCGCGTAACGTGTAGGGACCGCGCACCGTCAGCTCGCCCACCTCGCCGGCGGCGACCTCGCGGCCCTCCTCGTCGGTGAGCCGCACCTCATCGTCGGGGCTGACCGGCCGGCCGACGGTCTCCAGCCGCACGTCCTCAGGGTCATCCCGTCGCACAAAGAACAGCGTGCCTTCGCTCATCCCAAAATTCTCTTGCACGAAAGCGTTGGGGAAGGCATCGGCCATCTGCCGCCGAACCTCGGGCTGCAGCCGCTGGCCACCGGACTGCAGCAGCTCGACCGAGGTGAGGTCGTGACGGCCTGAGGCGGGATCGGCCAACCAGCGGATGTACAGGGCGGGCACTCCGCCAACGTGAGTTATCCGGTGTCTCTCGATGAGCTGGAACACGTCAGGCGCTTTGGTGCTCGTCCCGATGACGACCCGAGCGCCCGCCATCAGGAAGCCCTGGACGCCAGGACAAGCCAGCGGCATGTTGTGCGCAAGTGGCAGCACGCAGAGCTGCCGGCTCTCGGCGTTGATGGCCTGGACGGCTGCCGCGGCTCGCGAGTTGTACAGGTAGTCGTTGTGGGTTCGGGGAATGAGCTTTGGGATGCCAGTCGTCCCGCCCGACAGGAGCAGCACGCACGGGTCGTTCGGATCGATGTTGGTCGGAGGTGGGGGAGTGGTGGGGGTGATGCCCTTCAGGTCGTCGAGCATGAAAGTGTCGCGCAGCACCGCATTGGCGTTCCGAACTTCTTCGGCCAGCACCGGGTCGCTGCCGAAGTACGCGACAGCGCCGGCCAGCTTGACGAAATAGTCGATCTCGAGCCGGCGATGCGGCGCAAGAGCAAGGATCGGGACGACCCCGATCTTCTGCAGCGCGAAGTAGAGGATCAGGAACTCTGGTCCGTTGGGCAGGTGCACGACCACGCGATCGAGCCGGCGCAGGCCGCGCCCATGGAGGAAGCCGGCCAGCGAGGCCGACCTCTGTCCAAGCTCCCCGTAGGTGATGGTCTGCTCACCGCTTTGAATCGCGACCCTGTCGTGATGCCTCGCGAACAGCTCGCCGAAGACGCCGTCCAGCGTCTCATCCCGCCAGTAACCCAACCGCCTGTAGCGTTCGGCAAACTCCGGAGGGTACGGAACGACCCCGTCAAGACCCATCAGGTGGTGGCCGAAAATCCGCCGTCGATGACCACGATCTCGCCGTTCACCATCGGGTTGCTTGCGATCAGGCTCACAATGGTGATGGCAACCTCGTCCGGGGTCACGCAGCGCTTGAGCGGTGTCAGGCTCGCACGCCGCGCCATCAAGCGCTCGTAGTTGTCGCCGAGCGCCTCCTCCATCCACTCGCCCGACATCCACCCGGGAGCCACGGCGTTGACCCGGATCTTCGGACCGAGAGCCCCTGCCAGGGTTCGAGTCAGATTCCCAACCGCCGCCTTGCTGGCGGCATACGGGAACGGCTGCGGGCCCGGCCGGAGTCCGGCGATGCTGCAGAGGTTCACGACCGCGCCCGAGCCCGACTCGTTGAGCATTGGCACGCAGGCGCGCGTGACCTGGAACATGCCGCGCACGTTCACCGCGAACACCCGGTCCCAATCAGCCATGTCGAGGCCGTCGATATCTGTGGGCGGCGTCGGCACCGTGGTCCCGGCGTTGTTCACCAGAGCGTCCAGCCGTCCGAGGTCGCCCTTGATGCGACTCACCATCGCCACCACCTGCGCTTCATCCGCGACGTCGGCCTGCACCACCATTGATCTGACCCCAAGCGCAGCAACCTCTTCCGCCACCGCCTGGGCGGCATCGCGGCTGCGGCTGTAGTTCACGGCGACGTCGTACCCATGCCTCGCCAGCTCGAGGGCAGCGCTGCGGCCGATGCCACGCGAGGCGCCGGTCACGAGGGCGGCGCGATTGTTTGAACCCATGTTCATTGAATCGAGCGGTGCGGTTCAGGAGACGGCGTTCGAATCAATCCCAGTACTCGCTCCGCGTTCCCGTGAAAGACATCCTCCATGACGTCATCCGCGTAGGCGAGCTCGTTCCACTCGCGGAACACGCGCTCATAAGGCAGGCTCGGATAGTCGCTGCCGAACATCACCTTGTCCCGAAGCCGACCCCTGACGTCCTTCTTCAAGCTGTCGGGAAAGTACTTCGGAGCCCAACCAGAGAGCTCCCAGTAGACGTTGCCCTTGTGCAGGGCGACGGCCGTCATCTCCTCGATCCATGGCCATCCCGGGTGCGCAGCGATGATCGTCAAGTTCGGAAAGTTGGCGGCGAGGTCGTCCAGCGCCAGGGGATGCGCATGCCGCAGCCTCGAGCCCAATCCCCCACGCAGGCCCGCGCCCATGCCGGTGGTGCCGACGTCGATCATCACGGGAACCTTCAACGCGTCGATGAGCTCGAACAGCGGGCGCAGGCGCTCATCGTCGACGGCGTAACGGCCCATGATCGGGTGGAAGTGAAAGCCAAGCAGATGCAGGTCTTCGATCGCGTGCCTTGCCTCTTCGAGCGCGGCTGAGCCTTTCAACGGGTCGACGGCGGCCCAACCCTGAAGGATCGTGCCCGGGTGCCGATCGCGAAGCCCGGCCACGTAATCGTTGCTACAAGGAGGGGCGCCTGTGACCGACTCGATGTCGAATCCGACCAGCACCGCCTCAACGCCGGCGTCCTCGAACTCCTGGATTACCTGGTCTTCGGTTTTGGCCACCCATTCACGCTTCCAGTACGCGCCGAGCGCCTCAGCGAACGGCCCGTACGAATCGATCCAGGGCTGTGTTCCGGGATAGCAGTGCAGGTCGATCTTGCGCATATGGACGTCGTTATTGCTGTGAATCAGGACTCGGACGCTGCCATCGGCCCGAGGTCTGCGTCGCCGGCGGGCTTGCCTTCGGACAGGTTGGTCAGCTCCAGCAATCCCGGCCCGTACAGGCTCTCGAGCTCGCTCGGCAGGTCCGCGTACATGCGCTGCACGAAGAGGTCGTGGCGGATGTAGGACTTCACCAGGCTCGCGGCCAAGGGGAAATCTCCGAACATCACCTCCCAATCGCGTCCGTCGCGAGCCAGCGCCCACATGGCCCACCTGGAGTCCACAACCAGCGCGAGGTGGCGCGCCTTGCGAGACGCGTAGAGCGTGCCCTCTGTGCTTGCGTGCCTCATGACCTGCCCACGTGGCGGCGGGAACGGCAGGCGACCGAAATGGACGATGACGAACTGGACGCCGCGTCCGGCCGCCTCGTCCACAGCGCCCGTGAGCCCCTTGAGCTCATCGGTGCGACCGCTGAGGTAGACGCGGCTGCGTGCGTGCGAGAGGGCATCGTTCGCCCTGTCGATGGCAGCGTCGAAAGTGTCCAATCGCGAGAGCGCGACGGTGCCGTCGCGGACCGGACGGTCCGGCAGGGTCTCGAGGCTCTTGCGCGCCGACTCCACCTTTTCGGCGAATTCCTTCTCCAGCGCGCTGAGCAGGACCTGCGGGGGCACCGCCGCGTATCGGGCGGGTCGCTCGCCGGTCAGAATTGCCGCCCCGCGCTGGACCAGGCGGCGCAGGGTCTCATAGACCTTGGGCTGCGGCACCCCGGTGTCGTTGGCCACGCTATAGCCTGTCGCGCCTTCTGACATGAGCAGGCCGACATAGGTGCGAGCTTCGTATCGGGAGAAGCCGAGCTGGGTCAGCCGCTCCGCGATGGAGGTGGCGGATTCATTCATCTGTATTCATGCCGCTTCCGAGATTGGTGTCTGCTTCACTACGATGGTAGTGCGCAACATCGGCCTCGGATGCTAGCACAGGCCGGCGGAAAACCGAGCCGCGGCCGGGAGCCTCAAGACCGCCTCGGAGCTAGCCCTGCGCCATCGGCGCGCCGTTCAGGGTCGCTCTCAGCTCGACCGGGACAGGGGCCCGAAACGTCTGGGCGGCGTGGCACGCTCGCTCGGCATGAGCGACGAGCTTGGCAACCTGTGATTCGGAAGCTGAGCTGACCACGTGGAGGTCGAACGTCACCTGTTGGAAGGCGCCCGGCGGACCGCCCAGATCGTATTTGTCCGCCACGCTGAAGGTGGCGCGGACGTCGACGTCCGCATCTTCGATCGGGACCTCGTACAGGGGCGAAAACTTCGCCAGTTGGGTGAGCAGTCAAAAAGCG
Source organism: Candidatus Dormiibacterota bacterium (assembly GCA_036269255.1). GTDB lineage: Bacteria > Chloroflexota > Dormibacteria > CF-121 > CF-121 > CF-13. The sequence goes on from DATASI010000043.1 coordinate 5,000, forward strand.
GCGCCGGCCAGGAGGTACTGCAAAGGCGCCGGCGCAAGGTCGTCGCCACCGCGCTCCGGGGGCTCGTCGGACTCGATCTGGAACCGGCCGACCCGGCCGATCATGTGCATGTCCTTGTCGATATGGGCGACGGCCCGCTGGGTCAGGACAGGAGTCTTTTGAGTGTTTGCGCGCGTGGCGTCGTACGCCCTTCTCATCCGCTCAAGATCGACTCTCTTGGCCTTGTCA
>DATASI010000044.1:0-1948 GCA_036269255.1 Candidatus Dormiibacterota bacterium
CGAGCTGGCGGCCGGGTCGGGCACGCAGGCACGGCTGCGGATGGAGGCGGTGCCGCTGCTACCCGGCGTGCGCGAGCTGGCCGAGAGCGGCGTGGTTCCGGGCGGCACACGCGCCAACCTGGGGGCCGCGGACGCCTACGCCACGTTCGGCGAGCACCTGGACGAGGTGGAGCGGCTGATCGCCTGTGACGCGCAGACATCGGGCGGGCTGCTGGCCGCGGTTTCGCCGGCCGACGCGGAGCGGCTGGGGTGGCCCGTCGTGGGCGAGCTGGGCGGCGGGGCGCCCGGAACCGTGTTGGTAGACTGAGATCCATGGCGTTTCTGTTCTCGTTCACGCAGATGATCCTGGCAGCGCTGCTGATCGTGCTGGTGCTGATGCACTCCGGCAAGGACGCTGGGCTGTCGGGCATGTTCAACCCCGGCCAGAGCAGCTTCGGAGGCACCGCTGTGATGGAGCGGAACCTGAACCGCCTCACCGTCCTGGTGGCGATCCTGTTTGCGGCGAACGGGATCGTGCTCGGATTCCTGCTGTAGACTCAGTCGGCCCTCGCGCTGGTGGCGGAATTGGTAGACGCGCAAGGTTGAGGGCCTTGTGACCTGAATGGGTCGTGGAGGTTCAAGTCCTCTCCAGCGCATGCCCCGGAAGCCGCTTGGTTGAGCGGCTTTCGGCGTTTTCACGGGCTGACGGCGGACGCCGATGCGCGGCGTGGTAGCAGCCGTGGTTGCAGATTCTGTGAACCCGGCAGGACCAACCTCGCTTTGCGTGAGAGAACCGGGTGGCAGTGTCGACCACTGTCTTGTGAACCGGGCGAGGCGGGCTCCGGGACCAGATGATGACGCCCCGCCTACCCGTCGCCGCGATCCAGAAGATCGCCTACACGGCAACCCACTGCTCGGTTCAGCTTTCCGATTCTCCTGACGTTCACTGGGCGCTTGGACGAAGACCTACCGAAGAGATTGGCGAAGACGGCTCGGGGAGCAATTCCCCAACCAGCACACGCTGCATCGCTTCCTCGCGGGCCTGCCCGGCCACCCACCAGCTTGGCCTTAACCGAACACCATGTAGACGTGAATAGCCCAGGGCTTGAAGGTTGTCTTGATGGATCGGTCAACCACGACCTGGGTTCGTCCCGAGGGGTAGAGGGTGGCCGTCGTCGGCCACCGGGGAAGTCCGGATATGACGGCCCGGTGAAAATGCGACGATCTGTTCTCGGCGAGGATCCACACCTGGCCTTTGGTGGTCGTACGGCTGATCACCTTGATCGTGGCCTGGTTGCTGTCCAGCCCGATGCCGGTGCCGGGTGCGAGCAGGGCCGGGTAGAGTGGGCTGGTGGGAGCGAGCTGTCGGATCAGTGGCGCGAGTTGCTGCCAGTAGCTCCAGTTCCACCCGAGCGGCCGGTCGGCCGGGGTGAAGCAGTGCGGATTGTCCCCGCCGAAGAAGAACAATGCGCGTGCGCCGTGCATGATCGCGTCGTAGGCCATGAACCGCATCTGGCGGGTCGTAGGCAGGACGAATCCACCTGTGCCCCGGTGATCCCAGCTCTTGCTGTTACAGATCGCTAGCGTGGTGGAAACGACGTGGCGGGGAGTGATCGAGGCCATCAGCGCTGTCCGGTTCCCGACCGCAACCAGTGAGGGGCGTGGATGCTTGAAGATGATCGGGTAGACGTCGACTCCGTGCACGTCGGTGATGGCGCTGTAGGGCGCCAGTTGTGCGGCTGTTCCCTGCGGCGCCTCGATGATGACCGTCAGATGTTGAGGATCCAGGCTGTGGGTGGTCTGATATGCGTAGGCGAGGCTGGAGGCGCTATAGCCGCTGTGGAATGGTTCGTCGCTACCCTTCCAGAGGCCCAGACCTGCGTCGGGCGCGAGGCCGGTGACGACCTGCTGGAGGGCCTGGTCATATACCGTTCCTGGCGTTGCCCGCGCCAACCGCCCCAGGGACACC
>DATASI010000045.1:0-13627 GCA_036269255.1 Candidatus Dormiibacterota bacterium
CGCAGGTACCAACCCCAGAAGCGGCGGATGGTGGCCGGCTTCATCCGGCGGAGGGCGCGCGCCGTGCTGCTCAAGGTCAGCTCGCCCAGCCCACGGGTGAGCAGCAGGCGATAGGCCAGCACGCGCCTGGGCGGGCCGACGCCGAGCGCATCGACCAGAATCAGCCGGTCCACCATCTCCGGTGAGTCGAGCGCGAGGCCGAGCGCGACGCGCCCCCCCATGGAGACCCCCATCACCGCAGCCCGCTCGAGCGACTCCGACCGCATCACGTGGCGAACCGCATTGACGAAGAGCGCGATCGTGTACTCGAGAGCCGGCTTGTCTGAGCGGCCGAAACCCGGGAGGTCGATCGCCAGCACTCGATGGTTGGCCGCCATCGGCTCGAGGTTGAAGTAGAACTCGACCGCCGCGGAGCTACCCAGGCCGTGCACGAGCACCAGCGGTGATCCACTCCCGCCACAGAAGTAATGGATGTTGACGCCGTCGACGCTGACGGTCCGGCTCTCGAACGATGGGAATTTCGCCGCCATCAGACCTGAGTCTATCGACGGGCTCCGAGGAGCTGCTGGTAGCGCCGCTCGATGCGCGCCGCCGTTTCGCCTTTGAGCTCGGGCAGATTGATGGCAACGTTTCCCAGGGCGCCCGCCTTGCCGGCCTGGAGCAGATCGTTGCCGACAGCCAGGTCGGATGCCGTCATGTCCCAGGCTCGTTCGCTGACTTGCAAGGCGAGGTCGATCGCTTCGCCGGCCGCGATCGCAGTCGACAGCGGCACCTCCGCGGCCTGCTCGTAGGCGCGCTCCATCTCGGTCACGCCAGCAGCGGACTTGCGAGCGTCGATCACGGCGCGGTAGGCATCGATGTCTTGCTGGCTCAGATCGATCAGCCGGACGGAGAGCTCGTCCAGCCTGGGAACGAGCTCAGTGAGCAGCGCCCGGTCATGGTCGTCTTTCGCTTTCCTCGCGCTCAGCTTGGCCACCATGCTGACCAGCCCAACGCCCATCGCCGCCGCCAACGCGGCCGCGCTGCCACCGCCGGGAACCGCCGCCGTCGAGCGAAGGCCCTGCAGGTACTCAGCGACGGTCTGGTCCTTGACGGCCGTCATTCGGCCGCCCAGACGCGTTTTTCCAGGATCTGGTCCATGCGAAACGCCGGTTCGATCAGCGCATCCTTGATGACGCCCACAGCCGCCGCAAGCGGGACGGTGCCGACAATCTCTGAGGCGTCGACCTCGACGCCACGCCGCGCGGCCTCTTCACGGATCACATTGAAAACCTTCCACATGTTCGTTACCCGGTAGTCGGTGAGATTCATGGAAACCTGGACCAGGCCGCGGTCGGCGAGCGCGAAGCCGAGCGCCTTGACGTTGGGGAGGCCTCCCGCGGAGGCCCGGATCGTCTTCGCGATCTCCTTGGCGACTTGGAGGTCCGTGGTCCGCAGATTCACGTTGTAGGCGATCAACGGGATGCGGGCGCCAACGGCGGTGGCGCCGGCGCTGGGATGCACTTCCGCGCCGCCCTCGTCCGGGGTGCGATCGGCGTCGCCGACGTGCGACGTCAGCTCCTCGAAACCGCCCCGGCGGACCTTCTCGAGCTCACGGCGCTCCGGCCGGGTCGCGGCTTCGCCGTAGAAGTACACCGGCACTCGCAACTCCTTCCACAGCCGCTCGCCGAAGCTCCGTGCCAGGTCGATGCAGACCGACATGGGCAGATCGGCGAACGGCACGAAGGGCACGACGTCAGTCGCGCCCATCCGGGGATGCTCGCCGCGGTGCTGCCGAAGATCGATGCGCTCGGTTGCCACGGCGGCTCCCGCGAGGGCGGCATCGACTGCCAGCGCCGGCTCACTGACGAAGGTAACCACCATCCGGTTGTGCGAGGCGTCGGCCTGAACGTCGATCACGCGGGCCCCGGCGTCGCGGATCGCATCAGCGATCGCGGTGATGACCTCGATGCGGCGGCCCTCCGAGAAATTGGGCACGCACTCTACCAGGGCTGCCAGCTCACGCCTCCCACCAGCGTCCGCATGACCCGATTGACGCCGACATAGTAAGGAATCGCTTCCGGCGACTCGACATCGACCACCGCAAGATCCGCGAAACTGCCGACCTGCAGGCAGCCCGCCAGTCCCTCCAGACAGAGCGAGGCGGCCGCCTCCACCGTGGCACCGCGAAGCACTTCGATTGGCGTCATTCCCCACGCGACGCAGGCCAGCGACATGGCATGCGGCAGGCTCTCGGAATTGCTCGTCCCCGGGTTGAGATCCGAGGCAATGGCGATGCGAAGCCCGGCCTCACGCATGGCGTCGATCGGCGGGCGTCCCCCGTGCGTCGTGAAGTTCGCGGAGGGACAGAGGACGGCGACCGTCCCCGCCTTGGCAAGCGCCCGAACCTGCTCGGCCGAGGCGTACTCCAGATGGTCGGCGCTGGCCGCCTGCAGTTCCGCCGCGATGTCAGGCCCGGCCCCCGGGGCGAGTTGCGCCGCGTGAATCCGCAGCTTGTACCCGAGCTCCCGAGCTCGACGGAGAATGGCGCGCGTCTCGCCGGCGGTGAAGGCCGGCTCATCGCACCAGGCATCGCAGAAGACGGCGAGGTCGCGAAACGCGGGCAGCATCTCCTCGGTGAGCAGTCGCAGGTAGTGCACACGCTCGCTGCCGGCCGGGACCATGTGGGCTCCGAGAAACGTGGGCACAATCCGCAGCGGCCGGCGGCCGCTCAGCGCGCGAAGCACGGCGAGCGCTTTCGATTCCTCGGCAAAGTCGAGACCGTAGCCGGTCTTGGCCTCGATCGTCGTCGTGCCATTGGCGAGAAAGCGATCGGCGCGATCTTCAGCGAGCGCAAGCAGGCGTGCCTGGTCCGCCGCACGGGTCGACCGAACGGTTCGCATGATGCCCCGCTCTCCCGACTGTTGGGCCTGATAGGACCCGCCGGTCTGGCGTTCCGCGAACTCGTCGGCGCGAGAGCCCGCAAAGACCGGATGGGTATGCGCATCGACGAGGCCGGGAATCACGCAGGCGCCCGCCGCGTCCAGCTGGTCACCGTCAAGCCGGACGTGCTGCTCGAGCTCGGCATCGCGGCCCAACCAGACCACGCGCCCGCGGTTGGACGCCAGTGCTGCATCCCCAATGCGGCCCAATGGGTCGCCGTTGCTGGGCACCATGGTGGCCAGCTGGCCGGCACGGCGCAGCGCGAAGTCGGCGTCGATCACATTGCTCGGTCGATGCGATGCTCGCGGGCGAAATCGATCGCGCTCTCGTAGCCGGCGTCGGCGTGCCGGATGACGCCCATGCCCGGATCCGTGGTCAGCACGCGCTCGATCCGCTCGGCCATCGCGTCCGTGCCGTCGGCGACCACGACCATGCCCGCGTGGATTGAGTTGCCTATGCCGACGCCACCGCCGTGATGCACCGAGACCCAGCTGGCGCCGGCGGCGGTATTGATCAGCGCGTTGAGAATCGGCCAGTCGGCGATCGCGTCGCTGCCATCACGCATCGCCTCCGTTTCCCGATACGGCGATGCCACCGAGCCGGCGTCGAGATGATCCCGGCCGATCACGATCGGCGCCGCGAGCTCGCCGCGCTTGACCAGCTCGTTGAACTCCAGCCCGATCTTGGCGCGCTCCCCGTAGCCGAGCCAGCAAATCCTCGCCGGGAGGCCCTGGAACTGGACTCGGTCACGAGCCATGCGCAGCCATCGATGCAAATGCTCGTTGTCGGGGAGCGCCTCCATCACCGCCCGATCGGTCCGGTAGATGTCCTTCGCCTCACCGCTCAGGGCAACCCAGCGGAATGGCCCTTTGCCTTCGCAAAAGAGCGGCCGGATGTAGGCGGGCACGAACCCGGGGATCTTGAATGCCTCACTCACCCCGGCCTCGACCGCCTCGCCTCGCAGGTTGTTGCCGTAATCGAAGACCTCGGCTCCCTGGCTTTGGAATCCGAGCATGGCGATCAGGTGCTCCCGCACGGAGTCCTTGACCATCTCCACGTATTCGATCGGATCTCGCCGACGCAGGTCGGCGGCGTCGTCCACGCTCAGCGGCGCCGGAATGTAGCCGTTCAGCGGATCGTGGGCGGAGGTCTGGTCGGTGACGACGTCAGGCTCAAAGCCGCGCCGCAACAGTTCCGGATAGACCTCAGCCGCGTTGCCCAGCACGCCGATGGAGACCGGCGTTTGCGTGCGCTTCGCCTCGGTCGCCCAGGCCACCGCTTCGTCGAGGCTGCGGGTCGCTTTATCGAGGTAGCGCGTTTGCAGGCGCCGCTCGATCCGGTGCGGATCCACCTCGACGACGAGCGCCACCCCGTCGTTCATGGTGACCGCGAGCGGCTGCGCGCCGCCCATGCCCCCGAGCCCGCTGGTCAGCACCAGCCTTCCGCGCAGCGAGCCCCCGAATCGCTTGGCGCCGACCGCACCGAAGGTCTCATAGGTTCCCTGCAGAATCCCCTGGGTGCCGATATAGATCCAGCTGCCTGCGGTCATCTGCCCGTACATGGTCAGGCCGAGCCGCTCCAGCTCCCGGAATTTTTCCCAGGTCGCCCAGCGGGGTACCAGCAGGCTGTTGGCGATCAACACCCGGGGGGCGTATGGATGCGTTTGGAAGATCCCCACCGGCTTGCCCGACTGGACCAGCAGCGTCTCGTCGTCCCTCAGGCGCTGCAGGGCGGCGACGATGGCGTGAAACGCCGGCCAATCGCGCGCTGCCTTCCCGGTGCCGCCGTACACCACGAGGTCCTGGGGGCGCTCCGCGACCTCGGGGTCGAGGTTGTTGGAGAGCATGCGCAGGGCGGCTTCTTGCTGCCAGCCAAGCGTGCTCAGCTGTGTCCCGCGTGCGGCTCGAACCGGGGTAGAGAGCGTCATGCGGCGATGCTAGCCAACCGGCCGCTGCGCACTAACTCGGTTGCGGCTTGGATATCAGCCTGCAGCACGCGATCGTGGTCGAGTACGGGCACCTTCTCCCGGATGGCGGCGTGCGCTTCGGCGGTGAGGCGCCCCGGCTTGAGCGGAGCCAGGAGATCGATGCCCTGAGCCGCGCCGAGCGCCTCCATGGCCAGGATCGATTGCACGTTGAGGGCAACCTCGCGGGCCCGCAGGGCGCTGTGCCAGCCCATGCTGTTGTGGTCTTCCTGGTCGGCCGAGGTGGGCAGGGAATGGACGCTGGCGGGCGTCGACAGCAACTGGTTGTCGGTGACCAGGGCGGCTGCGGTGTATTGCAGCAGCATGTATCCGGAGTCGAGTCCTGAGTGGCGAGTGAGGAACGGGGGAAGCTCGGAGAGGAAGCTGGTCAGCATACGAAAAAGCCGACGCTCGGAAATACTGCCGAGCTCGCTGATGCTCATGGTTGCGGAGTCGAGCGCAAGCGCGAGCGGCTCGCCATGGAAGTTGCCACCGGAGAGCACGGCCTCCTCCGCCGCAAACACCAGCGGGTTGTCGGTCCCGGCGTTGAGCTCGATGGCGAGCACGCGATCGAGGTAGTCGATGCCCGCGGCCGCCGCCCCGTGCACCTGCGCCGCGCAGCGCAGCGAATAGGCGTCCTGCACCCGGTCGCACAGGACGTGCGATTCGGCGATGCCACTGCCCTCGGTGAGCGCGAAGATCCGCGCCGCCGAAGCGACCTGTCCGGGATGCGGCCTGAGCGCGTGGATGCGCGGATCGAACGCGGTGCGCGAACCCCGGAGCGCCTCGACGCTGAGTGCGGCGACCACGTCCGCGGTCAGCAGCAACTGCTGGGCGTCATGCAGCACCAGCGCGGCGGCGCCGGCCATGAAATGCGTGCCGTTGAGGACGCTCAGGGCGTCCTTCGCCTGCAACGCCACCGGCTGCAGGGAGGCTGCGCGCAGCGCGTCGCCTCCGGACCGGCGCTCACCGTTCTCCAGTACGTCGCCTTCACCGATCAACACCAACCCCAGGTGGGCCGAGGGAGCGAGGTCACCACTGGCGCCCAGCGAACCTTTCTCCGGCACCCAGGGACAGATGTCGTGATTGAGGAGATCGACCAATCGCTCGACGACCTCGGGACTTACGCCCGAGCTTCCCTGGCAGAACTGGTTGACGCGAACCAGCATCCCGGCGCGGACCAGCTCTTCCGGCAGCGGCGGCCCGACGCCGACCGCGTGGCTCATCAGCAGGTTGCGCTGGAGCTGGCGGGTGTCGGCGGGCGGGATTCGAACATTCTTCAGGGCCCCGACCCCCGTCGTGAGCCCGTAGACGACGCGGTCCTCGCGGACCAGGCGGTCGACAAGGTCGCGGGCCCGCCGCAGGTTTGCCTGCGCCTCATCGGCGAGAGCGACCCGCTCCCGGTGACGGGACACCGCGACCACGTCCCGGGGCGTCAGGGATCGGCCATTGAGCGCGATGGACAAGGCTAGCCCATGTTACGGCCCGATCCGGCCGCGCCTGAGTGGACGCTAAGGCCAACCGTTCGCCACCCGGGTGCGGTCGTAGAATTGTGCGGCATTTTGGTTGGCACAATAACCCGGCTCGGGCGAGGGGCCAGGGGACTAAAGGGCGCCATCACGGGCCGCCCGGCACCTGGAATCATGCTGGCGGTCGTGCTTGCTGCCTGCGCGCCCACCGGGTCCGGGCTCGTTCATCCGACCCCATCGATCTCGGGCCTCGCGGTCGCCAGTGCCTCGCCGACGCCGATCACGCCACCGTCCAACCTGGTGAAGCCCGGCACCATCACGTTTCTCTCCGACACCACCTATCCACCGCAGGAATCGATCAATCCCGCGAACCAGCAAGCGGTGGGGTTCGATATCGACATCGCGCAGGCGATCGCCAACAAGATGGGGCTCTCGGCCTCGATTCAGAGCACCGATTCCTCGCTGATCGTCGGTGCCCTGCTCGCCAAGAAAGGCGACGCCATCATCTCGGCGCTGCAAATCACGCCCGACCTGGAGCGGCAGGTCGCGCTGGTCGCCTACTTCCAGGCCGGTCAGGCCATTCTCGTGCGCAAGGGCAACCCGGCGAACATCACCAGCCTCAACGATCTGTGTGGCAAGCGGGTCTCGGTCCAGGTGCAGAGTCCGGAAGAAACCAGCATCGACCAGGCCAACGCCGGCGTGTGCAAGGACAACGCGATCAAGAAGCAGACTTACCCCGTCGATCTGCAAGCGGTCGCGCTCCTCAAACAGGGCGGCGTCGACGCCGCGCTCGACGACTCGCCGGTGGCCGCCTACTTCGTCAAGCAAAACCCCGACCAGCTCGAGCTCGCCGGCGCGCCCTTCAAGACCAGCCCGGAAGGCATCGCCATCGATCCCAAGAACGGCGACCTGCTGAAGGCGGTGCAGCAGGCCATGCTTTCCATCTATCAGGACGGGACCTACCGGCAGATCCTGACCAAGTGGAATTTGCTGGATGGCGAGATCCCGGCATCCGGCATCGTCGTCAATCCCAGCCCAACCACGTCTTAGCGCATGAAGATCTGGCTGCTGGCGGTGGTGATCGCCGGCGGTCTGTTCGCAGCGGGCAGCGCGCTCCTCAAGCCACCCCCGGCGAAGCTCGGCGCCGATCCTGACGCGATCGTGCTCACCAGCATCAACGCGCAGGGCGCCACGCTGACACAAACCATCCACGAGCGATCAGTCATCCGGCAGCTGAGCGGCGATCTCAAGCGGCTGGCATCGATCGCGCCGTCTTCGTGCACCCGCAGCGATCAGGGCCGCTACCTCGCCGTCTTTGGCTATCCCGGGGGCGGTTCGACCACGCTGACCGCCGAAAAAGGTGGCTGCCAGCGGATCACGATCAGCGGTGAGGGATGGCCGGCGGACCGCTCCTGGTCCGATCCGACGCTCCTTCGAGATTTCGACGCGCTCTTCCCGCCCAGCTGGCAAACCGGCGTCTGAGGTCGCTAGCGGCGGTTCGCCACCTCCGGTGGCTCGACTTTCCAATCCGCCTCTTCTTCAGGAGCGGCCGGGGCCGTCAGACCGCGGTGATGCATCTCGATGCGGATGATGCCGACCACGGTGACGGCAAGCGCGAGGGCAATGCCGAGCACCGCCTGGTTGCGCGACGCCACCGGTGTGAGGTTGGTGTCGGAGAAGGCCGCCGCCTCCAAAAGATTGAGCATCACGCCGCTGAGCCCGCCGACGCCGATCGAGGCGAGCACGGCACTGGCGGCCAGGCGTGCGAGCAACGATTCAGACGGTCCGAGCCTCAGCCAGCGATCGCGCGCCAGCACCGTGATGGGAACGAATGCGAGCAGCAGCAGGAGGAGGAAGATCACCGCCTCGATCAAGCCGATACGGTAGTAGGCTGCCAGCTGATCGGGCGTGGGCGGAGTCACCGGACCATCGTAAGCCGCTCGTCGATCAGCTTCCGAAGCGCTTCTGCAGGGCCAACAGCTCGGTCTGGGCGTCGGCCATGGCGGCGGATGGCGTGACGGAGCCGAGCACCAGGTCATGCAGGTGCCGCTGCAGGACCGCCGAGGCCTCGACGTAGTGCACCAGCTTGGGACGCGGCCGGGCGTTGGCGAGGTTGGTGAGGAAGACGCCGATTTGCGGATTCGCCTTGCGCACCTCGGCCGAGTTCTGCAGCGACGTCCAGATCGGCAGCTGACCGCTCTGCTGCGCCTGGACCTGGGGACTGGTCATGTAGCGAAGCCAGGCGACCGACAGATCCGTGTGAGCACTGTTGGCGAGGACCCCGAGACCGAGGAAGCCGCTGACCGACGCCGCGGCCTTGCCCGTCGAGCTGGCCGCGGGGATTGGCGCCACGGCGCCCTGCCCGATGATCTGCGAGTACGCCGGATCGTTCATGGCTCCCCAGACGAAATTCCAGTTGGTGGTAAAGGACACGCCGCCGGCGAGGAAGGCGCGCATCGCATCCGGCTCGTTGCTGGCGGCGATGTCCGAGCGCACCAGCTGCTCGTCGATCAGCTGGCGCATGAACGCCGCCGCACGCTGCGCTGGAGGCTGGGACAGCAACGGCTTGCCGGCGCCGTCGAAAAGGTCACCACCGAACTGGGCGGTAAGCCGAACGAAATCCGAGACCAGGCCCTCGTCGGCCAGCCAGGAGTCGGTGTAGGGCGTGACCCGGCGGCGAAGCGCGGTCATTTGCGCATGCCACTCTTCGAGCGTTCTCGGCGCGCTGTTGAAGCCGACCGACTTCAGCTGCTGGCTGTTGTAGTAGAGGCTCTGGACATTGAGGACATGCGGCATCGCCCAGGTGGTGCCGCTGTAGGAGAAGGCATCGAGCAGGCTCGGCATCAGGTCCGATCGGGCATCGTCCGGAATCTGGTTGTTGAGGCTCAGCAGCTGGTTACGGCTGGCGAACTCGGCGATCCAGACCTGGTCGAGCGCGACCACATCGTAGGGCGAAGGCTTTGACAGCCCCGCGGCGAGAATGCTCTCGTACAGCTCGCGATAATGCGCGGTTTCGATCGAGACGAAGACCTTGTCGTTGTGCAGGCTGCGAAACCTGTCCGCGAGCCCGCGCAGAACCGTCAGGTCGTAGCCGACCTGGTCGAACAGTAGGGCGCGGATCACGGTGGCGCCCGGCGGCGGCGTCGGACTGGTCGACGCGGCGCTGGTGCCGCAGGCGTCCAGCAACGAGCCCAATGCCACGCCACCGGCGATGCCGGCGCCGAGCCGCACGCCGCTGGCAAGGAACTGTCGACGGGTCGTTGGCTGCAACGTGCTGTGAGGCTATCAGCGGTTTGTTAACACGCTCATCGGCAGCGGGCGATCGCCAGCGACAATGCCGTCGCGGCCGCGTAACAACGCGGTCAGTCCATAGAATCGGCGGATGGGCGATCGCCGCTGGCTCAAGGGGTTGTTTCCGCCGATTCCGACCGCCTTCTCGGCCAGCGGTGTGCTGGCACCGCCCCCGGCAGGCTGGCTGGCCTTCCTCGAGCAATCGGGACTCGACGGCGTCGTCGCCCTCGGCTCGAATGGTGAAGCCCCCAGCCTGACCGAGGCCGAGCGGATCGCCTGGATCCGATCAGTCAAGGCGGCGTTGCCCGCCCCACTCCGGCTGATCGTTGGAACAGGCGCGGATTCCACTGCGGCGACCATCGAGCGAACCAAGGCCGCCGCCGATCAAGGCGCCGAGGCCGCACTTGTGATCGCGCCCTTCTATTTCCGCCGCCAGCTCACCGCCGATGCGCTTCGCCGCCACTACGACGCCGTGGCGCAGGCCAGCCCGATTCCGATCCTGATCTACAACATTCCGCCACACATGGGCTACGACCTCGGCACCGAATGGATCATCGCCATCGCCCGCGACTCCAGCGTGGCGGGCATGAAGGAGTCGTCCGGGGATCTTTCGCGCTTGCCGGTGCTTCGGCAGGAGCTCGGACCTGATTTCGCCATCCTGACCGGCACCGGCGAGCGGCTGATCGATGCCCTCACCGCGGGCGCCGACGGCGGGATCGCGGCGCTGGCCAACCTCGCCCCGGCGGAATCGGTCGCGATTCGAAACGCGTGGCGGGAGCAGCGGCTCGAGCAGGCGCGCCAGCTCCAGCTGCGAATCGCCCCGCTGGGTGAGGCACTGACCCGCGGCTACGGCGTTCCCGGCATGAAGGCCGGCGTCCGCTTGCTCGGCTACGACCATGGGGATCCTCGGCCGCCCCTGCCGCCGCTACCGGCGAAGGAGCTTCCGCGCCTTCGACGGCTGCTCGAGGAGGCGGAGCTGCTCCCTCACGCGCTCGCCTCGTGATCCCGATTCGCGATTACAATCCCACCCGGCGTCCGTCGCTCCTGACCTGGGGACTGATCCTGATCAACTTCGGCGTCTATTTCTACCTGGCGCAGAACCCGGTGATGGACAGTTCGGCGATCGCCCGCTACGCCGTAGTGCCGGCCGACATTTCCGCGGGCCGGCACCTGGGCACCCTGATCACCTCGCTCTTCCTGCACGCCAACCTGCTGCACGTCGCCGGCAACATGCTGTTCCTCTGGATCTTCGGCAACAACGTCGAAGATCGGTTGGGCGAGATCAAATTCCTCATCCTCTACTTCGCCTCCGGGATTGCCGGCAGCCTGCTCCAGGTCGCGATCACGCCCTCCTCGACGGTGCCCATGCTGGGCGCCAGTGGCGCCATCTCCGGGCTACTCGCGGCCTACGTCGTGTATTTCCCTCGGGCACGCGTGCTGACCTTTATCATTCCGTTCTTCTTCGTCAGGCTCTCGGCCTACATCTTTATCGGCTACTGGATCGCGTTGCAGGGGCTCGACGCCTACCTCAGCCTCGGCGTCTCGGGCGGTGGGGTCGCCTTCTTCGCCCACGTCGGCGGCTTTATTACCGGCCTGGTCCTGGCCCTCCTGCTCCGGCCGCGTGAGCACCCAGCACCGCACCCGGGGTATCCGGGCTTTTAGCGTCAGCGCTGGGCGTACTGGCTGATACGCCCGTTTTCGAGACAGAAGAGATGATCGGTGATGGGGAAGGCCGCTTCGCGATGACGCTCCTGGACATCGTGTCGGACTCGTCCGAGGAGCTGTGCCCGCTCGCCGGCAGCGATCAGCGATCCCCGCTCCGGGACGCCGACGATGGGCGTGTCTTCGAGCATCTCTTCCAGCCAGGCCCACACCTCGGGAAGCAGCATCAGCGCCGCCCCATAGGGCCGCGGGTCGACGTAGCTGAGCATCAGCATCTGGGTCCGTCCACTGCGGTCGGCCTCCAACCCGGTGAACTTCATGCCGTTGCGGAACATCAACGCCAGGTTGGTCAGCGCAAGCACCTCGACGTGGTCCCGGCCAACGTTCCAGGCGTTGAGATCCTGGGGCAGCAGGTATCGCATGCCCTGGGCATAGTGGGCGGCGTAGGTGACGACCATTTCGGACAGCATCCGCCGATAGACAACCGGCCCGCCGGCGCTTTCCAGAAAGCTCGCCGGACGCAGCACCGGGAGGATGAGCGGCGCGCCGAACAGGGCCTCGCCGTCGCACTCCTGGTCGAGCCGGCGGAGCCGCGCGGCGAACAAGCGGTCGAGCGAGCCTGGCTGCTCGCGGTACTGCTGGTAAAAGTTGTCGAGGTTGAAACGCAGGTCACCCTGGCGGACACGACGAATGGTCAGCTGGAACGGCTCCGGTCCCTTGCGCACGGTCCAACCGGGCCGCAGCGCCGTGAGACGCTTGAGCACGTGATTCTCGAAGTCGTGGGCATTCATCGTCGTCTGCTGGCCCATTGCTCCTGTAACGGGGTGCCGTCGAGAGGCTTGCAGCCCGTTGCGAGCTCGCCGCATGCCGCGTAACCCTTGGTTTTTCGGCCGTCGCGGCAGCCTCCGCGACCGGGTGGTGAACGCCCTTCAACAGGCTCGCGACGGCGACCCGGAAGCCGGCGTCGAAATGCTCGCCGAAAGATTCCCAGAGGCGCTGGCGGAGCTGACCGCGCTGGGCAAGGGCGATGACCCGGCCTGGTTTAGGCTGGCGGCGCAGCTCGCCTACCGCGCCGGCGAAATGCCGGGGGCGCTTCGCTACGCCGAGCAGGCCCTCGGCCTGGAGGAAGACGGCGCAACCTGGCACCTGCTGGGGCGAGTCAAGATCTGGCTGCGCAAAGACGACGCCGCGGCCGCCTTTCGACGGGCGGCCGAGCTCGATCGCCGCCGCTTCGTGATTCCCTATCGCGTCACCCACAAGCAGTTCATGCGCATGGCGGAAGCCGCCCTGGCGACGGTTCCAGAGGCGTTCCAGGCGCGGCTCGCGAACACGCTGATCGTGATCGACGACCTTCCAGACCTCGAGTCGGTCCAGCATGGCGAGGACCCGGACCTGCTGGGCGTCTACGAAGGGGCGACCGCGCTCGAGCACGGCCTACCCGAGCGGATCGTTCTCTATCAGCGAAATCACGAGAATGTCTGCGCCAATCAAGGCCAGCTCGAACGTGAAGTTCGCGAGACCATGCGCCATGAAATCGGCCATCACTTCGGCATGGCCGAAGACGACCTTCCTTATTGAGCCTGCAGGCTGATCGGGAAGGGATTCCCTGAGGCGGGCAGCGCCAGCGTGCCGCCCTGGTCGATCCGGCTCAGCGCGTTGATGAAGTCGCTGAACCCCTGCTGCGGGTCGTAGCCCGTTAGCTTCTGGTAGCACGCGCCCAGGCTCGATCCGCCGGCGGCGCAGATCTGTGCCCAGCTGAAGGTCAGCTGCGAATGCAGGTAATAGAGGAAGAGGTCGCCGCAGCCGTTAGCCACCGAATCCGTGTCGCCCGCGGAGTTGTCATTGACATGGTCCGGATGCCCGGCCGACCACCAGTCTTGCTCGGTCTGGTTGAAGTCGGCGGCGATTTCGGGATGGCGATCAAACGCCAGCACCCGGGAGAGCGCTTCCCCGTTGGTCAGGCCGCAGTCCCAGCCATTGTTGATGGCAGCCTCGAACACTTCGACGATTTCGGCAGTCAGAAAGCCGGGCGCGAGGGTTGCATCGGAGAGCACGTGAATGTCGGTTCCGGCGCAGGTCATGTGATAGGCGCCTCCGGCGTTCGGATCGGCATAGACGTTCATCGGAAGATTGGGAGGCGTAAGGCCGCCGAACCACTGCTGGCTTGCCTGAAAATCCCCCTCGCAGCTGTTCAGCATGGCCTGGCAGGCCGCGTCGCCGGAAGGCGTGCCATCGGTATAGATGATGAAGTTGGCCGTCCGGCCGGCTTCTTGCTGGCCGGCCTGGGCGGGGTGCTGCCGCCGATGCGCCTGAGCCACCT
>DATASI010000046.1:0-2439 GCA_036269255.1 Candidatus Dormiibacterota bacterium
GATCCGGCAACTGACTTCGGGGGACTGGCCGGCCGAGGCTACGGTTGGGCTCGATGAGAAACGGCGCCAGCTTTATTTCGTCGGCTGGCAAGAAACGCCGCTGGAGCGCCAGCTCTTTCGGGTGTCGCTCGACGCCGGCCCAATTGAGCAGCTGACAACGGATGCTGGAATGCACGGAGCCGAAGTGGCTCCCGACTTCACAAGCTTCATCGACGTCTGGAGTAGCCGGCAGACGCCGCCGACTGTGACGGTGCGGAGCCTGTCGGGCGGGGCCGAGCGGCCGGTCCATTCCCCGGCCGAAATCGATCTGGAGCTCCGCCCTCCCGAATTCCATCGATTCCGCAATCGGGATGGCATCGAGCTGCACGCCGCAATTTATCTCCCTCCCAAGCTAGAGAGAAACCCTCCCCCGCTTGCGGGGGAGGGCAGGGTGGGGGCGGGGGCCCGCCCTCCGGTGATCGTCTCCGTCTACGGCGGACCAGGTCCACAGATGGTCAATGAGAGCTGGGGGCAAACCGTTGATCTCTCCGCGCAGCTGCTGGCGCAACACGGCTTTGTCGTGCTCAAGGTCGACAACCGCGGCTCCGCCCGCCGAGGGCTCGCGTTCGAGGCGCCGATTGCGCGAAACCTGGGAGAGATCGAGGTGAACGACCAGGTCGATGGCGTGCGTTGGCTCGGAACCCTGGGCGTTGCCGACAGCTCGCGGGTTGGGGTCATCGGCTGGAGCTACGGCGGGTACATGACGCTGATGGCACTCCTCAAAGCGCCGGAGGTCTTTAAGGCCGGCGTGGCAGGGGCGCCCGTTTCGTTCTGGGAGGGCTACGACACGGCCTATACGGAGAAGTACCTCGGCACGCCGCAGGACAATTCCGAGGGGTATCACCGCGGGTCGGCCCTGACCGATGCGGACCGGTTGCACGGCAAGCTGCTGCTGATTCACGGGATGATCGATGAGAACGTGCATTTTCGCCACACGGCCCGCATGATGCAGGCGTTGATCGATGCCGGCAGGCCCTTCGAGACGCTCATCTACCCCAACGAGCGGCATATGCCCCGCTCCGAGAAGGATCGCGCCGACATGGAGCGCCGTATCCTCGAGTTCTTCCAGAAAAACCTCTGAAGACGATCAAGGCGGTTATCTTCGACTTCGACGGGCTGATCGTGGACACCGAAGGTCCGATCTTCGAGGCCTGGCAGCGCATCTATCGCGAGCGCGGGCACGAGCTGCCGCGAGAGCGATGGCTGACCATCATCGGCACGGCATCGGCCGCGTTCGATCCGGTCGTCGACCTGGGTCAACGAGTGGGAGAGACGCTGGATCCGCGAGAATTCGACGCGCTGGAGCGCCTGTACTACCGCGAGACCACCGTCGAACAGCAGCTGCTGCCCGGGGTTGAGCGTTATTTGGCCGACGCGCATGGGCTGGGACTCAAGACCGCGATCGCTTCCAGCTCCACCCGCAAATGGGTCACGGAGCATCTCGAGCGCTTTGGGCTCGGGGAAATGTTCGACACGGTTGTCTGCCGCGAGGACGTTGAAAAGACAAAGCCTGACCCGGCGCTCTATCGGGTCGCGGTGGCGCGCCTGGAATGCGTTCCAGCAGAAGCGGTCGCGCTGGAGGACTCGAGCAACGGCATACGCGCCGCCAAGGCCGCCGGCCTCTTCTGCGTGGCGGTTCCCAATCCGCTGACGGCCAGCATGGATCTCCGCGCGGCCGACCTCAGGCTCGAGTCTCTCGATCGACTGTCCCTGGCAGAACTGTTAGAACGAGTCGAGGCATGATCGACCTACGGACCGAATTCGGCAAGCGCGTCGAGCAGCGCCTGCGGGAGGAGCCGGTGATCTGGCTGGTCACGGTCCGAGCCGATGGCACGCCGGTCCCGAGCCCCGTGTGGTTTTACTGGGATGGCCGGAGCGTGCTGGTCTACAGCCAGCCGAACGCGGCGAAAGTGCGGAACATCGAGCAAAACCCCAGGGTCTCCCTCCACCTGGATCATGGCGGCGCTCCGCACGGTGAAGCCGGCGGCAACGTCGTGATTTTGACTGGAGTGGCGCGGATCGATCGCCAGCTGCCCCTGGTGAACGAAATGCCCGGCTTCACGAAGAAGTACGTCGACAGTGGCCTGGTCGCCGCCAGCGGCAGCGACCTTCAAGATCTGGCTCGTGCGTTTTCTCTGGCGATCCGCATCACCCCGACCAGCCTCCGTGGCCTGTAGGGACCTTTTCAGCGGGCTCAGCCGTAGCGAACGTTTGCTCGGCTTTTTGCCCTGAATTCGGCCTATTGACTCAATGCGCCGGCTCGCGCCAGACTGAATTCGGGGTTCGCCCCGCGACCTCCTCCTTCGCATCGACGCGCTGAGAGGGCCTGGCGAGATTGGCGCCGGCTCTCCCAGCAGCGTCGCTCCGCAAGACCAGGAAGCGGCCGGTTTCCATCCAGGC
>DATASI010000047.1:0-15567 GCA_036269255.1 Candidatus Dormiibacterota bacterium
CGAGGGCGGACCGGACCGCGCATCGCCAAGAAGCCGACCAGGGGCGCCGCAATCGCCGACCAGCCGATGCCGCGTCCCGTCAGCAGTAACACGACGCCGCCGATCTCGGTGATGCCGGCGAGCGGAAGAAACAGCACCCAGGGAAAGCGGGCGTTGACGGTGCTCACGCAACCACGCGCACGCCGCCCGGGATGATCTCCGCGCGCAAGACGTTGCCGCGGTAGACCTCGCCGTCGACTTCATGCCACTGCACCTCCGGCGCCTTGATCTCCACCGAGCGAGCCTTGCGCTGCATGATCCGCTGGCCGTCGGGGCGCTGGCGGACGAGACTCCAGAGCACGCCAAGGCGGTCGCCGGCGGAGCGCGGCCGGTAGACGCAGATGTCGATCCAGCCGTCGTCGATGGCGATCTGCGGACCGAAACGAAAGGGGGCGGCGCCGAGCATGCCTGCGTTGACCAGCAACACCACGACCGCGTGGACGGTCACTTCCTCGCCGTCGGCTCGAATCACGCAGTCGAACAGCTGGGCACGCGGGAGCCACCAGGCACCCATGACGACGTAGGCGGCTCGGCCCAGCCAATACTTCAAGGCGCGCGGCGTCGAGCGCATCACCATCGCGTCGAAGCCGATCCCCGCGGCCAGCGCGCAATAGCCGTCGTTGACACGCAGCAGGTCGACCGCGCGGGTCGCCGGGTATTCCTCAAGCGCCCGGCGCAGCGCCGGCCGCCAGGCTGCCGGCAACTTGAGCTCGCGAGCAACGATATTCGCGGTGCCGCGTGGGACGATCCCCATCGGGAGACCTCGTTGGTGAGCTGCCGCCATCACCTCGGCCACCGTGCCATCGCCACCCGCAGCGAGCACCAGCTGGAAGTCTGACCGCGCGAGCGCTGCCCCGATCGCCTCGACGTTCAGGCCCGGGCTGGTCTCCAGGACGGTCGCCTCCCAGCCCAGCTTGCCGGCGAGCTCGAGCAGGCTGCGGCCAAACTGGCTGCCGGTTCTCGGGAGCGCCGGATTGACGACGAACAGGGCCCGGCGCCGGTCTCCCTGGCTCAATCAGCCGGCAGCCCGGCGAGTGACCCGGTCGTGCGCGTCGTCCATGTGCTGATGGCCTTCCGGTTCGACGCAAAAGACGTCGCCTGGGCGACAGACGAAGCTCTCGAACTGGATGGTCGTGTGCTCGATCGTGAAATCGTGGGCCAGCAGCTCGCGAACTTCAGCGAGGATGTCTTGCGCCTGCGCGACTCGCTGATCGTCGATCAGCAGATGCGCGCTCAAGGCTCGGCGCTCCGAGCCCAATGACCAGATGTGAAGGTCGTGGAGGTCTCGCACGCCAGGGACCCGGCGCACCGCAGCGACGACATCGTCGGCCTGCAGGTCACCGGGCACCGACTCCAGCAGGATGTCGACCGCCGACCGGAGCACGCGCCAGGCGCTCCACGCGATGAGGGCCGCAATCGCCAGGCTGAGCACCGGGTCGATGGGCAGCCAGCCTGTAAAGGCGATCAGCACGCCTCCGATGATGATCGCACCCGACGCCCAGGCATCACCCTGGACATGGACCAGGGCGCTGCGCACAGTCAGATCGCGGTCGAGGGGTCGAAGCAGTCGAGCGACGAAGATGGAGATCAGGAAGCCGATGACGGCGGCACCGGCCATCAAGCTCCCCTGAATCGGAGCCGGATGCTGCAACCGTCGAATCGCTTCGACCGCGATGCCAACGACCACCACGGCGAGCAACACCGCGTTGCCCAGCGCAACCAGGATGCCGACGCGGTGGTAGCCAAAGGTCCGCTTGGCGGTCGCCGGTCGCTGGACCTGGACCAGAGCGAAGCTCGACAACGCCAGCACCGCGAGATCGGTCACGATATGGCCGGCATCGCTGAGGAGGGCCAGGCTCTGCGCCCATATCCCGCCGGCGATCTCGACCAGCAGCAGGACCCCGGTGAGCACGAACGCGATCCGAACGCGGTCGGCGGCAGTCGACCCGAATGAGCCCAGCTTCATCGCACCTATCTTATGGCGCATCTCCCGGTAACCAGACGACCTTGCGTCTCCCTGCCGGTCGAGGACCTCCCTTCCCTTAGGCTGTTGCCCGATGGCTGACCCGCTGGGGGATCGTGAGCACCTGTCGACACTGCTGGCGGAGGCCTCGACGGCTGCCCGTCGTTACCTCGACGGGATCGACGAGCGGCCCGCCGGTGGGGTTGCCGGCCGCGATCAGGCAGCCTTCCGCTTCGGCGGCCGGCTCCCGGAAGCCGGAGATGGCAGCGCCGAGACGCTGGGCCGATTGCTGGCCGACGGCTTCGATGCCGCCGTCAACTCGGCGGGGCCGCGCTTCTTTCACTTCGTCACCGGCGGCTCGACTCCGGCGGCGCTGGCGGCGGACTGGATTGCCTCGGCCCTCGACAACAACGCCGGTCTGTGGGTGAGCTCGCCGCTCGGCTCGCGCCTGGAACAGCTGTCAATCGCCTGGCTGAAAGACCTCTTCCGGCTGCCTGACGACTGGGCCGGCGTGTTGACGACCGGCGCGACGTTGTCGAACTTCACCGCGCTGGCGGCTGCGCGCCAATGGTGGGGCCGGGAGCACGGGGTCGACATCGCGTCGAACGGGATGGCCGGCCTCCCCGCTCTGCCGGTGTTCAGCAGCGGCTTCATCCACGCCAGCGCCCGCAAGGCCCTGAGCATGTTGGGGATCGGTCACCAGCGGGTCGAGACGCTGAGCGGCGACACGGCCGGCCGCATCGACCTGGATCGGTTGGAGGCCTCGTTGCGCGCTCTTGGCGGCGCGCCCGCGATCGTCATGGCGACCGCGGGTGAGGTCAACGCGGGCCAATTCGATCCGATTGGCGCCATGGCCGCGCTCGCCCATCGCCATCACGCCTGGCTGCACATCGACGGCGCCTTCGGCTTGTTTGCTCGCGTCTCTCCCAGGACGGCGCCGCTCGCAGCCGGAGCCGAGCTGGCCGATTCGGTGATCGCCGATGGCCACAAGTGGCTGAACGTGCCGTACGACTGTGGCTTCGCCTTCGTGCGTGACGGCGCATTGCTGAGCTCGGTGTTTGGAATGGGTGCGCCCTATTTCCCGGTGAGCGACGTGGAGCGGCCCGACTTCCTTTATCTCGGTCCTGAGATGTCGCGGCGGGCTCGCGCACTGGCCGTCTGGGCAACCCTCGCCGCCTATGGCCGTGCGGGCTATCAGGCCATGGTCGAGCGGCACGTTGCGCTGGCCGCTCGAGTCGCGGAGCAGATTCGCCGGTCGCCCGATTTCGAGCTGCTGGCGGAGGTACAGCTCAACGTCGTCTGCTTTCGCTATCGTCCGCCCGCGATGGCGGAGGGCGACCTCGATGACTTGAACCGGCGGCTGGGGGCGGCGATCATCGCTGACGGTCGCGTCTATTTTGGGACCACCGTCTACGCGGGAAAGGTCGCCTTTCGCCCGGCGATCTCCAATTGGCGAACCAGGGAGCCCGATGTCGATAGCATTCTGAGCGTGACGCGAGAGCTCGGCCAGCAGTTACTGGCCGCGGCGCCTCGAGCGAGCTCAGCGTAAGGCAGCGCTGATCGGCAAATACAGCCGTCGGAATCGTTCGTAGGCGTCAGCGTAGATCGGACCGTCGTCTGCGGGAACCGCGACCCGGACCGGCGGCGCGGCCAGCGATGCAACGCCGTCGGCATCGGGCCAGGCCCCGAAGCCAACGCCCGCGAGCAGCGCCGCGCCCAGGGCGGAAACGGCCGTCGTGGGCGTGGCGTAGAGCGGCTGATCCATCACATCGGCCAGCAGCTGCCGCCACCGTGGGTCGAACGATCCGCCTCCGGCCAACCGTAATTGGGTCGCTGGAACCCCGGTCGCCAGCAACGCCTCCAGCCCCTGGCGTACCGAAAAGGCAACTCCTTCCAGCGCGGCTCGCAGCAAGTGGCCGCGGCCGTGCCCGAGGCGAAGGCCAATCCATCCGCCTTTTGCCGAGGGATCGAAATAAGGCGTGCGCTCTCCGGTGAGGTAGGGCAGGAAGAAGAGGCCTTCCGCCCCCGCCGGAACGGCAAAGGCCTCGGCATAGAACTCCTGCCAGCTGACCTCGAGCGTCGCGCGGACCCACTCCAGCGCGATGCCCGCATTCTGCATGGCGGCCATCGCGTACCAGCGATCCGGCGCCGCGGCGCGGTAGAGGTGCGTGCGGCCGGTGGCATCAATCACGAGCCGCTCGCGCGGCGCAACCACCTGGGCGCCGGTGCCAATCGTGATCTGGACCGGGCCTGGATCCAACAAGCCGCCCGCCAGCGCCGCGGCGGCGGTATCCGCCGCACCCCCGACGACTGGCAGATTCGGCCGCAGCCCAAGGTGTCTCGCCGATTCCGGCGTGAGGACCCCGCAAATCTCGACGGATTCCCGGATCGGCGCGAGGAAATCCAGCCGCAGGTCGAGCTGCTCGATGACATCCCTGGCCCAGTAGTCGGTCGCGACGTCGTAGAGCAGCGTTGCCGACGCGTCACTCGGATCGGTTGCCGCCTCCTGGATCAGCCGGAGACGCAGCCAGTCCTTGGGCTGCAGCGCCCACTGGGCACGGCGGTACAGCGAGCGCTCGTGTTGGCGCAACCACAGCAGCGTCGGTCCCGCCATCCCGGTCGCGGGCGGATTGCCCAGCTGCCGGCGCATGACGCTGCTGAGCTCGCTGTAGGCGTCGAGCTCTCGCCAGCTCCGGGCATCGGCCCAGAGAATCGCCGGCCGCAAGGCCTGGCCATCATCCGAGGCGAGCACGACGCCATGCATCTGGCCGGAGAGGCCGACCGCCGCGATCGCGTCGGCATGTTGGCCGGTCGCTTCCCGAACCGCGCTGCCGGCGGCGCACCACCAGTCCTCCGGGCTGGCCTCCGCCCATCCGGGTTGCGGCGTGGCCATCGGATACGACGCCTGGGCGCTGCCGATGATGGTCCCGTCCACGTCGAGGACGAGCGCCTTGAGCGAGCTGGTGCCTAGGTCGATCCCGAGGAACACAGCGCGCCCTCCCACGGTCCAAGCCGCAGCTGACCGCGCAGCTCCTCGCCGTGACGGGCTCGGCTCGTGTGGATCTCGATACGCCCGTCAATGCCCTGGATCCGTACAGCTCGGTTGGACAAGTTGAGCGCGATCGTCGTTCCCTTGCCTCGCCGGTATACCCAGGTCCCGGCCGCAGACTCGACCTGGGTGTAGTCGCCGGTTCGGAGATCCGGCGATCGCCTCCTCAGCGCGATTACGTCTCGGACGAAGTTGAGGGTCGAGCCGACATCACCCCGCTGTTGCTCAACGCTGCGAGCCGTGGTATCGCCCAGCGGGAGCCACGGCCGTACCCCCGGGCTGGTGAAGCCGCCGCCGGCGAGGTTCTGCCAGGGCATCGGTGTCCGGACGGGGTCGCGGCCGGGTAGTGGCCAACGACGCTTGCCCAGCGGATCCTGAAGATCCGCTTGCTCGATCTTTGTGTCCGGCATGCCGATCTCGTCCCCGTAGTAGAGAACGGGCGTGCCGCGCAGCGTGAGCAGGCTGAGCAGAGCGCAGCGCAGCTTCCGCTCGTCGCCTTCGCACCAGCGCGACATGACTCGAGAGACGTCGTGGTTGGAAACGGTCCAGACCGGCCAGCCGATTTCGGGGATGACGACCTCGCTCTCCGCCACCACCTCGGCCAGGGCTTTCGCCTTGAACGGCGCATGGACATAGGTGAAGTTGAAGGCCAGGTGAAGCTGATCGCCTTCCCCGTAGAACCGGCCCATGCTCTTGACGTCGAGGACGTAGGTCTCACCCAGCAAAATCCTCGGCGGGTCATAGGTGTCTGCCAGCCCGCGCCAGTGCTTCAGGACATCGTGGACTTCCGGCCGTTCGACGTTGTAGACGGTCCGCTGGCCCCGCTCGTGGACATGCGGCGGGTCCTGCTCGGTCGGGAGCGGGTTATCGCGCAGATACTTGTCTTTGACGATGCCGTGGGCGACATCGATCCGGAATCCGGCGACGCCGCGGTCGAACCAGAACCGGTAGATCTCGTCGAAGGCGTCCCAGACCTCGCGGTTCCACCAGTTGAGGTCGGGCTGCTCAGCGAGGAAGTTGTGCAGGTAGTACTGGCCGGTTCGTTCGTCGAGCGTCCACGCCGGCCCACCGAAAGCACTGATCCAGTTGTTAGGTCGGCTGCCGTCCGATTTCGGATCGGCCCAGACGTACCAATCCCTGTGCCGAGAGCTCCGCGCTGATCGAGCGTCGGCAAACCAGGGGTGCTGATCGCTGCTGTGGTTGGGAACGATGTCGAGCACGATCTTGATGTCGCGCCGCTCCGCCTCCCTGATCAGCCGATCGACCACCGCCAGGTCCCCGAAGACCCGCTGCACCTGGCAGTAGTCGGCGACGTCGTAGCCCATGTCTTTGTCGGGTGAGACCGTGATCGGCGTGAGCCAGATGGCGTCGACGCCAAGCCACTGCAGATAATCGAGGCGATTGATGACGCCGGTGAGGTCGCCGACGCCGTCGCCGTTCGAGTCCTGGAAAGAGCGTGGATAGATCTGATAGATGACGCCCTCTCGCCACCAGTTGGGGGAAGACATGGCGGGGCCATGCTAGCTGAGCCATGAAATCGGCCCGACGGCCGGCTGGTTGACGAGTTACTTGGTGCTGGTCAGGTGCCCGTTCGTCGAGAAACCGGCAACCGCCGTCTTTGCGGTCGGTTGGATGATGCTGTCGACCAGCCCGTAGTCCTTGGCCTGCTCAGGCGTCATGAAGAAGTCACGCTCGAGGTCGTGCTCGATCTGTTCCTTCGGCCGGCCGGTGTGCTGGGCATAAATCCCAACCACGATTTCTCGCATCCGGATGATCTCCCGGGCATGGATTTCGATATCTGTTGCCTGTCCCTGCATCCCACCGCTTGGCTGGTGCAGGACGATCGTGCAGTGCGGCAGCGAATACCGTTTGCCCGCGTTACCGCCCGCCAGAATCAACGAGGCGGCGCTGGCCGCCATCCCGGTGCAAAGCGTGCTCACCGGCGAGTGGACGAATCGCATGGTGTCGTAGATCGCGAGCCCGGCTGACAGCGAGCCGCCAGGGCTGTTGATATACATGTTGATCTCCTTGTCGGGGTCCTCGCTGTCGAGAAAGAGCAGCTGCGCGATCACCAGGTTGGCAATCTCGTCGTCGATGGGCATGCCGACAAAAATGATCCGGTCCCGGAGGAGGCGCGAATAGATGTCGTAGGCGCGCTCGCCCCGCGAGGTGGTTTCGATGACGTTTGGGATCAGCATGATGTCCTCCTTAGCGATCGAGGGTGAAGCCAATGCGGCGCTTGGGCGGCGTCGACTGCGTTGCTGCCAGATACAGACTGAAATTGGCGACGCTTCGTAAAGCTTGCGGTCGGAGGCTGGCCGTGGCCACACGCAGCTGCGCTCGCGGGTCGTCGGGCCAGCTTCGCGACTGCCCCATCGCCTCGCGGCTGCCGAGGCGCTGCGCCACCTCCAGGAAGAGGTCGCCCACCGAGACATCGAGTGCGCGTGCGATGGCGACCAACTTCTCGCTGGAAACGTCCTTGAGGCCACGTTCGACTTCAGACAGGTAGGCCGTCGAGAGCTCCGCTTCGGCCGCCAGTCCGGCCAGGGACCGCTCGGCATCCTCGCGGTGGCTGCGGAGCACGATGCCCAAGGTGGTACGGATCGAATTGGGTGTTTCGCTGTGAGCGTAAGGCATGTGCTACGAGCGTAGCATAACACGGTCGCACATCTCATGGGTCGCCGAGCGGTCAACGGCCGGAGTTGTTACGCCGGCGCGATCGGCGGGCGGCAGCGAATGGCGTGCAGCTCGCCCTCGATCGATGCCTCCCCCGCCGCATACGGCAGCAGCGCCGTCTCGCCACGACGGAGCTCGAGCGTCCCGTCGTCCGTTCGGATCGTGCCGCCGCCAGCAATGGCCACCAGGATGGAGAACTCCGCCGGGAGCACGCTGCCGGCGGCGATTCGGTCGGCGCGGAAAAAGGACTCGGCGGCCGACGGCAGCAGTGAGGCGGCCGACCCGGCGTTGATCAGCCCCCCGAGGCGATCGGGCGACCAGCCCGAGCGATCGACGCTGTTGAGCGCGGTGTCGAACCCCAGCCCGAGATGGCCGTCCTGCCGGCCGTCGATCTCAAGCCCCTTCCATTCCATCAGCACGGAGAGGTCCGTCGGCTCCTGCAGTTCGACGATCAGAATTCCGGGCCCGACCGCATGCGGAAGGCCGGCCGGAACAAAAACCGTGTCGCCCGCCTTGACGCCGACCGGGTTCACTGCGCCGAGCAACTGCCCGGTTTCCTGTCGATCGACCCAGGCCTCCAGCTGCTCGCGGCCGATGGCGCTGCGAAAACCGAGATAGACCGTCGGGTCAGGGCTGCGGGTGGCGATTACGATCCAGGCCTCGGTCTTGCCGTAGCGCAGGCCAAGATGCCGTTTAGAGAAGGCTCGATCGGGATGGCAGTGGACCGGGAGCCGCTGGTCTGGATCGAGCAGCTTGACCAGCAGACCAGGGTCCGCCCCAAAGCGGGCGACGTGCGCCGGTCCGAGAAAAGCTTCGGGTTCGGCACGGATCGCATCGCGCAGCCACCGCCCATCCTCGAGCTGGGACAGGCCCGGGCCGTCGCAGCCGAACGTCGAGGTCGTCGATCCCACCCAATCCTCTGGCGTGTAGGGGTCGGAGAAGGCGATGCCGCGAAACTCCGCGATCCCGGCGCCACCCCGATAAAACCGGTGGAAGGTGTTAACCGATAGGCGAAGCGGCCTCATGCAATTACAGCCACGTTGTAGCGACTTCGATTTTTACACGTGCTATGGTTGCGCCGGAGAACGACCTGAGCCGCGTACCCGGGGAAGCCAACGACAGCCTCCGGATTCGCGCGAGAGCCTACTCGCTCTCGCTGAGTGACGATTCCCTCTTCCTTCTGGTCGACGATGCCGATGGGCGTCGGTGGGCCGACATTTTCCTTGGAGGTACGGTTGACCGACGCGGCGACAGCGATGCATTGACTGCGGTTGGCAGGCCCCGTCTGAGCCAGGGCGCCGGCGGACCGCGACTGACCGTGCCGCTGGCATCCTGCTCTTGGAGCGCGGTGCAGCTGGTCGTCGATTGCTTCGACGAGGGCTTCCAGGCGTGCCTCGAAATCGAAGGTCAGGGCGACATCACCGATTGCCGGCTGTTCGGTGGCTATTTCAGCGGCGACGTCGAGCGAGGCATCGGCTTCTACCGCAGCGCACAGCGTTTTCGCACCATCTTCAATCCAGAACCCTCGGAACTCGAGCGCCGATGCGCGCCCGCCGATACGCCGGCTGCCGTGGACGTCGTGGGCACCAGCCTCCCCGGCATGCGCCACTGGTTCTTCACGCCGCCGCCATTCTGCTTCGGCGCCGCCCTGGAGCCACCCACCGGCGAGGCCGGCGGCCTACCGGACGGCCCGTGGCTGACGATTGGGCTTGCCGCTTTACCAGGCGAGCAGCGGTTCACCAGCTTCGGCTTCGATCCGGTCGAAGACGGCTTCTCACTCCGGCTGGCGTACGAGGGTCACCAGCGCGTCGAGGGCAGCTGGCGCTCGCCGGCCGTCACCTTTCTGTTCGGGGCCGCCGATCCGTACGCGGGCATCCGGCAGTACACGCAATGGCTCGAGACGCTCGCGCTGGTGCCGCCGGCGCTGCAGCGGATTCGCCCAGGGTGGTGGCGGCGGCCGATTTTCTGTGGCTGGGGCGCCCAGTCGCACCTTGGATTGCTGAACCAGCTGCCGGCTGACCGGTTTGCGACGCAGCAGCACTACGACGACTTCCTCGCGCATCTCACGGCGCAAGGGCTGACGCCCGGCACGATCATCATCGATGACCGCTGGCAGGCCGCATACGGAACCGGCGAGGTCGATCGTGACAAATGGCCGGACCTGCGGGCGTGGATCGCCGCGCGGCACGGCGCGGGACAGCGCGTCCTCCTCTGGTGGAAGGCCTGGGATCCCGAGGGGCTCGATCCCGACCTCACCGTTCGCGATGCGAGCGGCCGGCCGGTTGCGGCTGATCCCAGCAACCCGGCCTACGAGCAGCAGCTCCGCGAAACGGTTCGGCGGCTGCTCGGGGACGATGGGTTCGACGCCGACGGCTTCAAAATCGACTTCACGGCGAGAACGCCGAGCGGGCCGCGGCTCGTGCATCACGGCCACCTGTGGGGCGTGGAGCTCCTGCACCGCTTGCTGGCGATCATCTACAGCGAGTCCAAGCGGGTCAAGCCCGACGCGCTGATCATCACGCACACGCCGAACCCATACTTCCGGGCGGTCACTGACATGATCCGGCTCAACGACGTCAACACCGGGCAAGCGGTGCTCCCGCAGATGTGGCATCGTGCCCGCGTCGCTCAAGCGGCTTGCCCAGACCTGCTCATCGATTCGGATAACTGGCAAATGCCGGACCGTGCCACGTGGCGCAGCTACCTCGCCGTTCAAGGGCAGATCGGAGTGCCCTCGCTCTACTACGCAACCCATGTCGACCTGAGCCGCGAATCGTTTGAAGAGGGAGACTATGCCGCGATCGCCGAAGCCTGGAAAGCAGCCGAAAGCCCTTGATGTTGTGGGGGCGGCCGCCCCCGACCTCAACTTATGCGGTGACTGTACCGAGCCGTTACCGGTAGGTGACATCGCACCCGCGGTCACCGTGACACAGTTCCCAGTGGCCGTGATCGACGTCTCGCGCCCGCTGCCCCAGCTTGACCCCCTGCTCCGTCCCCTATCGGAAAACGTCTTCGTGTTCGACGACACCTGCAACGTCTACCTGCTGCGCCAGGGCAGCGAGGCGATCGCGATCGACTTCGGGGCGGGGGACGTCCTCGATGAGCTGGCGGCGATCGGCGTGGAGCGGCTCACCGACATTTTCGTCACCCATCACCATCGCGACCAGGTCCAGGGTCTGCAGCGCGCCATCCAGGCCGGCATTCGCATCTGGGTGCCGCAGGTCGAGCAGGAGTTGTTTACCCACGTCGGCGATCACTGGCAGGCCCGACCGATCGCGAATAACTACAACAACCGCCAGGATCGCTTTTCGCTGCTGGAGAACGTGCGGGTTACCGGGACGCTCGCTGACTATGCCCTGCTGGAATCCGGCGAGCTCGCGCTGCAGGTGATCCCAACCCCCGGTCACACGGTGGGATCGATCACGCTGCTGGTGTCGATCGACAATCGTCGTCTGGCCTTCAGCGGCGATCTGATCGCCGCTCCCGGCAAGGTCTGGTCACTCGCGGCCACGCAGTGGAGCTACAACGGCGCCGAGGGCGTGTCCGCCACGATTGCTTCGCTGCTCGACCTCAAGGACCGCCGTCCCGATCAGCTGTTGCCGTCGCACGGCGCACCGATGGACAAGCCGGACGAGGCGATCGGCCTTCTCGTAGACCGGCTCGAACAATTGCTCGAGCTGCGTCGCGAGGAGGGCGCGATCGCGTCCCTCCGCAAGCGGCCTTACGAACAGATCACGCCCCACCTGCTGCGCAATCGGACCAGCCACGCGACGTCCTTCGTCCTGGTTTCGGAAACGGGCCACGCGCTGCTGATCGACTTCGGTTATGACTTCACGCGCGGATTGGCGGCGGGAACGGACCGTGCCTCCCGGCGCCCCTGGCTCTACACCATCGAGACGCTGAAGCGCGACTTTGGCCTCAGCGCGATTGACGCCGTGATCCCGACCCATTACCACGACGACCACGTCGCCGGCTGCAATTTGCTCCGCCGGGTCGAGGGGACGCAGGTCTGGGCGGCTGAAACCTTTGCCAACGTCCTCGAGCACCCCACCGGCTATGACCTCCCGTGCCTCTGGTACGAGCCGATCGCGGTCGACCGCCCCCTGCCCGTCGGCAGCGAGATCGTCTGGAACGAGTTCCGGCTGACGCTGCACGAGCAACCCGGCCACACGCGGTACGCCGTCGCGATCGAGACCGTGGTGGATGGCAAACGGGTGCTCTTCACTGGCGACCAGATGGGCCACGCCGATGGGCTGGGGCTCAATTACGTCCATGCCGGCGGCTTCGAGGTCGACGACTACGAAAAGAGCGCGCAGCTTTATCAGACGATCCAGCCCGACCTGCTGCTGAGCGGCCATTGGCAGCCGCTCACCAGCGGGCTCAACCATCTTGATGTGCTAGCCCGCCGGGGCAAGGCCCTCCACGAGATCCAGCGAGCGCTCTTGCCGATGGAGGAGCTTGACCTCGAGGGCCATGGACCGGTTGCCGAGATTCACCCCTATCGAATCGAGGCGGGCGCGGGCCATCCATTCGAGGTGACCGTCGACATTCGCAATCCCGCTCCAGCGGCGCAGGAGGTCACGCTCAGGCTGTCGGTGCCGGCGGGATGGCTGGTCCAGCCGGGTGAAGAGCGCGCATTTCTCGCGTCGGGCGCGCGCACCTCGGTCTCGTTCGACGTGATCGCTCCGGCGGGAACCACGGTACGGCGCGGGCGCATCGCGGTCGACCTGAGCGTTGGCGCGCGGCGCCTCGGCCAGCTGGTCGAGGCCCTGGTGGATGTGTCATGAGTGCACTGCGCGTCGACGAGCTCGAGGGCCGGCGCAAACGTCTGCATCTGATCGGCAACGCACACCTCGACATCGCCTGGCTCTGGCCCTGCTGGGAGGGGTTCGCCGCCGTCAAGGCGACCTTTCGCTCCGCGCTCGACCGGATGACCGAGCACGAGCAGTTCCAGTTTTCCGCGAGTTCTGCCGCCTATTACGAATGGATCCAGGAAAACGATCCGGCGATTTTCGAAGAGATCCGCGGGCGTGTCGCCGAAGGCCGGTGGCATCTGGTGGGTGGCTGGTGGGTCGAGCCCGATTGCAACCTCCCGGGCGGCGAAGCCCTTGTTCGCCAGGCGCTTCTCGGCCAGACCTATTTCCGGGAGCAGTTCGGCCGGACCGCCACCGTCGGCTACAACGTGGACAGCTTCGGCCATCCGGCGTCACTTCCTCAGCTCTTGCTCAAGAGCGGGCTCACCGCCTACGTTTTCATGCGCCCCCAACCGCACGAACGCAAGCTCCCGGCGCGCACCTTTGCCTGGGAATCCGTCGACGGTTCGCGGGTCACGGCCTTTCGCGTGCCATTCGAGTACGGGACCTCAGGTGAGACGTTGCCGGCCCATATCGAGCGCTGCGCGGTCGAGCTGCAAGAGAGCGGGGGTGCCTCGATGTGCTTCTTCGGTGTCGGGAATCACGGCGGCGGCCCGACCAGGGCAAACATCGAGACCATCGACCGCCTGGCGAAGGAATCAAAACACGAGCTGGTCTTCAGCTCGCCGGCCGACTACTTTGCAGAGATTGCCGAAGACGCCTCGATGCTTCCGGTGGTCCGCGATGAGCTCCAGCACCACGCCAGCGGCTGCTACGCGGCCCACTCGGCGGTCAAGCAATGGAATCGGCAAGCCGAAAACCGCCTGTTGGTTGCCGAGAAACTGAGCACCATCGCTCGACGGCTGACCGGCATCAACGCGGGCCTGTCGCTGCGAGCGGCCTGGAAGAACGTCCTCCTCAATCAATTCCACGACATCCTCGCCGGCACCAGCCTGGAGTCTGCCTACGAGGACGCGCGGGAAGCGTACGGAGAGGCAAAGCACAGCGCCGCGAAAGCGACCCATCAGGCGCTGCAGGCGATCGCCTGGCAGATCGACATCCCTTTTGCGGACGGTAGTACGCCGATCGTCGTCTTCAATCCCCACGCCTGGCCTTCTCGCGCCAACCTCGAGCTCGAAACCGACGGCCTGTCCGATGCGAATAGCCTGGTCGATGAGACCAGCGCGTGCATCCCGCTGCAAACGATGCACTCGACCGCGACGGTCGGCAGCTGGCGGCGCCGGGTCAGCTTCACGGCCGACCTTCCCCCACTTGGCTACCGCGTGTTCCGGACCTCGATGACGGCGTCACCGACCGCTCCCACACCTTCGGGACCGAACGTTATCGAAACCGATCGCTGGAGACTGACCGTCGATCCCAGGACCGCAAACGTCAGCAGCCTCGTCGACCGCCGGCACGGCTGCGAGGTGATCGGAGCCCCGGGCGGCCGCGCGGTCGTCATGGCGGATCCGAGTGATACCTGGGGCCACAACGTCACGCGCTTCCAGCAGGAGATCG
Organism: Candidatus Dormiibacterota bacterium; assembly: GCA_036269255.1. Lineage (GTDB taxonomy): Bacteria > Chloroflexota > Dormibacteria > CF-121 > CF-121 > CF-13. Next base: position 14,099 of record DATASI010000047.1, read on the forward strand.
CAACCTTCGCCCCGGTCCGCATCGAGCTGCGCGAGCACGGTCCGGTCAAATCGGTGCTGCGCGTCCAAAGCCGCTATCACGATTCGACGCTGACCCAGGATTTCTCGCTGATCAAGGGGCTCGACGCGATAGTGGTCGACGTCAGCGTCGACTGGCACGAGCGACACCAGCTCCTCAAGCTGCGCTGGCCGGTTCGAGTCAGGATGCCGAAGGCGACCTACGAGATCCCCTATGGCACCGTCGAGCGGTCGCCGTCCGGCGACGAGGAGCCGGGGCAGAGCTGGTTCGACGTGACCGGGATCCACGAACGGACCGGCGAAAGCTATGGGCTCAGCATGCTGAACGACGCCAAGTACAGCTTCGATGTGCGCGGCGCGGAGATGAGCCTCACGGTGCTGCGCAGCCCAGCGTTCGCGCACCACGAACCCTTCACCCCCGAATCGTGGGAGGGGATCGCGTTTCTCGACCAGGGAGTGCAGCGTTTTCGCTACGCGCTGCTGCCGCACGCCGGCGACTGGCGGGATGGGCAGACCGCGCGCCGCGCCGCCGAGCTGAACCAGCCCGCGATGGCCATGCTCGACACCTTCCACGGCGGCCCGCTCCCACTCTCGAAACCATTCCTGGAGGCGACGCCAGCCGCGATCGCCGTGACGGCGATCAAGCTAGCCGAGGATGGGTCTGGCGACGTCATCGTTCGGGCTTTCGAGAGCAGTGGCGAACCCGTCCGCGGCCGGATCTGCCTGTACTTCCTCGACCAGGCGATCGACGCCGACTTCAGGCCACATGAGCTGAAGACGTTCCGCGTTGGGACCGGTGTGCACGAGGTGAACCTGATCGAGTGCTCGAGCTAGCCGAGCCGCTTCATCAGCCTGGCCGTACCGCCGAGCTTCAACGGCGCCTCGAACTGCGGCTCATCGACCGCGACGGTCGAATCCGCCTGCTTCCGGCCGAGGGCCGCCGAATCGGTGGCTTTCGCGCGACCGCAAGCTGGCACCCGCTCGCGGCCATCGAGGGTATCGAGCGCGGCTGGGAGGTCGAACTCTCCATCGTCAGCCATGGGGCCCGTGATGGATGGGGATTGCAGGTCGTACTACCGCTCGACGGCAAGGCGACGCGCTTCATGATCCCTGGCCTTATTTATGATGAGCCCCCCGCCGCAGCCCGACGGCTCCGCTATCCGCGCGTTGCGCTGGATGGCGTCGTCGCGGACTCCCTGACCTCGGATCGGTGGGCGTTTCGCGCCGATCGCGCCTCGCACACCGTTGTTTTCGGGTGGACCGGCTCGTCCTGCATCGCGCTTGCCACCGATGAAAGGTCAGCGCTGGGAGCCAGCGGACTCGGGTTCGGGGCAGGCGACGGAAGTCACCTCGTGCTCAACTTCCCCGCCCGAGAGGAGCCGGTGACCTACGTCGGGCACGATGCCCCGACCCTCCCCGAGATTCAGACCCATCACTGGCAGGCTGGGGAGA
>DATASI010000048.1:0-14240 GCA_036269255.1 Candidatus Dormiibacterota bacterium
CAGCGCCTTGAAGCGTGTCGACCAGGTGGTCGCGATCATCGTGCGTCGGCTGGCAAGCGGCCAGTTCAAATCCGGCCGGCAGGTTTTCTCGCTGCAGCAGGACGCGACCGGCTTTAGCTCTCCGAGCAGCGTCGTCCCCCAGGAAGTCATCAACCAGGTGATCGACCTGCGCACGCGGATTCGCAGCGGCGCCATCACGCCGCCCGACACCATCCCGCCAGGGACTTAGTTCGCCCGCCGGACTCCGGCTTCGGCCGTTTCGAACTCATGCCGCAGCCGGGTCCGGGTCAGCTGGTCGGCAAAGCCGCCCTCCAACGCCTGGAGGTTCATCGCCCAGATTTCATCGATCGAGCAGCCGATGACCCGCGCGGCCTTACTGTATTCATCGGCGAGCGTCGTCTGGGAAACCGTTCGCGAGTCCGTACTGATCGTGACCTTGATGCCTTGTCGATAGAAACGACGGAGCGGATGCTCTTCCAGCCGCCGGACGGCCTTGGTGTGCGCGTTGCTGGTGGGCGCCATATCCAGCTGGACGCCGTTCTCCAGGACCATGCCGACGACTTCGATGTCTTCCTGGGCCCGGACGCCGTGTCCGAGCCGGGTGGCGCCCATCGAGATCGCCTGGCGGACGCTCTCGGGACCGGCCGCTTCGCCGGCGTGGATGGTGATGTTTAGCCCGAGCGATCGCGCCACTCGGAAGGCATCTTCATGAAGGATCGGTGGATGGCCCGCCTCATCGCCCGCGAGATCGAAGCCGATGACGCCTTCACTCACGAAGCGCCCGGCGACCTGGGCCAGCGCCAGGTTTTGCGCCGGCGGCATATCGCGCAGGGCGGTCACGATCACTCCGCCCTCGAGTCCGAAGTCTTTCTTGCCCTTGCTCCAGCCACTCAGGACGGCGCGAATCACATCGGTCAGCGAGAGCCCATGCTGCACATGCAACCAGGGGCCGTAACGAATCTCGGCATACCGGACGTTATCGCGGGCAAGATCTTCACACAGCTCGTGCGTCACACGCTCGAGCGCGGGAACGGTCTGCATCACGGCAATAGGCAGCTCGAAAAACGTGATGTACTCGGCCAGGGAGGCGGTCCGATCGTTCGCTTGCAGGAAGTCGCTGAGCCGATCCGCGTCGTCGACCGGGAGCGGCACGCCGTTTTGTTTGGCCAGTTCGTAGACCGTTCTCGGCCGGACCGAGCCATCGAGATGCAGGTGCAGTTCGGCCTTGGGGATCGCTCGAAAATACGCCGTCTCGTCCATCGAGTTCGGGCGCTATGCTACCAGCCGCTCGCCAAGGCGATCGTTTCATTAGGCTGAGCGCGACCTGGGCACTGCCCGAAGTTCGCTACTTATTGGCGGCCGACGACGCGGCCGAGTTATCGAACAACCGGCGGAGGGTCATTCCGAGCAACACGGCTCCCAGCAGCCCGACCAGCCCATAGCCAATCAACGCCGGCCCGGTGATGCCGGCATAGCACTCGCCGTGCGCGCTCCGCCCGATATCGCATGACGGCATGCGGGCGATCAGCGAGCCCAGCAGAATAACCGGAACCACGCTGGCGCCAAGCAGATAGCCTCCGGTTCGTTCAGGAAAGCGGCGGACTCGGAACAACACAATCGCCAGGAGGATCAGCGCCTCGAGCAGTCCAAGCGGACCAAGCGCCAGGGAGGCGAAGCCCATGACCGCTCCAAGCGCGAACAGGGCCCCCGCTATCAGCAGGCGGTTACGCCGCGTGCTTGTGGCCGTTGCCGTTGGGCGCCAGGACCATCGCGAGCATCTCCGACGGCCGGGTGGCCCAGAGGCGGTGGCGGCGGAAGGCGGCGCGAAACTCGGGCGACAGGCCCCAGGCCGCCAGGACGGTTCGAACCCGTGCCGCTCGCCCGGTCTTCAGGTCGACCATGCTGTCGCCAACGTACAGGGCGGTGCTGCGGGACAATCCCAGGCGAGCGATCGCCGCCAGCAGCGGATCGGGTGCCGGCTTCGGCGGGGTCACGTCCTCGAAGCCGATCACGACATCGAAGGAGGACCGCAGGCCACACGCCTCGAGCTCGGCTTCGACCAGCGCGCGTCGCTTGCAGGAGACCACGCCGAGGGGCGCCCCGGCCTGCCGTAGCCGGCGGACCAGCGTCGGGATCCCGCGGAACACCCTGGCGGTGCCGAGCCTGACGTCGGCGGATCGATAGGTCTCGACCAGCTCCTCCCACATATGCGGGGCGACCAGCTTCATCTGCTCCGGCAACGGCAAGCCGCGGCTCTGGCGAAACAGATCCCGCGCAGTCTCGTCCAGGCGGTGGGTTCGCATGACATGGGCAAACGCCTCTTCGATCAACGGATAGCTGTCAACCAGCGTGCCGTCGAAGTCAAAAATTAACCCGCGACTGGCCTGTGAAGACAGTTTGGAGGGTCGAAGTAGAGACTCTGCGTCGGTTGCCAAGTGAGATCAATCCCGGGTAGGTTGGGCGCGCTCAGCGGAGCTGCGCTGTCGACGGCCGACCCTTCCCAATCAAATAATGCCAGTCATATAACGGTGGCGTCTACCCTTTCCTCTCGCAACTCGGCCGCCAGCTTGGCCCGTCCCAAACGCCTGTTCGTATTCGTCATTCTTGACCACCAACTGGTGGCCGCCTACACTCCTTGACATGGCCAGCGTCAGTTACGAGCACGTCTACAAGCGCTACCCCGGCAACACGGTGATCTCGGACATGAACGCCGAGGTCAAGGACAAAGAGTTCGTCGTCCTCGTCGGCCCGTCCGGATCGGGCAAGTCGACGGCGCTGCGCATGCTGGCCGGCCTCGAGGACATCAGCGACGGCACCGTCAAAATCGGCGACCGGGTGGTCAATGACGTCGCCCCCAAGGACCGCGACATCGCCATGGTGTTCCAGTCCTACGCGCTCTACCCGCACATGTCCGTCTACGACAACCTCTCCTTCGGCCTCAAGCTGCGCAAGACGCCGAAGAGCGAGATCGACAATCGGGTGCGCGAGGCCGCCCGCATCCTGGGCCTCGATCAGCTCTTGAGTCGCAAGCCGAAGGCGCTCTCCGGCGGGCAGCGCCAGCGCGTCGCCCTCGGCCGCGCGATCGTGCGGAAGCCGCAAGTCTTCCTGATGGATGAGCCGCTCTCCAACCTGGACGCCAAGCTGCGCGTCGCGACCCGTGTCGAGATCCTCAAGCTGCATCAGCGCGTTCAGACGACCTTTATCTATGTCACCCACGACCAGGTCGAGGCGATGACGATGGGCGATCGCATCGTCGTCCTCAACAACGGCCTCGTTCAGCAATTCGATACACCGACGACGCTGTATGAGCACCCGATCAACCTGTTTGTGGCCGGCTTCATCGGCAGCCCTGCCATGAACTTCCTGAACACCAAGGTCGGTGGCGATGGCCAGGCCGCCCTGACGGCTGACGGTCTCAACGTCCCAGTGCCGGAGCGCCTCCTCTCGGAGTCGGGCGCCCAACGCGGGCAGGAGGTCGTCATGGGGATCCGGCCGGAGGACCTGAAAGACGCGCGCTTCCCCGGCCGGGAGGATCTTCCCAAGATCAAAGTCAAAGTGGACGTCGTCGAGAACATGGGGAGTGAGAACTTCGTCTACTTCACCGTTGGTGGCAAAGCGTTCACCTCGCGGATGGATCCACGCAGCAGCGACATCCAACCGGGGCAGCAGATCGAGGTCGCCATCGACACCGGACACATTCACCTCTTCGAGCCGAAGACGGAAAAAACGCTCGTGAGCCGCGGGGCTCCGGCTGCCGCAGTCCCCGCCGTCGCCCAGGCCACCCAAGCGCGCTAGCCGTTGGACCTCGGTCTGCAGGGCCGGGTCGCCGCCATCACCGGCGCCAGCCGCGGGATCGGCTTTGCCATCGCCCAGGCGCTGGTCGGAGAAGGCTGTCGCGTCGCGATCTGCGCTCGCGACCAGGCGGGCCTCGAGCGCGCGGCTCAGGCACTCAGCGCGGACGTCTTTGCGCAATCCGCCGACGTCACGCGGCCTGGTGACGTCGAGCGCTTTATCGAATCAGCGGCAGGTCACTTCGGGCGCCTCGACATCCTGGTGCACAACGCCGGCGGTGGCGGCGGGCCGGCGCTCGACGAGGCCGACGCCGAATTCACCCGTGCCATCGAGATCAATGTGCTCGCCGGCCGGCGGGCCGCCCGAGCCGCCGTGCCGTTCATGCGAAAGCAGGGCGGCGGCCGCATCGTGTTCATCGCCTCGGTCTACGGCCGCGAAAGCGGTGGACGAGGCGGCTATACCGTCGCGAAATCCGCTGAAATCAGCCTTGCCAAGGCACTTTCCCGCGAGCTCGCCGCGGACGGGATCCTGGTCAACAGCGTCGCCCCCGGTTCGATCCTGTTCCCCGGCGGCAGCTGGGATCGGCGCCGCAACGCCGATCCCCAGGGCATCGCCGCCTTCGTCAAGTCCGACCTTCCCTTGGGACGCTTCGGCAGGCCGGAAGAAGTCGCCGCCGTCGTAGCCTTCCTGTCCTCGGACCGGGCCAGCCTGGTCACCGGCGCCTGCTGGACGGTGGACGGCGGACAATCCCACTCCTTGATCTAAGCGTGCAGGAACTTGAGAACCTCATAGATCAACACGGCCGGCCAGACGATGGCCTTCAGGACGCCAAGCAGGCCGTCTCCAAAAGAGTGGGCCGCCTGGATGAAATAGACCGCCGCGCCGATGAGGACGAGGAAATAGGTGCCACCCGTCGCTCCCGCTGAAGTTCGATTTGCCATTCGCTCCCTCCTCTTGCTGCTCGACGAGGCGATCGTATCCCACGCCGCAGCCGGCGTCGCAACCAGGGAGCCCGCCAGTCGAGAGGGCCGGCGAGGGGAAACCGCCGGCCCGCTCTCGAATTAGGCCTTGCGCGGCCGCAGCGCCCATGCGGCGCCGGCCATCAACGCCAGGAGCAACGCCGCGGTCGGCGTGCCCAACGGAGCCGTCGGAAGTTCGCCGGCCGCCTGACCGGTTGACGGTCCATCGACGATGGTCATCGGTTTGGTCCCGAACGGCGCGACCTTCACCACGCCGAGCGGCGTGACGCTCATGTCGTAGGTGACTTTGTCGTCCGGCGCGTTCAGGCTCAGGTAGGTGAGCCAGCTGTCACGACGGACCCAGCTCATGTTCTTGTCGGTCGAGAGATCGTGGTAGAGCGAGTCGTTCATCTGCTCCTGGGAGACGAGGCTGAATCCCGGAGCGCCGGCGACCTCGGTTCCAACCCCGGATTGCCCGATCAGCGCGCGCCAGTCACTCGTGTTGATCGGCATATCGGAGAGCAGGTAGAGGTCGGCCTGCACCTGCTGGCCGTTGGCCAGCACCTCAAAGGGAATCCAGGGATGCGCGACCTTGAGCGTGACCAGCACCGGGGCGCCGTCGCCGAACAACAGCCGTTGCTTCGTGGCGCGGCCCGCGTTGTATTTCGCCGCCATGAAGACCGGGCTGCCCTTCGCGTACTGGAGCACGTGGTCATGGGTTTCAGCATCGATCGCGAAGCCGTTTTGCTTCGCCCAGTCGAGCACCGCCTGCCCGCTGCCCCGAAGGACCGTGATATCCAGCGCCTGCACCTGGACCTGTTGCAGGACTTCAACGGAACCGGCTGCAGCCGCAAATGACAGGTCCTGGATCGCGAACCGCTGGGGGTGCGTTTCACGGAACAGCCGTTGTAGGGTCCAGTCACCGCCCTCTTCGACTTTGACCGGGACCGCTGGCAGTGGCACGATCCAGCCGAAGCTCGACGCCTGACCCTGGTAGCTGAAGCTGGTCAGGTAATGCTCAACCCCGTCGTGCCAGGCGACCAGGGTGGTCGCGCGCGACAGGCGGATCGCCCCGTTGGGCGCGATCAGCCCACCGCACGCCGCCGCCGAAACGGTCTGCGCCAGAAAGAGGACAAGGGTCGCCGCCGCCGCCGGGACGAGCTTGTTGACCATGGGAACCTCCTGTCCGTTGTGGACGTCATCAGTCAGACGCCCGGCGGCTCAGAAAGTTCCCGGTGTCTTAGTGCGCCTTCGCCTCCGTCTTTTCGAACGCGTTCACCGGCTTCATCAATTCGACGTTGACCGGCGCCGCCTCCCTGGCGAACCTCTCGCCATCCGATGCCATGCCGACAACGAAGCCGTAATGATTGGGGACGGCAAGCTGCGGGCGAATCTTCTTGACGACGCCGGCGGCCTCCGACGCGTTCATGACGTACGGGTCGCCACCGATGCAGATCAGCGCAACGTCGGTCTTGATCCGCTCAATATCGGGATTCGGATCGCCGTCCCCCGAGAACCAGTAGCTCCGCCCGTCGAGGCTGAGAATGTAACCCACCCAGTTGTTGCTCTTTGGATGCGTCTGCAGCCGATGCTCCACCGTGCTGTAGGCCGGCACGGCCTGGTATTTGATGCCCCCGGCGTCGCCCGAGTCGCCCGGCTTGATCGCCTTGACCTTGCCATTGAGCTTCTCGGCCACGTCCGCAGGGGCGACGAACTGGGTCTTGCTTTGCTGGATTTTCTCGATGTCCTGGGGTTCGAAATGGTCGGCGTGGGCATGCGTAATGAAGATCACGTCGGCGGGCTCTTCGCTGGTGCCCAGGCCCCAGGGGTCGATGTACATCGTCACCCCGCCGCCCTTCCACTTGTAGGCCGACTGCTTGTACCAGGTGAACTTCTCGAGCATACGTGCCTCCTTCATGCGAGCGATTGCCCCGCCGAAGGTTTAGGTTAGCGCAGCTCAGGCGCCGAAGACCTGGACGGTCAACCGTCGATCGCGAGGCCGGTCCAGCTCCAGCAGGAAGACCCGCTGCCAGCGTCCGAGATCCATCCGGCTGTCAGCGATCGGGATATTCTCGCTGCTTCCCAGCAGCAGGTGCTGGCAATGCGCATGCCCGTTGGCGCATTCCTCGACGTCCATCTCCCCCGTTCGCCGGCTCATGTCGTTGTGCCCGTAAGACCCCGCCGCCGAGGAGAGGCGTTCCAGCAGCGCGTTCATGTCCTCCAGGAGCAAGGGCTCGTTCTCCTGGATGACGACCGCGGCCGTGGTGTGCTTGGAGAACACCGACACCCACCCCTGGGCAACGCCCGAGCGCTGAACCACGGCGGCTACCTTGTCGGTGACATCCAGGAACTGGCGCGCGGCGGTCGTCTGGACCTCGATCGTTTCAGCCCAGAATGTGAGTTCCCCCACGCGGCGAATTCGCGCCCGAGGATCTCGGTCCCGACCGTCGAGGACGTGGAAGACCGGGTTGGTCGCGCCGATGCCAGCTCAGCTCCTTTCGACAGGGCACAGGTGTGCCAGGACACTGCCGTATTCAGATACTGCGCGCCAAAGGTTACGGAATCCCTAACGCCGAATACGGTTCAGGGCTACCGAAGCACTAGCGGCGAGTTGTGCGCACCTTGTCGAAGCAATCGCTGCAATACACCGGGCGGCCCATCGTGGGCGTGAACGGCACCTGCGCTGGCTTGCCGCACTCCGCACAGACGACCTCGTGCAGTTCCCTCGGCCGGCTCGTTCCGCGGACGTTTCGATTGATCGACCGGCAGTCGGGGCACCGGGAAGGCTCGTGCTGGAAGCCTTTGGCTGAATAAAACTGCTGCTCACCCACAGTGAAGACGAAGTTCAAACCGCAGTCACGGCACGTCAAAGTCCTGTCGCTCAAGGTCACGGCGAGTCTCCTTTTCTTTGTCTTTGGATCTCAGAGTCTTCGCCGGACCGAGCCGCTCAGCCTTCGACCCAACTTTCCCGCGCGCGATTATAGCAACGGCAAGTGATCTTGGCGATAGCTAAAAGTTCAATCGGTGGCTACCGAGCGGTTATTCTCGCTGCGTGGCCGGGCAGCTGTACCTGATCGACGATGACCTGATGTTCGCCCAGCGAGCCCGATCGGCCGCCATACGACTTGGCGTCGGCATCGAAAGCGTCGCCGCCGAGGCTGCGCCAACTCGGGCCTGGCACGACACCGACGTCGTGCTGCTCCAGGCTACCCTGCACCCCGAGCGCCAGCTGGCGCTCGTCGAAGGGCTGAGCGGATCACGGCCGGCGCCGATCGTGGTCGCCGTCACCGGCCACCTGGAAACGGCGCTCCGTCAGCGGCTGCGCGGCTATGGCGTCCGCCTGGCCGCCCACTCCGCGATGGACCGGGTGATCGCTCGCGCCCTGGGCCTTAGTGATGGTGATGCTGCTCGGGACCATCCGGCCCCGCCTGATTCGCCGTAGCCGGCCGCTCCATCATCCGCAGCATCTCGAGCCCGCCGGTGTGAAGAAATCGCCAGCCCAGTATCGCCATCAGCCCCAGGAAGACGACGTTCAGCACGAGAGTGTAGTCCAGCTGCGGCCCGTTCTGCAATGCCGCTATCGCCCGGTGCTCCGGGACTGCGTGCAGGACGGCAAACAGCAGGCTGATCAGGAAGCCCGCGGTCGCCATCGCCACGTACGAGATCGCCGCCAGGTAGAGCGCCATCCGCCAGCCGTAGTACTTCCGGTAGATGTCCAGGATGGGAAGAATCAAGAGGTCGGCAAAGATGAACGCGATCGCGCCGCCGAAGCTGATCCCGCCGTTCCAGAGGACGGCTGCCAGCGGGACGTTGCCAACCGAGCAGACGAAGCTCAGCATCGCGATCACGGGCCCCACCAGCGGCCCCCAGATCTGCGAGAGGACCGGATGGGCCGTAAAGAAGAAGCCCTTCCAGAATGCGGAGGGCACCCAGGCGGCCAGCGCGCCGGCGATCAGCAACCCCAGTCCGATGTCGGTCCAGACCGCTGTGACATCCATCCAGAAGTAGTGGCTGATGGCGGTCAGCGCACGCGACGAGAGCAGTCGGCGCAGGAAGGGGCCCTCGGTTATGGACATATCCATCTCGCCATGGCCCTCCATTCGGCCCACCCGCCCCAGCGCCGCTTCTCGGCGCGCCTCCTCCACCAGCTCTGGCCGGAGCGTCAGGCGAAAGAGGAAGGCCAGGATGACGATCATCACGATGCCGCCGGCGAATTCGGCGCCCAGGAATTGCCATCCCAGCAGGATCAGCAGGATCAGACCCAGCTCGAATACCAGGTTGGTCGAGGCGAACTCGAAGACGATGGCCGCCGGCAAGCTCGCCCCCTTGCGAAACAACGAGCGCGCGATCGCGACCGCCGCGTAAGAGCAGGAGGACGACGCGGCCCCCAGCAACGTCGCGTTGAACAGGCTGCGTGGGGAGTCGCTGCCCAGCGTCCTGACGATCGCCTCGCGGGAGACCAGCGTCTGCACCACCGCGGAAAGCATGAAGCCCAGCGCCAGCGGCCAGACCACCTCCCAGAGCATGTTGAAGGCCTCCACCAGCGCGTGGAGCAGCGCGCCGGCGATTACGATGGTTCAGCTCGCTTCGGCGAGCGCGTCCGTGAACTGGCTGTTGTAGAGCGCGTAGTAGAAGCCGCGCCGTGCCAGCAGTTCGTTATGACTGCCCTGCTCGACGATCCGACCCTGGTCCATCACGACAATGCTATTGGCGTTGCGAATGGTCGAGAGCCGATGGGCGATCACGAAGCTGGTCCGGCCGTGCCGCAGGCGCGCCATCGCCTCCTGGATCAGCACCTCGGTCCGCGTGTCGACGCTGCTGGTCGCCTCGTCCAGGATCAGGACGGCCGGGTCGGCCAGGAAGGCGCGGGCGATGGTGAGCAGCTGCTTCTGGCCGGCCGAGATATTGGACGCCTCGTCCGCCAGCACCGTGTCGTAGCCCTGCGGCAGCGTGCGCACGAACTGGTCGGCGTGGGCCGCCACCGCCGCCGCGATGATCTCCTCGTTGGTGGCGCCCGTCTTACCGTAGGCGATGTTGTCGCGGATGGTGCCGCCAAAGAGCCAGGTATCCTGCAAGACCATGCCGAAGACGCGGCGGACGTCTTCGCGACGCAGGTCGCGCGCATCGACGCCGTCCAGGCAGATCCGGCCGGCGTCGATCTCATAGAAGCGCATCAGCAGGTTGACGATCGTGGTCTTCCCCGCCCCGGTGGGGCCGACGATCGCGATCGCCTGGCCGGGCTTCGCTTCCAGGTTGAAGTCGGTGATCAGCGGCTTTTCGGGTTCGTACTGGAAGTAGACATGCTCGAGCGCGACCGATCCTTCGCTGGGCGACGTGGTAACGACAGCCCGGTCCGGCACCTCCTCTTCGGCTGCGAGGAATTCGAAGACGCGCTCGGCCGATGCGAGCCCCGACTGCAAGATGTTCAACTGCCCGGCGAGCTGCATGATCGGCATGGTGAACTGTCGAGAATACTGGATGAACGCCTGCACATCGCCCAGCGTCATCGCGCCGGACACGACCCGATATCCTCCCAGCGCCGCGATCACGACGTAGTTGAGGTTGCCGAGGAACATGATGGCGGGCTGAATCAGCCCGGAGAGAAACTGCGCCCGAAAGCTGGCGGCGTACAGCGCATCGTTCTGCTCGTTGAACTGATCGACGACGCGCTGCCGCTGGCCGAACACCTGCACCAGCGCGTGGCCCGTGTGCATTTGCTCCACGTGCCCGTTCAGGTCGCCGGTTCTGGCCCATTGCAGCGCGAACTGCTTTTGCGACTGCCGCGCAATCAGCAGCGTCAGGACGAACGAGAGCGGCACCGTGACCACCGCGACGAGCGCCAGCAGCCAGCTGATCCACAGCATGATCCCGAGCGTGCCGACGATGGTCAGGATCGAGACCATGATCTGGGTGAGGCTCTGCTGCAGTGAGGTGCTGATGTTGTCGATGTCGTTGGTCACGCGGCTCAATAGGTCCCCATGAGGATGGCTATCGAAATACTTCAGCGGCAGCCGCGCCATCTTGGCCTCGACGTCCGCGCGCATCCGAAACACGGTGCGCTGGGCGACGCCGGCCATGATAAAACCGAGCAGCCATTGAAGGATGGCGCCCGACAGGTAGATCAGCGCGGCAACGCCGAGGATCTCACCGAGCTTGGTGAAGTCGATGCCGTGGCCGGGGACGGCGTTGGAGCCCGCCACCACGTTCGCAATCTGCCCCTTGCCGTGGGCGCGCAGGAAGGCAACGGCCTGCGCCTTCGTCGTCCCGGCCGGCAGCATCTTGCCGATGACGCCGTCGAAGATGGCGTTCGTTCCGTTGGCAAGGATCTTGGGTCCAACCACCGTGAAGGTCACCGTGCCGATGCCAAGCAGGGCGCTGACGATGATCCAGGCGCGTTCTGGACGGAGCCGGTTGAGCAGCTCGCCAATGGTCTTGCGGACGTTCTTCGTCTTCTGCGCTGGGAGCTGGCCGAAACCGCCGCCCCACCGGCCCGGTGCCGGGCCTGGCCGGCCGCCGCCCGGACCCCGGTTGATCATGCGGCTGCCTCCTCCCCAAGCTGCGAGGTGACGATTTCGCGATACTCGGCCGTGCTGCGCAGCAGCTCCTCATGGGTCCCGATGCCCACAACGCGGCCCTCGTCGAGGACCACGATCTGATCGGCCTGGAGAATCGTACTGACACGCTGGGCCACGATCAGGATCGTCGCCCCGCGGGCCTCGCGCTTGAGCGCCGCGCGCAAGCGCGCATCAGTGCCGGCATCCAGCGCCGAAAACGCGTCGTCAAAGAGGTAGATCTTCGGCCGCTTGACCAGCGCCCGCGCGATCGCGAGGCGCTGCTTCTGCCCGCCGGAAAAGTTGGTTCCGCCCTGATCGACGGTCGCGCCCAGTTTTTCCGGTAGCGCGCCGACGAAATCCTTCGCTTGCGCCACCTCGAGCGCATGCCAGAGCTCCTCATCCGTCGCCTCGGCGTTACCGAAGCGGAGGTTCTCGGCGATCGTGCCGCGGAAAAGATAGGCCTGCTGCGGAATCAAGCCCATTGACGCCCACAGCGAATCAAGCTTTTGCTCCCGGACGTCGACGCCGTTGACCAACACCGCGCCGGCGGTGACATCGAAGAATCGCGGAATCAGGCTGAGGACGGTGGTCTTCCCCGATCCGGTACTGCCGATGATGGCGGTGGTGGCGCTCGGGCGCACCGTGAAGGACAGGTCGCACAAGACCGGCTTCTCGCCGCCGGGATAGCCAAAGCGGACGTCGCGGAATTCAATCGTGCCGTCGGATGTCGTCGCCGGGACTGGATGGGGGGGGTCCGCGATCGAGGGCTCCGTGGTGAGCACCTGCATCAGGCGAGTCCCGCTGGCCGCCGCCCGAGGCACGAAGATCACCATTGCGACCGCGAGCATCATGGCAAAGAAGATCTGGATGATGTAGGCCTGGAAGGCGAAAAGATTGCCGACCGGCATCGATCCAGTGTCGATCAGGTGGCCGCCGAACCAGATGATGGCGACGCTCGAGAGGTTCATGATCAGCATCAGGACCGGCAACCCGACGGCAAAAATGCGATTCACGCGCAACTGCGTGCGGGTGAGGTCGGAATTAGCCTCCGTAAACCGCCCGGCTTCCTCGGTGGAGCGATTGAAGGCGCGAATCACTCGGACGCCGGTGATCTGCTCGCGAAGCACCTGGTTGATCTTGTCGATCTTGCGCTGGACCGACTGGAATAGGGGCACGGCGAAATACAGAAGCGAACCGATCACCAGAGCCACCAGCGGGACGATCACCACCAGGATCCAGGAGAGCGTCACGTTCTCCCGCAGCGCGAGGATCACGCCGCCAACGCCCATGATGGGCGCTGCCACCATCATGGTGAGCGCGGTTTGCAGGAAGATCTGCACCTGTTGCACGTCGTTCGTGTTGCGCGTGATCAGGGACGCCGTGCCGAAACGGTTCATCTCGAAGGCAGAGAAACGCTGGACCCGCTCGAAGACGTCCCGACGAACGTCCCGGCCCAGGCCCATCGAGGTCCGAGAGGCGAAGTACACGGCGACGACCGCCAGCACGCCCACGCCGGCCGCCAGGGCCAGCATCACGCCGCCGGTGCGCCAGATGTAGCCGACATCCCCCCTGACGACGCCGTTGTTGATGATGTCGGCGTTCAGGTTGGGCAGGTAGAGGTTCGCAACCGACTGGATCAGGAGCAGCCCCACGACCAGCAGCACGGGGAACCGATAGGGACGCAAGTACGCGGCAAGCAGCCGCACCAGGCCAGCCAATTTCGTTAGATGATATCAAATCATTAAACGAAGTCAAGTGGTATACTAGAGTCAAATCTTATGGCCGTCAGTAGCCGGACCGCCGAGTCAGGCGATGCGCCGATCCTTCGCGGACCCGAGGATCTGCGCAACGTTCTGCGGGCGTGGGGCCGCCACCAGGCTGCGCTCTGGCACGGGGGGCCTCAGCTCTTAACCGAGGTGGATCTGACCATGGCGCAGTTCCGGGCGCTGAGCTTGCTGCGCATCGAGGGCCCGCTGACCGGCAAGGACCTCGCCGGTCGGCTGCACGTCACCCCGGCAACGCTGATTCCCCTGATCGACCGGCTCGAGTCCCACGGCTACGTCCGGCGCGTGCCTGACCAGGACGATCGACGCCTGACCTGGATCGAGCCGACGGCAAAGAGTTACCGCCTGTTCCGGCGGCTCTGGGTCGGCCCCCAGGCGAAGCTGCTCCGCGCCATTCACCACCTCTCCCCGCTCGACCGCAAAGAGTTCGCCCGGCTCCTGAACCAGGTCGCCGATCACCTCAGCGCCTGAGCTCAGGCGCCACTCACGTGGAGGAGCCGGCCGATCCCATAGCCGGCAGCCGCGGAGACCATGCCGATGACCAGCATCTGCAGCCCGCTGATCCGCCAGTCGCCCACGAGTGTGATCGCATTGTAGGCGCCGACGCCGAAGAGCACGGCGGCACAGAGCGGGACGGCGAGGATGGTGGCCAGCGACACCGGCATGCCCATGAGCGGCACGAACACGAAGGGGATGAGCGGAATCAGCGAGCCGATCAGCGTGGCAAACCCGGTCACGAACGCGCGGCCAGAAATCCCCCTCGCTGATACCGGACTCAGGTGGAGCTCGTCGCGCATCATGACGTCGATCCAGATCTGCTTATCCGACGTGATCTCCTCAACGACTCGCTCCAGGACGTCGCCGTGGAGGCCCTTGTTGCGGAAGATCTGCCGCACCTCTTCCCTCTCGACGTCAGGGACTTCCTCGACCTCGCGCTTCTCTCGCTCGAGCTGAGCAAGGTAGTAATCGCGGTCCGCTAAGGCCGAGGTGTAGGCGACTCCTCCCATTGCGATCGATTCGGAGAAGGTCGCGGCCAGCGCCGCAGCGATGATGATCCGCAGCTGCGCGGTGGCGGCCGCCACCCCAAGCACCAGCCCCAGCACGTTGACGAGGCCGTCCTGTCCACCCAGGATGATGTCGCGTAGCGATCT
>DATASI010000049.1:0-18039 GCA_036269255.1 Candidatus Dormiibacterota bacterium
CTAGCCGGCGCGCCGTGGGGCGGCAGTCATCCGTCTCGGTCGCCAGTTGCCTGGCGGCTCTAGCGACCTTACCCGAGGACCGGCCGAGCCAGCCGTTGCGTCCTCCTATTCGGTCTTGCTCCGGGTGGGGTTTACCGAGCCAGCCGGTCTCCCGGCTGCTGGTGGGCTCTTACCCACACCATTTCACCTTCGCCGCCGCTTGCGCGACGGCTGTGTCTTTTCTGTGGCACTCTCCTTCGGGTTGCCCCGACCGGGTGTTACCCGGCACCCTGCTCTGCGGAGCTCGGACTTTCCTCGACGGGACGATCCCGGCGCGACTGCCTGGCGGACTCGGGAGCGATTCTACCCACTTCAGTCACCGGAATAAGCGCGGGGACGAGCGCGGCTCCCAATACCATCACGGTTGAGGCGACAGCAAAGGTGGCGGCCAGGCTGATGCCAACCAATGGCCCGGCGAGCGCCGAGCCAACCGGCTGGCCCGTCCAGTTCAGCGCCATCGAGACCGCGAATGCCCGGCCGAACCAGGCGGGATCGGTCCGTCGCTGCCGCATCGAGAACATCGCCACGTCGAACGGCCCATTGCTGAGCCCGGCAAGCACCATCATGGCCGCGAGAATCCACAGGTTCATGACCAGTGCCAAAACCCCGACCGCAACCGCGGCAACGAGGTTGCAGACGCCCATGACCAGGCGCTCCCGCCCTTCCGTGTTGATCCGACCGAAGACCAGGGCTGAGGGAACGCTGGCCAGCGCAAACGCGGCCCAGAGGGCGCCGATCAGCGCCGGATCACCATGCAACCGCTGCAGGACCGTGACGGGCACCGCGATGATGAGAATCCCCCACCCCAGGTTCATGATCGAAACCATCACGGCGATGCCTCGCAAGCTCCGATTCCACAGCAGCACGTATCGAAGGCCGGACCAGGCCTCACTGAGGATCGGTCGCGGCTGCCCGGTCATCCGCGGTTCGGCAACGCGAACGATCCCGATGATGGCGGCGAGGAACAGCGCGGCCGTGGCCAGCATTGCCGCCCGCGCGCCGGACCACCCCGTGAGCGCGCCGGCGAGCGCTGGGCCGGCACCCTGGGTGAGGGCGTAGGCAATACTGTCGAGCGCGCTGCTCCGGTCCCACAGTCGCTTGGGCACGATCAGGGGGATCAGCGAACGCGCGCCACTGTTGCTGAGCGAGAACGTCAGAGAGCCAACCGTGACGATCGGCAGCAGGACCGCGGGCGTCAGTCTGCCCGCCGCATCGAGGCCGGCGATCAGCGCCAGGGTCAATGCCCCTACGAGGTAATCGGCGATGATCAGGCGGACCCGTCCATGGCGGTCGAGCAGGGCGCCGGCAATCGGGCTGACCACGATTCCCGGCATGATTCCGAGGAAGACGGTGAGGCCCGCGAGCGGGGCCGAATGAAATCGCTGCAGCACAAAGAGGACCAGCGTCAGCTGCATCATCTGATTCGCGGTGCGGGCTAGCAGGACGCTGCTGGCCAGCATGGGGAATCCGCGAATGCGAAAAAGCTCGCGATAAGTCGCGCCTCGGGGCACGACCCTACAGCTTAATTTGCGAGGATCGTGGCCATCGTCTTGAAGGACACCTTCGCGTAATCCTTCAAGCTGTCGGCGCCACTGCGGCTGACCAGCAGCCGACCGACCTCGATGACCTTGGGTGATGCGCCTTTGGGCAGGGTCACCCCAAGCGCCTTTGACGCCTGGTCGAGCCAGTGCAGGAAGGCGTCGCGGGCCAGAATCGAGGCCGCGGCCACGGCGATGTCGACCTCGGCGCGGTGCATCTGTAAAACGGGGACGCCACTCAGGCGTGTGTCGACCAACAACCGGTTCTCGATATATCGCTTGTCGCCGAACTGATCGCTGAGGATGAAGGTAGGCCGCAGTCCGCTTTTGATCAGGTCCTCGATGACTCGTGTGTGGCACCAGGCCAGCAGCGTGTTCAGATTCTTTCCCTCGCGCCGAAACTGCTGGTAGAGCTCGTTGTAGCGTTTGGGCGCGAGCGTGAGGATGGCCCGATGACCCTCGCTGACCACGTCACGAATGTTCCCTGCGAGACCGCGGAGTTCGCGATCCGAGACGAGCTTGCTGTCCCGAACGCCCAGCGTCCGAAGCAGCTGGGCAGTCCTCGCGTCCACGTAGACTCCGGCGGTCACCATCGGACCGAAGAAGTCACCCTTGCCGGCCTCGTCCGTTCCAATGTGAGGCTGCGTCTCGGGTGGAATGGTCGATGAAGACTCGCTCGACGATGTGCTCGGTGCCTTTGGCGCAACGGGGCGGCCAATCGCCTCGATACGTTCACGAGCGATGTCGATGGCTGGGGCGCGGCCTGAGAGGACCAGCTTTCCTGTCTTGTACAGGATGGCGAGCGCCTGGCTTCCGCCAGCAGACACCTTCACGCGCCAGAGCTCGTAGGCTCCCGGAGCCTCCTCGCTCGCACCAAGCTCCGTGAGCTGATCGCGAAGTCGGCCACGGTCGGCGGTCGCCACCGCGTAGGTCGTCGTCGGCCGCGCTTCTCCTGCTGGCAATGACTGTCCCGGAGTGTACCGACCCCAAGCTGACGGCGACGTAGCATAAAGCGCAATGGCGGAGGTGGTACGCACGGTCGAAACGGAGGATCCGGTGCGCCCGCTCTTCTCCCCCACCGGTGAATTGACGCCCGAAGCCCGCAGCCGGATCGGCCTCGATCCCGAAGGCCTGCGTGATCTCTATCGAAAGATGGTGCTTATCCGGCGCGTCGACCAGGAAGCGCTCAATTTGCAGCGTCAGGGTGAGCTCGGGCTCTGGGGCCAATACCTCGGCCAGGAAGCGATCCATGTCGGAACCGTGGCGGCGCTCGAGTCCGAGGACTGGATCTTCCCCAGCTACCGCGAGTTCGGGATGGCGATGTGCCGGGGCATCGACCCGGCGGAGATCCTCAAGTTTTTCCGCGGCCTGTCGCACGGGCCGTATGACTCTCGCAAGCATCACTTCGCGCCCCTGACAATCGTGGTCGCCGCCCAGATCCCACACGCGGTCGGCTTTGCGATGGGGTCACGGCTGAAGCATTCGCGGGATGTGACCTTGACGACATTCGGCGACGGCGCCACCTCCAAAGGCGATTGGCACGAAGCGATGAATGTCGCAGGCGTCTTCAAGGCGCCGGTGATCTTCCTCTGCCAGAACAACCACTGGGCAATCTCGGTTCCCCTGGCGAAGCAGACCGCCGGCTCGATTGCCGAGCGGGCGCAGGGGTACGGCTTCCCCGGGATCCGCATCGACGGCAATGACGTGCTCGGCGTTTTCGCCGCCGTTCGCGCCGCCGCCGAGCGGGCACGGCGTGGAGACGGCCCGTATCTGATCGAAGCGATGACGTACCGGATGGGCGCGCACACGACGTCCGACGACCCGACTCGTTACCGACTGCAGGCAGAACTCGAGTCCTGGAGCGCGAAGGATCCGATTGGCCGCTATCGCGAATGGCTGCAGGGCAGGGGAATCCTGGATGAGGCGACTCGCGCGGCGGTCGAGCGGGAGGCCGAATCGACAGCCGAAGGGATGCGGACCCGCCTGCGTTCGATCACGCCTGGCCCGGCGGGAGAAGCGATCTTTGGCCGGGTTTACGGCAACCCTCCTGACAGCTTCGTCGAAGAGCGCGAGGAATTCGAGTCCTCGCTGGAGGGCAGTTGATGGAACCGGTCACCATGGCGAAGGCGATCAATCTCTCGCTGCGGGAGGCGTTGACCCGCGACGAGAACGTGCTGGTTTTCGGCGAGGATGTCGGAGCGCTCGGGGGCGTCTTTCGCATCACCGATGGGCTGCAGAAAGCCTTCGGGGAGGATCGGGTTTTCGATACCCCGCTGGCGGAATCCGCCATCATCGGGATCGCGGTCGGCCTGGCTCTTCGGGGTTTCAAGCCGGTCCCCGAAATCCAGTTCGACGGCTTCATTTACTCGGCCTTCGACCAAATCGTCAGTATGGTTGCCAAGTACCGAAATCGCTCCGGCATCTCGATGCCGATCACGATTCGGGTTCCGTTCGGCGGGCACATCGGCGCTGTCGAGCACCACTCGGAAAGCCCGGAAGCCTATTTCACCCACACCGCTGGGCTCAAGGTCGTCGCCCCTGCCACCCCGGGGGATGCCTACGCCCTGCTGCAGTCCGCCATCGCCGACCCGGATCCGGTGATCTTCTTCGAACCCAAGGCCCGCTACTACCTCAAGGAGGAGATCGATCCGGTCCGCCAGGTGCCGCTTGGCAAAGCCAGGGTCGCCAGGGAAGGCTCGGGCGTGACCGTGATCGCCTACGGGCCGACAGTCAGCATCGCGCTCGAGGCGGCAACCGCGGCCGAGAAGGAAAACATGTCGCTCGAGGTCATCGACCTGCGCAGTCTGTCACCGCTCGACATGCCGACCGTCCTCGAATCGCTGCGCAAGACACACCGTGCCGTCATCGTGCACGAGGCGCCGGTCTTCGGTGGGTTTGGTGGCGAGATCGCCGCGCGGATTGCCGATGATGGGTTTGACCTGCTGGCCGCGCCCGTGACCCGCGTCGGTGGAATGGACGCGCCGTATCCGCCGGCTCGTTACGAGAAGCTCTATCTCCCTGACGTCGACCGCATTCTCGAAGAAGCCGACGTCGCCCTCGCCTATGGCTGATCAAACCTTCCGCCTTCCGGATCTCGGCGAAGGTTTGACCGAAGCGCAGTTGGTCGCCTGGCGAGTCGAAGAGGGAGCACGCATCGACGTGAATGCCCCGCTTGCCGATGTCGAGACGGCGAAGGCGGTCGTCGTCATCCCCTCCCCATACGCCGGTGTCGTGCAAAAGCTTCATGCGAAGCCCGGTCAGACGGTCGCCGTTGGAGCCCCGCTGATCACGATTGCCGCGGAGGGCGCCGCCGCCGTCGTCGAGCCTCGCAAGGCGGACGCCGATGAGCCGGCGCCCAGCACGCTGGTTGGCTACGGGCCCGGTGGCCCCCAAGCGGGGGCTCGCCGCAGGCCGCGCGTCAGCGCCGCCGCCTCCGCCGAACCCGCGGAAGTGCGGGCTGCACCGTTCGTTCGTCAGCTCGCCAAGGAGAAGGGCGTGGACCTCGCGTCCGTTACCGGTACCGGCCCGGGCGGTCGGATCACGAAATCCGACGTGGAAGCGGCCACCTCAACGCCGGCGGCGGAACCGGCCGCTCCGCAGGTTGATGGCGAACGGCGCATCAGCGTGGTTGGGATTCGCAAGGCGATCGCCAGGCAGATGGTCCGCTCGGTCTCGACCATTCCCCAGTTCACCGAGTTCGCCATTTTCGATGCGACCAACCTGATGGCGGCGCGCGACCGGCAAAAGGCGGGCGGCGCAGCCCTGACGCCTCTTCCCTACTTCATCCAGGCGATGGTCAAGGCCGTGCACGCGTACCCGCTGATGAACAGCGCGTGGGACGAGAGCCGTGATGAGATCGTGGTCAAGCAAGCCGTCAACGTTGGCATCGCGGTCAACACCGCACAGGGGCTGCTCGTGCCGGTCCTGCGTGCCGCCGATCGGCTCGACCTCCCGGCTATCGCCGAAAAGAGCGCGCACCTGATCGGGGGCGCACGCGCCGGCACGCTTGGCCCGGGAGAGATGACGGGCGGCACCATCACGGTGACCAACGTCGGCGCAAGCGGGCCGGTCGAAACCGGCACGCCGATCATCAACCCCCCTGAGTGCTGTGTCGTCGGGTTCGGGGCCATCAAGCCCCGACCGATGGTGGTCAACGGCCAGGTGGTTGCCCGACCCGGGGCCTGGATCTCGATCTCGGTCGACCACCGCATCGTCGACGGGGCGCTGGCGACCGAGTTCCTCACTGCCCTGGTCAAGGAGCTGGAGTCGATCGGTGCCTGACGAACAGCAACTGATCTACGACTGGAACATGGTGGATGCGCCGGCGAGGCCGAACCGCCCCATCAGCGTTCATGACGAAACGCTGCGCGATGGCATCCAGGGCCCATCCGTCCGCGATCCCGACATCGCGCACAAACTGCGATTCCTGCACCTCGCGGATGAGCTCGGTGTCGGATCGATCGACCTCGGCTTACCCGGAGCGGGCCCGCGGGCGGTCGCCGACGTGACGCGGCTGGCGGAGGAGATCCGCGACCAGCGGCTCGGAATCAAGGCCCTCTGCGCGGCGCGCACGCTCGAGGTGGACATCCGCCCGGTGGTGGAGATCTCGCAGAAGGTCGGGATCCCGATCGAGGTCGCCGCCTTCATCGGCTCCAGTCCCATCCGGCAGTACGCCGAAGGCTGGACCGTCGAGCAGATGGTCGACAACACGCGGAACGCCGTCCGGTTTGCGCGACAGCACGAGCTGCCGGTGCTCTACGTCACGGAAGACACCACTCGGGCGCAGCCCGAAACGCTGCGGCGCTTATTCGGGACGGCGATTGACGAAGGCGCCGCTCGCGTGGCGGTCTGCGATACCGTCGGTCACTCCACCCCTGATGGCGCGCGCGCCGTCGTCCACTACGTCCGCCAGATGCTCGACGAGCTGAAGCCCGAAGTCGGCCTCGACTGGCACGGCCACAGCGATCGAGGCCTGGGCGTGGTCAATGCAATCGTTGCCGCGGTTGCCGGCGCCGACCGCATCCACGGCTGCGCTCTGGGCCTCGGCGAGCGCGTTGGCAACACCCATCTCGATTTGTTGCTGGTGAACTTCCGCTTGCTCGGCTGGATCGCTACCGACCTCAGCAAGCTGCGCGAGATGGGCGACGTGATCGCCGAAGGGACGGGGATGGCGATCCCGGCGAATTACCCCGTCCTCGGTCGCGACGCCTTTCGGACGGCAACCGGCGTGCACGCCGCGGCCGTGATCAAGGCGAAGCGCAAGGGCGACGAGTGGCTCGCGAACCGCGTCTATTCAGGCGTCCCGGCCGAGCTCTTTGGCTGCGAGCAGGTGATCGAGATCGGCCCCATGAGCGGCGAATCGAACGTGGTCTTCTGGCTCGAGCAGCGAGGCATCGCGCCGCGGCCCGAGCTGGTCAAGGCCGTCGTCGATGCGGCCAAGCGTGGCGCCGGACTTCTCTCAGAGGCGGAGATTTTGAGCATCGTGCGGGCGAATGCCCCGACCCGCGCCAGCGCCTAGCAGGCAGAAGCCGCTACCTTATCGTCCCCCTCGGACCATGCGCCATTGCGCCCCCACGGCATCCCAGACCTTATCGGCGAAGGCGCGGTGCTGTGCCGGGCCGGGGTGCAGTTGGTCCGCAGCGAACCAATGCCCTCCCTGACCGCTCGCCCGGCTGATGGCCGTGACATCCACGAACTGGAAGTCCCGCCCGGCGGCCGCTTGCCTGGCCAGGTCATTGAAGCCGCTAATTCGCTGGCGCAATCCCTCCGGAGTGCCGAAGGGTGCGGCGCCCGGCAGTGCCGAGAAATCTGGAATGGAGATGGCGACCACGGATTTGGCGGCCAGTCGCGCGACCGTGTCATAAATCTCGGCCAAGCGTCGACGGTACGTCGCGTCATCGACGCCTTGCACGACGTCGTTCGCGCCGATCAGCACCGTCACCAGCTCCGGAGTTGCCCCCCGGGCCACCGGTAACTCCTCCCGGATCAGATCGGCCGTTGTATATCCGTTGACGCCGAGGTTTCGGACATTGACCGGAATGCCGAGCTCTTTTGTCAGCCGTCGCGCCAGCACGCTGGGAAAGTTTTCCGATTCTTGCTCGAGACCGGTCCCGACGGTGTAGGAATCGCCGAGCGCCAGGTATCGGATGGAACCGCCCGGTGGGGTCACGTCAGGGCCAGCCGCCAGTCGTTGCAGCGCATGATCTGACCGGGCGGATACTCGACATCGCTTTCTCCCATCAGCGTGAACCCGAGCTTTCGGCAAATCGCGTTGGATGGGAGATTGTCAACCGACGGGAAGGCGTGCATCAACTGGCGCGTTCGCTCAGCGCGCGCGAGCGCGATGACTTGCCCCATCGCCGCGGTGGCAACGCCCCGGCCTTGAAATGCTGGTAGAACGGTCCAGCCGGTCTCATACACCTCCTGCCCATGCCACGTCCGTGGCCAGTATCCGACGGATCCGAGGGCAGCGCCCGTGTCGTCGACAACCTTGAACATCTGGCCACTGCCCCTTGGGCCCAGCTGAAGGTAATGCTGGTGGCGGGCGGCGATCTTCTCCGGCGGCTCCGGTCCACCCAGGTGCGCCATCATCACCGGATCGCCGACAAGGCTCACCAGTAGGCGCAGGTCGTTCGGCTTCCAGGGCTCCAGGTGGACGGCGGTCAATGCCTCAGATGGAGACGTCGAACCGCTCAGGATCCCACTCGATGCCAAGGCTGGTTGGCGGCGCCATGTAGCCAAGCAGCGCCGACGACGCCACCACCGCCGGGCTCGCCAGGTAGCCGAGACCACCCACTCCCATGCGGTTCTGCCAATTGCGGTTGAACGACGTGATGGCAACCTGGCCCTTCTTCAGCGCGTCCGGCCCCTGCCCGAAGCACGGCCCGCACCACGATTCGCGGATCTGGGCGCCGGCCGATCGCAGCACGGACGCGATCGACTCGCCGCCGAGCCGCGGTTCGGGCTTCTCGATGTCCCGCTTGACGCCCCCGGAGCCGGGAAAGACGACGAATTCCTTGGGTGCCTTCTCATATCCCTTTTCCTGCCCGGCTCGAATCACCAAGGCGGCTTCCAGCAAGTCGTCGTAGCCGCCATTGGTGCAGGAGCCGATCATCGCTTTGTCGAAGCTGAGCCGCTCCCCCGCAACCTCTTCGGCAGGGAAGGCATTTCCCGGCGCAAACGGCTTGGCGATGAACGGAACCAGTTCGGAGAGGTCGAGCGTTTCGTCGATGTCCCAGGCGACGCCTGTACCGGGCCGAACCGCCGGGTAGGGCAGGTCGTTCATCCCCTTCTGCCGATACCACTCGTGGGTGATCTCGTCGGCGGCGAAGATCCCGTTCTGGGCTTCAGCCTCCGCCATCATGTTCGCGATCGTGTTCCGGTACGGAATGGGCAACTGAGCCTCGGCATCGACGAACTCGACGCTCATCCCCTGGGCCTGCGTCTTCCCCCAGCGCCGCAGCAGGGCGAGCACGACGTCTTTCCCGCTGACCCATGGGTGCAGCCGGCCGGTGAACACGACCCGCCGGCGCTTCGCCGGGGTGAAATAGACGTACCCGGTCGACCATCCGAACCCAAGCTGGGTGCTACCGACTCCGATTCCGATGGCACCGTAGGCGCCGTAGGCGCGGCTGTGCGAATCGGCTCCGGGAATGAAGGCACCCGGAACGACCAGGCCCTGCTCGGGGAAGTAGAAGTGGAAGATGCCATCGCCGGGCGTGGCGTAGTAGGGCTTTTCGATCGCCTGCACTTTCGCGAAGTCGCGGCCAATGGAAGTTTGCCTGTCGTCGGTATTGCGGCCGGAGAAGACAAAGTGGTCGTTCGCGATCGCCGCCTGTCGGGGGTAGATGGCGTCCCCGCCCGTGATCTGGTTGAAGGTGTGGATCGAGAAGGGGGCGGTCCCGTCGGAAGCGGGCAAGAGATCGCACCAGACGCGCAGCGTGCTGCCCGGCCGCACCTCCGCGTCCTTGTCGACCCGATGGGCCCACACGATCTGCTCACTGCTGCTGAGGCCGCTGGCAACATCCTCCGGCGGCCACTCAACCAGGGGCTGGCGCGCGAGCGATTCGGCGAACTCTCGGCGCCCGATCGCGATGATGCCTCCTGATCGCCGGATCTCCTCCTCTTTTGGCGTCAGTGGGACCGGGTCGTACGACTTGCCTTGCGTCTCGTTGGTCAGGCGCCTGGTGTTGGGATCAAAGCTGAAGCTGTCGCCCTCCTGTGCGTCCTCTGAGGCGTCGCGGCTCTGCACCACGTGCAAGCCGAGGTTGAGCGCGTTTCGCCGGAAGATGTCGCCGACTCCTTCACCGCACACGATCACCATCTGGAGGCCAGCCTCCTCGGCGACCGCCTTCAGTCCGGCCGGGCTCATCTCCCGCGAGGAGCCGATGCCAAAGCGCTCCCCCGCGATCACAAAGGTCTCGCCACGATGCACGCGCTCCCGGAAAGCCGGCATCAGGTAACGAAACGCGCCGGCCTTCCATCGCTCATCGAGGCGCTCCAGGCTTTCCGAGATGCAGTCATCGGCCGGTGTGATCTGGTCGGTGTCGATAGCGTCGAGCTTCTTCCCGGGGATCTTCGGGTCCCAGAAGATGAGCGCCCGGCCGCGAATGATGTGCTCATCTCCGCCAGCGACGCTGGGACGGCTCTTCGGCTCAGCGGTGGCGGACGGCGATGCGCGCTTCCGACGCGGCGGCTGGATCGTGTTGACCAGGGGCGCCATCAGTCGAATTTTCTCATCGCCCGCGAGCGGGCGCTTGCAGCGCGTTCAAAACGGCGTCGGCTGCGGCGTTGGTGCTCAAGGTGCCGCCGAGGTCGCGGGTGGTGCGGCCCCCCACCGCCGCCGTCATGACCGCCTCCTCGATTTGGCCGGCGCCGGTGTCGTCACCCAGGTGGCGCAGCATCATGGCCCCGGCCAGCATCGCGCCAACGGGATTCGCTATGCCTTTCCCGGCATGCTTGGGGGCGGAGCCGTGCACCGGTTCGAACAGCCCGCGGCGCGTATCGGGGTTGATGTTCGCCGACGGCGCCTGCCCGAGCCCCCCCACCAGCTCCGACGCGAGATCGCTCAGGATGTCGCCGAACATGTTGGTGGTGACGATGACATCGAAACGCCCCGGGTTCTTGACCAGTTGCATGGCCGCTGCGTCGACGAAGAGATGTTCGGCGTCGATCTCCGGCGCGGCCTGCCGCTGCTCGGCAAAGACGCGCTGCCACAGGTCGTGCGCGAGGTACAGCGCGTTACTCTTGTCGACCATGGTGAGCCGGCCCGGATGCCCGGACTGGCGCCGCTGCTTCGCCAGCTCGAAGGCGTATTGCTGAATCCGCTGCACACCCTTTCGCGTGTTGATATCTTCCTGGATCGCGACCTCATCGGCCGTATCGCGCTTGAATTGCCCGCCGATCCCGACGTAGGCACCCTCCGTGTTCTCGCGCACGACCACCAGGTCGATGGCGGCGGCATCCTTGAGCGGAGTGAGCCCAGGAGCGAGCAGCCTGGACGGCCGAAGGTTGACCCAGAGGTCAAGTTCGAAGCGCATGCGGAGCAGCAAGCCGGCGGCGTAACGTGGATCGGTGACTCGTGGATCGCCCACTGCCCCGAAGTAGATCGCGTCCACCTGCCGCAACTCCTCGAAGACGGCATCAGGGATGATCTCGCCCGTCCGCAGGTAGCGCTCGGCACCGAGGTCGTACTCGATGAACTCCAGCCGCGTCCCGGTTGCCCCCGTGACGGCATCCAGGACGCGCCTCGCCGCGGTAATGACCTCTGGACCGATGCCATCGCCGGGGATGACGGCGACTCGGGATGGCATTGCCTAAAGGATATCGGCCGCCGAATTGAGAAAGATTTGCCGGCTTGCGACCGATACGCCTACAGAGTGCTGACGGAGGAGAGGGCCCTCACGGTGGCGCGCGGCAAGCTGCGCCGTCTGCGCCGGATGCGCCGGCTTTCCCGGTTGACCTACTGGGCCGCCTGGGGGTTTGCCGGCGTGGTCTTTCTCGCTCTGCTCGCCGGCGGTATCGTCGGTTTAGCCTCAGGCTAGCGTCGTTCGCGACGCCTCGACCAGACGGTCGAGCGCCTGCCTAGCCCGCCCGCTGTCGATCGATTCCGTGGCAACCCTGATTGCCTGCGGCCAGTCGTCTACTCGGCCGGCCGCAATGACGGCCGCCGCCGCGTTCAACAGCACGACGTCTCGCCGCGGTCCGGTCTCGCCCGCGAGGACCTGACGGAGCAAGGCCGCATTCTCGGAGGGCGTTCCGCCCCGAAGATCCTCGGGCTTTGAGCGCCGAAGGCCGACCTCGGCCGGCTCGAGCTCGTAGTCAGACACCGTGCCGCCCTTGAGCTCGAAGACGCGCGACGGCCCGGTCGTGGTCAGCTCATCCAGTCCGTCTTCGCCGTAGAAGACCAGCGCCCGCTCGTGACCGAGCTCCTTGAGCACCTGGACCATCAGCGGGGCAAGCGGCGAGGCACCAACCCCAAGCGCCTGCCGGCGGACCCGCCCCGGATTGGCCAGCGGGCCAAGGACGTTGAACACGGTTCGGACCCCGAGCTCGCGGCGAGCCGGTCCGGCGAAACGCATCGCGGGATGGAACGTCGGTGCGAAGCAGAAGCCGACGCCGGCGGTGTCGATGCAACGGCGAACACCATCCGGGCCGAGCGCGATGTCGACGCCGAGCGCCTCCAGCACATCCGCGCTCCCACACCGGCTGGACGCCGCCCGGTTGCCATGCTTGGCCACCGGGATGCCGGCGCCGGCCGCGACCAGGGCGGCGGCGGTCGAGATGTTGAAAGTGCCGGCGCGATCGCCGCCGGTGCCGCAGGTATCGATGGTCCCCTCAGGGACCGCGAGCGGCGTCGCGTGCGCCCGCATCGAATCGACGAAGCCGGCCATCTCCTCGGCGGTCTCGCCCCTGGCTCGAAGCGCGATCAGCAATCCAGCGATCTGCACCGGGGTTGCCTCCCCCGCCATCACCTGGTCCATCACCTCGCGCGCCTGCGCACGGTCGAGTCGCGCGCCGCCGAGCAGCTGCTCGATCGCCTCGCTGGGCGTCACGTGCGCGGGTACTGATACGCGACGGGAATCGCCATCACCAGCAACGCCAGCATCATCTGATAGCAGGTCCTGAAGTCCGCACTCTCATATCGCACGGTGCGGCCGCCGGCGCGTTGCACCCCCGGAATCTGGACGCAAAAATCCGCCATGCCAGCGTGCATCCAGTCGATCTCCAGCGTGAAGGGGCCGCTCGGCTGATACAGCGGACGTTGCTCGCGCGCCTGGTAGGCCCGATACGCGCCGGCCTCGATCCGGCGGCAAGCTTCGATTGGATGGAGCGAGCGCGCCGCCTGCCGGCCGAGCGCTTCCTTGACGATCACGCCTTCGATGCCGGGGAGCGCGGCGCCGGCCTCCTCGACGGTGGTTCGATCCCCGGTGATCAACGCCGTCCTGACCCCAAACGTTCCCGCCAGTGCGGCATTGAGGGTCGCCTCGCTCTGCGGCGTACCGTTAATGCGCAGCGCGTAGATGGTTCTCCCGCCATAAGTGTGGTCCATGATCGCCTGCCCGCTGCCGACTGAGGCGTGATAGCCGACGAAGAAAGCGACCTCGAAACTCGGATCGAGGCCGGCGCCCATCGAAAACGGCTTGTCGCTGCCGCTGATGACCTCGACGCCGTCATCGAGCTCATCCAGGAAAAAATTGCGCATGTCGCCATGCGAGTCGTTGACAACGATGCGGGTTGCGCCGGCGCGGCGCGCACCGGCGACGGCAGCATTGGTCTCGGCGGTCATCAGGCGGCAGGAGCGCTCGTACTCGGGCATGCCACGCATCACCTGATGCAGATGGACGATGCCGGCCATGCCTTCCATGTCCACCGAGATGAAGACGCCGCTGCGCTCAGCCACGAACCCAGACACCCCGCGCCAAAGCGCTCACATTGTAGGGAGGCGCCTGGGGGGCAAACGTTTGGCAACAACCAGGGAATGGCGCCCGGAGAGGGGCCTGAAAAAGAAAGTGGGGTCCTAGTTCCGGGGGGCTTGGAACAGGAACCCCACCGCACAGTATAGGCAGTCGGCCAGGTGATTTGCTACCGGTTCTCATCGGTTTATCACGCCAGAGTTCGTGCAGTTTCAGTACCGAGCAAGGCGCCGCAGACCTTCGGCGACCTTCTCAGGATTCAACATGAACGCGTGTTCGAGGCTGGTGCTGAAGGGCATCGCTGGGGCATCGGGGCTGGCGATCCGGATCACCGGGGCGTCAAGGCTGGCGAAGCAGCGCTCGGCAAGCTCGGCGGCGATCTCGGCGCCGAAGCCGCCCGTCCGGTTGGCCTCATAAACGATCGCCACCCGTCCCGTCTTCTGCACCGAACGCACGCAGGAATCGACGTCCCACGGTCGCAGGGTGCGCAGATCGATGACCTCGACCTCGACGTCCTCCCGGGCCAGCAGGGCAGCCGCTTGCAGCGTGACCACGCGCATGTAGCCATAGGTGATTGCCGTGAGCTGGTTGCCCGGTCGAACCACGCTGGCGACGCCCAGTGGCAGCAGCGCGTCCTCGCCCTGCGGGACGTCCTGGCGCTCAGCTCGATAGAGCTTTTTCGGCTCGAGGAAGATCACCGGGTCGGGCTCGCGGATCGCCGCCTTGAGCAACCCTTTGGCGTCCACCGGCGTTGAGGGCAGCACGACCTTGAGGCCGGGGACATGACAGAAAAATGCTTCGGGCGACTGCGAGTGGTAGAGGGCGCCACGGACACCACCGCCGGTCGGGGCTCGGATCACGAGCGGGCAGGCGAAGTCACCGTTGGACCGGTAGCGGACGCGGGCGATTTCGTTGACGATCTGGTTGAACGCCGGATAGCTGTAATCGGCGAACTGCATCTCGGCGACCGGCCGGAAGCCTTCCAACGCCAATCCCTGGGCAACGCCCGCGATACTCGATTCGGCCAGCGGCGTATCGAGCACGCGCTCCGGCCCAAATCGCTGTTGCAGGCCTTCGGTGGCCTTGAAAACGCCGCCTTTGTGCCCCACGTCCTCCCCCAGCACGCAAACCGTACTGTCGCGCTCCATCTCTTCATGGAGCGCCTCGCGGATCGCCTGAACCAGGTTGCGCTCAGCCATCCGCGTACACGTGACGCATCAGCGTCCCCGGCTCAGGATCCGGCGCGGCTTCCGCGGCGTCCGTCGCACGCTCCACCTCGCGGCTGACCTCGTCCCGAAGCGCCACGTCCTGCTCCGCGTTAAGCCACCCGCGCGCGATCAACGCCTCCCGCATCGCCGGGATCGGATCGCGGGCGGCTTCGGCAGCAAGCTCAGCAGCATCGCGATAGGCCCGCTGGTCGTCGTCGGTGGAATGCGACTGCAGCCGCAGGACCTCGGCCTCGATCAGCGTCGGTCCCTCCCCAGCGCGGGCACGCGTCGCCGCCTCTGCGACGGCGGCATGGACCTGGAAAAAATCGTCGCCGGGGACGCGGACGCCTGGGATCCCATAGGCGGCTGCTCGCTCGGCGACGCCAGGACCGGCCACCTGGAGGCGCTGCGGCACCGAAATGGCCCAGTGATTGTTCTCGCAGAAGAAGATGACCGGGCAACGATGGATGGCCGCGAAGTTCAGGCCCTCGTGAAAGTCGCCCTGGCTGGTGGCGCCCTCGCCGAAGCTGACGAAGCAGAGAGCGGCGTCCCCTTTCCACTTGAGGGCCAGGCCGATGCCGGCGGCCTTGGGGATCTGTGGCCCGACGGTGCTCGAACCGATGATCACGCCCCGGCGCCGGCTGCCGAAGTTGCCGGGCGTCTGCCGACCGCCGCTCGAGGGGTCGGCCGCGCGCGCAAAGGCCGACAGCATCAGTTCCTCCGGCGTGAAGCCGCAGGCGAGCGCCGCGGCAAAGTTCCGGTAGTACAGGCAGAACCGGTCGTGGCCCGGCTTGAGCGCGGTGATCGCCGCCACCTGCGCTACCTCGTGCCCGCGCGGGGAGATGATGAAGGCCAGCTTGCCGGCCCGGTTGAGGACGAAACGACGATCGTCGAGCGCTCGGGCGCGAAGTACGGTCCGGTATGCGTCGAGGACGCGCTCTCGCGTCGGCGTTGGGTCGTCGTTGGCCAACCGGAAAACTCTACGCGTGGGGGCGGACGACGCCGATCCCCAGACCATCGCCGACCGGCACGATGGTGGCCTCCAGCTGCTCCTCGCTGAGGAAGCGCTGGTTGAAGGCGCGCAGCGCGTCCGTGTCTTCGTCATGATCGCCGGCCGCAATCCGGCCGCTCCACAACACGTTGTCGACGGTGATCATCCCGCCCGGCGCCATCTTCGGAAGCAAGGCCTCGAGGTACGCGGTGTATTCCGGTTTGAGCGCATCGATAAAGGCAAACTCGATGCCAGGGGCAAGCCGCGGAATGACGCGCAAGGCCGGCTCGTTGATCACCCGGACGCGATCGGTCACCCCGGCTCGCAGCCAGTATCGGCGAGCTCGATCCGTCCTCGACCGGTCCGGGTCGATGGTGTCGATGCGGCCACCTGCTGGAAGCACACTCGCCATCCAGAGGGTGGAAAAGCCGATCGCGGTCCCGATCTCGAGCACGCGCTTGGGCGCCAGCGCAAGGACCAGGACGCGGAGCAGCCGGCCGGTGGCGGTGCTGACGATCGGCACGCCCTCCTTCCGACCCGCCTCCAGCATCTCGGACAGGACCGGATCGAGCGGCGGATGGACCTGCTCGAGATACGCGAGATCCCGCTCACCGAACGGCATGGACACCATCGCTAACCGGGTAGTGCTGTAGTGGACCGTGGCCGTGTCCGAGGCCGGGAGCCTCGACCAGGGCTCGAGAGATGTAGGTCCGCGCCTCTTCGACCGCCCGCGTGAGGGTCAAGCCCCTGGCGAGCCCCGCCGTGATCGCCGCTGAAAATGTGCAGCCGGTGCCGTGGGTCTGATCCGTGGCGATGCGGCTCGCGGCAAATTCTGTGACGCCATCGCGATCCACCAGCATATCGACGACGGGGTCCTCACCGCCGTGGCCGCCTTTGACGACGACCGACCGGGCGCCGAGCGCAAGAATGGCCCGGCCGGCCACGACTCGATCGGCTCGCGTCCGGATCCTCATCCCAGCGAGGACCTCAGCCTCTGGAAGGTTCGGGGTCACAACCGCAGCCAGCGGGAGCAGCCGGTTGCGCAGCCCCTCGACCGCCTCAGGCTGCAGCAATCGATCACCGCTCTTCGCTACCATCACCGGGTCGATCACCAGCGGCGCGAGTTGATGCCGCTGGATGCCGTCAGCCACCGCCTCGATGATCGCGGAGCTCGACAGCATGCCGGTCTTCAGGGCCACGACCTCAAAGTCCTCGGCGACAGCATCCAGCTGGGCGCGGATCACATCTGGATCGATCTCCTGGACCGCCCGTACGCCGAGCGTGTTCTGGGCTGTGACAGCGGTGATCACCGTGAGCCCGTAGACGCCAAGGGCCGCGAAGGTCTTGAGGTCGGCCTGGATCCCCGCCCCGGCGCCTGAGTCCGAGCCAGCAATCGTCAGGGCGACCGGCATCGTCACCGCCGGCGACCCAGGACCAGGTAGGCGGCACCGCCGACCACCGCGCCGACGTAGCCCGAGATATCGGTGTTGTGCAGCAGGCTGACCGCCAGCGGGCTCTGCCATAAGGTCGAATCGACGAACGGAACCGCCACGGCCAGGCCGATCAGCCAGGCAAGCACCGGCCGCCAGCGGACGAGCGCGAGCAGGCCGGCCCGGCGGCGAAAGACGAAGAGGTCAACGAGCACCACGGCAGCCCAGGATGGCACCCACAGGTAGGTCACGAGCAGAAAGTTGGTATAGGCCGCATTGAAGGTGGAGACGAACAGCGCGAAGTAGGCCAGGATGCCGCCGATCAGCCCACAGCCAAGCGCGGCCGCCCAGCGCGGCAGCCGCAGGTTGAGGGCAAGCCCGGCGAGGCCCGCCGTGTAGACGTCGAGGTAATTAGCCCAGATCTCGCCGGCGGCAATGAAGAGCAAGAAGGGAACCACCACGACCAGCGGTGCGCGCGATGAGATCAACGCGAGCAGATTGCCCCCGCCCCTGGGATCGATGCTGGCCAGCAGCACGCCGAGCGAGCCGAAGAGGAACATCGAGGCGGCCGTGCCCGCCGTGACCCAGC
The DNA here is from genome assembly GCA_036269255.1 of Candidatus Dormiibacterota bacterium. Classification (GTDB taxonomy): domain Bacteria; phylum Chloroflexota; class Dormibacteria; order CF-121; family CF-121; genus CF-13. Next base: position 17,711 of record DATASI010000049.1, read on the forward strand.
CGGCGACCGAGGGAGTTGAAAGCCGCGACGGCAGGTAACGCGAATAATCCGAGGCGAAGCTGAACCACGAGGCGACCAGCGCGAAGACGACGCTGGTCCCCAGGACCCAGGCCGCGAGATGATCGGCGCCGCCAACCGTCGCCGGCAGTCCCCACTTGACTTGCGGCACCAGGCTGAGCGCCAGCACGGCGCAAAAGATGACGAAGACGACGGCACCGTACTTCTCGAAAACCGCGATCGTCTGATGGCCGTAGACGGCCACCACAATCGACAGCGCTACGACGACCAGCAGCGCGATCCCGTTGAGCAGCGTCCCCTGCGGCACGCCG
>DATASI010000050.1:0-13466 GCA_036269255.1 Candidatus Dormiibacterota bacterium
GACCAGCTCGGCGGCGATCGTCCCGGCCAGCACGCCTTCACCGACGAACTCCCGACCACCCGGGATTTGCAGTACGGCGGTGCAGCGAAACCTGGCCGCCGGTGAGCGCACCCGCTGATCGCCGAGTTCTCGCAACAGCGCCGCAACCAGCGCTCGGCTATCCCCATAGTGATGCTTGCCGGCGAAATAGGCGGACTCGACCCCCGGCCTTTCGCCGAGCAGCGGAACCTCGAGACCGGAGTCATCGGCCAGCGATGGCAGGCCGCTCGCGGTGACCGCCGCGCGTGCCTTTTTTCGTGCGTTCTCCAAGTACGTGGTCGCATCCTCGACCACCTCGAAGCGAATGCCCAGGTCCTGTGGGCTCAGGAGCTCGAACGGAAGGTCGCCGAGAATCGCCCGCAGCTCGGCGAGCTTGCCGGCATTGGTGGTAGCGAGTAGCAGCCGGTTCAGCGCAGCTTGAGGGCCTTGCGCTGTGCGTCGACCAGCTCGGCGGCGCCCTTGACGGCCAGCTTCAGCATCTGCTCCATCTCCTCGGGCGCGAACGGCTCCTGCTCGGCGGTGCCCTGGATCTCGATGAACCGGCCGTCCTGCGCGAGCACACAGTTCATGTCGGTTTGCGCGGCGAAGTCTTCCAGATAGTTCAGGTCGAGCCGCGGCTGGCCCTGCACGATGCCGACGCTCACCGCGGAGACGAAGTGCTTGATCGGCAGCACGCGTAAGAGATTGCGCTCCATCGCCTTCTGGAGCGCGAGGTGCACGGCGACGAACCCGCCGGTGATCGATGCCGTCCGCGTGCCGCCGTCCGCCTGCAATACGTCGCAGTCGACCATGATGGTCCGCTCCCCCATCAGCGGCATGTCCACGGCCGCGCGCAGCGCCCGGCCGATCAGGCGCTGGATCTCCTGGCTTCGTCCGTCCACGCGGCCGGTTCGAGCTTCGCGCGGCGTCCGGGTCTGTGTCGCCCGCGGCAGCATCGAGTACTCGGCGGTGACCCAGCCCTCGCCGGTGCCCTTCTTGTGCGGCGGCGGCTTATCGTCCCAGCTCGCGGTGCAGAGCACGCGCGTATCACCCATCTCGATGATCGCCGAGCCCTCGGCGTAAAGGTTGACCCCGGTCTGAATCTTTACCGGGCGCAGCTGGTCAGGCTTGCGGCCGTCCGGTCGTGATTGAGCCAACGACGCTATCTTCGCAGAGCGCGGATCACGAAAATGCTGGCCTCGAAGAGGATGATCAGGGGAACCGTCAGGAGGGTTGGCGTGAAGGGATCGACCCCGGGCGTCACCATATTCGCCCCGGTGAAGATGCCGAGCCAGAACTTGAACCGATTGCGCGCCAGAAATCGAGCGGAAACGATCCCGGCCAGGCCGAGCATGGTCATCGCCAGCGGAAGCTCGAAGGTCACGCCAAAGATGGCAATCAGAATCAGTACGAAGTTGATGTAGCTGGCGGCAATCGGCAGGTACTGGATGTCGCTCGTGCCGATGCCGATCAAAAACCGCAAGGCGATCGGCATCGCGAAGAAGGCAAACCCGATGCCCATCGCGAACAGCACCACCGCCGAGCTGACGAACCCCACCGCGAAGCGGCGCTCGTTGCGATGCAGACCCGGGGCCACGAAGGTCCAGACCTGCCAGAGGATGATCGGGCTGGCCAGGATAAAGCCGGTGAAGATGCCGACTTTGAAGTAGAGGAAGAACTTGTCGATGGGTGCGGTGAAGTAGAGGACCTTTCCCGGGCCCAGCACGTGCTTGATCGGGGACAGAATGATGCCGAGCACGAAACCCGAGACCACAAACCCGATGGCGGTGGCGACCGCCCAGGCGATCAGCGAGATGATCAGGACCCGGCGCAGCTCTTCGAGGTGCTCGATGATCGTCATCCGACGCTCGTCCTCGGGAGCGGTGACCAGCGTGGGTTTCGCCATAGGCTGCCTAACGGCGCCCGCTGCCGGTCAGGTCTTGGTCTGCGCGGGCGGGGTCACGTCCGTGCTGGGCCGCTCAGCGACGGGCGGAGCCGGCGGCGATGGTTGGGACGTGCCTTTCTGGATCTCATCCTGAAGGTCCGAGGAAGCCTTGCGAAATTCACGCATCGCGCGACCAATCGCGCCCCCTACCTCCGGTAGCTTGCCCGGGCCGTACACGATCAGCACGATGGCAAGGACCAGCAGGAGGATGTACCAGTGACCGAAAACGCCACCCATTCAGGATTCCTAGCGCGCATTATAGCCCCGTTCCGGGCGGGCTCAATGAGAGGTCGCTGAGGACCTTATGCGCTCTGTTCCTGGACCGTCACCGAGGTCATCGTGTCGCCCTGGGCGATCTTGAGCACGACATCCATGCCACTCTCGACATAGCCGAACAGGTTGTAGCTCTTGGCGAGCTTCTTGGTGTCGTCGACGGTGCAGATGAAGAACTGGCTGCCGTTGGTGTTGGGGCCGGAGTTGGCCATGGCGAGGGCCCCGGCGGTGTACTGCCCCTTCACCGGCTCATCATTGAACTTGTACCCGGGGCCGCCGCTGCCATCACCTTTCGGGTCGCCGCCCTGGATGACAAAGTCGGCGACCACGCGATGGAACTTGAGCCCGTCATAGAACTTGTTCCTCGCTAGAAAGACGAAGTTGTTGACCGTATTCGGGGCCAGGCCTGGATCGAGGCAGAGCGTGATGGTGCCTTTATTGGTCGTGATCGTCGCCAGGTACTTGAGACTGGGGCTGATGGCGAACGCCGGTGCCGCGCTGAAGCTGCGCTTGCCGGCATCGCTGTTGGTCGGCGCCATTGCCGAGCCGAAGTGCAACGACGAGCAGCCAGTCGCGGCCGTCACCTTGCTTTGCTGATCGACCGATCGTCCAACATAAACGGTGAAGCCGAGTATAACGACGGCGATGACACCGAGCGTCGCCAGCATCTGGGGGACGGGGCGCGGCGACTGGCTCAGGCCAGCTCCTCCCAGCAGGGAATCTCCCGCGCCGCCTCTTTGGCATGGTAGGTCAAGATCAGCTGCGCCCCCGCGCGGCGGATGCCGAGCATGATCTCGCGCAGCGCCCGGCGCTCGTCGAGCCAACCCCGAGCGGCCGCCGCTTTGAGCATCGCGTACTCGCCGCTGACGTTGTAGGCGGCAGTCGGGACTTCCGTACCCTCGGCGACCGCGCGGATCACATCGAGATACGCCAGTGCTGGTTTGACCATCACCATGTCGGCGCCTTCGGCCACGTCCAGCCGCGCCTCGAGCACCGCCTCGCGGGCGTTTCCGGCATCCATCTGGTAGGCGCGGCGATCGCCAAACTGGGGCGCCGAGCCGGCAGCCTCACGGAATGGCCCGTAAAAGGCCGAGGCGTACTTGGCCGCATAGGCAAGGATGGCCCGATCGCTGAACCCCTGGCCGTCGAGCGCGCTTCGGATCGCGCCCACCTGCCCGTCCATCATTCCGGACGGCGCAATCACGTCCGCGCCCGCGGCGGCCTGCGAGACCGCGACCCGCTGATAGATCTCGAGCGTCGCGTCGTTCGCCACCTTGCTGCCGTCGAGGACGCCGCAATGCCCGTGGTCGGTGTACTCGCAGAGGCAGAGGTCCGCCATCAGGACCAGGTCATCACCGAATGCCTGCCGCAGCCGTTGAAGTCCGCGCTGCACGATGCCGTGCTCGGCCCACGCCTGTGAGCCCTGGCCGTCCTTCTCGAGCGGAATGCCGAACAGAATGACGCTCTGAACCCCGAGCTTGAGCGCGGTTTCGACCTCCGCGGCGATCGAGTCGAGGGTGTGCTGATGGTGGCCCGGCATCGCCTCGAGCGCGACCGGCTGATCAATCCCCTCGCGCAGGAACAGTGGGTAGACCAGGTCGTGCGGGGCCAGCTCGGTCTCGCGGGCGAGCCGTCGCATGGCCGCACTGGTGCGAAGCCGGCGTGGGCGCTGGGCAGGAAAACTCATGGTGAAACTCGAGTCCGGCTGCGGACGATCGCCTCGACCAGCCCGCGTGTCGTGTACTCCTGAGCGATGATATCAACCCGCATTCCAAGCTCCCGGGCGGTGTGGGCGGTGACCGGGCCGATGCAGGCGAACTGGAGTCGGGCTTCGATGGCATCGCCGGCGGCCTGCGCAAAGTGGCGCGCCGACGACGAACTGGTCAGGGTCACGATGTCAACGCCGGGAAGGACTGCCGACAGCCTGGCGGCAAGGCCGGCAGGCGGCACGGCGCGGTAGGTTTCCACCACGTCCACCGGCACGCGCACCGATTCCAGGCGCCGGGAAAGCACATCGCGGGCGCCCGTGGCGCGAGCAAGCAACACCCGCGACGCCGGGGAAACGACTGCCGCCAGTTCCTCGGCGAGCTGCTCGGCGATGAAGTGGCGGGGAACCAGCGCCGGCGTCACCCCACGGCGGCGCAGGCGGGACGCCGTCTGCGGGCCGATCGCCGCAACCTTTATATGTGCGGGAAGGGTCAGCTTCGCCTCATCGAGAAGCTCGAACAGCCGGTCGACGCCGTTGGCGCTGGTGAGAACGAGCCAGTCGTAATCCGGCAGCACCCTGAGGCGTTGCGGATCCACCGCGAGCGGCTCGATCTGGATGACCGGACAGCTGACGACCGATGCCCCTCTGGCGCGAAGCCCGTCCGTCAGCGCCTGCGCCTGGCCACCGGCTCGGGTTACGAGCACCCGCAGGCCGGCCAGCGGGCCGTCCGACGAGGTCAGCAGCGCGCCGGCACCCAGCCGCTCCAGCTCGCCAGCGACCTGATCAACGACCGCGGTATCGGACCGGCCACGGGCCTGCGCTCTAAGCACCCGGCGGCCGGAGCGGTCGAGCACGGCCGCCTGCAGGGCGAGCTGACCGCCGGCGACCACGCCAATCGCGCCGATCGCCGACAGGCACCCGCCGCCGAGGCGGCGCAACAGGGCACGCTCGGCCACAACGGCGCGGCTGGTCGCGTCGTGGTTGATCACAGCCGCCAGCCCGGCCGGGTCGCTGCCCTGGAGGGCCTGCACCGCCAAGGCCCCCTGGCCAGGCGCCGGCAACATCACCTCGAACGGGAGGAACTCATGGACAACGTCCAGCCGGCCGAGGCGCTCCAGTCCGGCGGCGGCGAGGACCAGCGCATCGACGACGCCCTCGTCCAGGCGCCGCAAACGGGTGTCCACGTTGCCACGGACTTCCTGCGTGATCAGGTCCGGCCTGATCGACGCGATCTGGGCCGCTCGCCTCGGGCTGCCGGTGCCGACGCGCGCTCCGGCGGGAAGCGTCACCAGGCTCGCGGCTGCCCGGCTGACCAGGACATCCCTGGCGTCGGCCCGTGGCAGAAATGCCGCGAGAACCAGGCCCGGTGTGTCCGCCGTCGGCAGATCCTTGGCCGAGTGGACGGCCAGCTCGGCCCGTCGTTCCAGCAGGGCCTTCTCCAGCTCCTTGACGAATACTCCCTCTCGCGGAGACTCCGACAGCCTCATCGCGGGATGGCGGTCGCCATGCGTCGAGATGGGTTCCAGGACGAACTCGTGCCCCGGGTGCGCCCGCGCCAGTGCGTCGGCGACCAGCTGCGCCTGGATCAGCGCCAGGGTGCTGCCGCGGGTTGCCAGCCGGACCTTCATCGGCCGATGATCGCCGGCTTAGCTGCGGCGGCGCACCACGTAGTAGGTCAGCGACTCGAGCGCGTCGCGATGGGCCGAGGGTGCAAACTCGGCAAGCTCAGCCCGCGCCTTCTCGCCGAATTGTCGCGCGTACGCGTAGGACTCCTCGACGCCACGCGAGCCCCTGACAATCCTCACGACCTCGGCGTAATCGGTGTCGTCGAGAACCCGCTTACTGAGAATGGCCTCCAGGTTGCCGTTCACCCCCGGGTCGGATCGCGCCAGCATCAAGGGCAGGGTCACCGTTCCTTGCTTCAGATCGTTGCCCACCGGCTTGCCAACCTCTTCCTCGGTGGCGAGGTAGTCGAGAACGTCGTCCGCGATCTGAAATGACATGCCAAGGTAGCGCCCGAAGCGCCGCGCCCGCTCGACGTCCGGCTCCGAAAGACCGCCCAGGACGGCGCCACAGTAGGTCGAGGCCGCCAGCAGCGCCGCCGTCTTGCGCTCGATCTTCGCGTAGTACTCGTCGATCGTCTGGTCATAGCGGCGCTGGCTCGTGAGCTGGAGCATCTCGCCAAAGCAGATCGTCATCACCGTCTGGGAGAGCAGCGCGTCGATGGCCGGGTTCCCGATCTCGGACATCAGGTTCGCGCCCTTGGCGAAGTAATAGTCGCCGATGATGATCGCCGGGTTGGGTCCCAGCGTCTGGTGGATGGTCCGCAAGCCACGGCGGGTCGGCGCGCCGTCGATCAGGTCATCGTGGATCAGCGTGGCGTTGTGGATGAACTCGATGGCCATGGCCGCCGAATGCACATGATCGAGCCGTGCCGGCGTGCCGAGGCCGGCCGCCAGGAAAACGAGCGCAGGCCGCAGCCGTTTGCCTCCGGCGTCGAGGATCTGCTCCATCGCATCGGCGACGGGGCCCAGGTCGTCCCGGACGGTCGCGTGCAGCCGTCGCTCGAAATCGTCCAGCTCGGCCCGGATTGGGACGACGAAGTCGGTACCGGTCATGGTTGCGCTCATGCTGCGCCTTCCCGCCCGCTCTGCGCCTCGACCAGCTCCATGCGCACCGTGGTGATTGGCGGCACATCCTGTCCGAACAAGATCCGCGCCGTCTTGTGGAACCGATCGGGCGAGCCGGTCACGTAGATCTGGTGGCGTGGCGTCTCGTGGTCGCTGCATTCCAGGCCATTCTTCGCCAGCACCCGGCCGACCCGTGCCGCCGTGGTCTGGGCCGAGTCGACCACCGTCACGCCCTCCCCGAGGATCCGCTTGATCATCGGGCTCAACAGCGGATAGTGCGTGCAGCCGAGGATCAGCGTGTCAGCGCCGAAATCCTTGATCTCTTGTAGGTCGTCTCGCAGCACGGCCTCGGTCTCAGGTGCGTCGGATTTCCCGGCCTCGACCAGGTCGACCAGCCTGGGCGCCGCTTTGGGAAGCACCTCGATGGTGGGATTGGCTTCACGGATCGCGTGGAGGTATTCCTGGCTTTTCAGCGTGCCCTCCGTCGAAATCACGCCCACCTTCTTGTTTTTGGTGGCGGCGACGGCGGCCTCCGCCCCAGGCGTGATCACCCCGATGATCGGGATGTCGAAGACCTCGCGGGCGGTGTTGAGCGCCGCGGCGGTGGCGGTGTTGCAGGCGATCACGACGAGCTTGACGTCCAGCTTCTCCAGGAAGCGAATGATGTTCAGGGCAAAGTTGCGAACCTGCGCCTGGTAGCGGGGACCGTAGGGAAAGTGTCCCAGGTCTCCAAAGTAGATGGTCGACTCCGCGGGAAGCTGCTCTTGCAGCTCGCGAAGAACGGTCAGTCCTCCCACGCCCGAGTCGAACACGCCGATTGGGCGCGGGTCACTCATTCGCAGCCATCTTAACAACCACTTATTGAATTGGACTCGAGATACGAGGCGATGACAATCAGGCGCCGAGTTGATCCTCGAGGGCACGGCGCTGCAAGCGTCCGGGAGGCCACGAGTTGTACCGGCGATGAAGCCTCACGTCCGTCGTGGTCGAGTCGCCAAAGAGAAGCGGATCGAACGGGCCCGGGCCCGGGTCGCCGCCCGGCAGAAGCAAGCGGCCTGACCCCAGCACCTGCGAAAACCTGCCAGCAACGCTTCCGGCTTCGCGCTCCGCTCTTGGTTGATCCTTCACGGATCCCCGATCCGGAGTAGCACCATCTGTCCAAAAGTCGTTACACGCCCCCGGCTGGGTCCATCGCCTCAGGCACGGTTTCCGCACACGACTGCCTGACCAAGATCGGCCGGGACCGCTCGATCACCTTCAGTCACCGCGGACGTTTGTCTGCGTGCAGTTCCAGTCAGAAGATGGGCGCCGTTTTTCTTTTTGTCCACAGGAGGTTCGCGCAGAGTGCAATTCGACCTCGTCGTCCGTTTCGCCCGGCCGTTGCTGGTCGGCGGAGCCATGGCGCTGGCAACAGCCCTCATGCCGCAATCCGCGGCCCTGGCCGACAGCACCATGACCATTCCGGTCATGGGCCAGCAGGATGGCGCCTGGGGCGCGGCTCCCCTCGGGACATCGCCGACCGACACCATCGCCTCCTCTGGGTGCGCCGTCACCTCTGTGACGATGATGCTGCGCTACTACAGCATGAACACCGATCCGGGCGCCTTGAACGCCTGGCTCACCGCCAACGGCGGGTACGCCTACGACGACCAGCTGATCTGGGATGCCGTCAGCAGCTACAGCAACGGACGGGTCGCCTTCTCCGGCTGGCTGGCCCCGGACGTTGGTCTGATCCTCGGCGAGCTGGACGCCGGACGGCCGGTCGTGGCGGAGGTGCAGCTGTCAGGAAATCAGCATTTTGTCTTGATCACCGGACATACGGCGGAGGCCGGGCTGCAGATCAATGATCCCTGGTTTGCCGACAGTGTCAATTTCGCTGACCGGTACGGCGATCCAGCCTCCGGCATCGTCTCGATCCGGACCTTCATGCCCGCCGCTGCGGGCGGTTCCGGCGCGAGCGGTCGGTTGAGCTGGCTTCCCAATGCGTCAGGCGTTCCGCATCTAGCGCGATAACCACCGCATCCTGCGAAAGGGGAAGGGTCGTTCGGTACTGGATGTACTTGCGCCGGAGGGCGGCCACCGCCCGAAGCTGTTCCCCGTCAGGCGCATCGATCACGCGAGCCTGTCCGCGCACCAGCACGTACCAGAGCTTCCGCCAGTCCTCGTCGTAATGGTCGATCAGCATCACCGCATTGGCATTTGACTGGATGTTCATGATGCGGGCCAGGCCGAGCGCCGGCCGCCGCTTCGGCTTGGCATCGATCGCCTGGTAGAGCGTGTCGTCGATCAGGGCGAAGCATACGGGGACCAGTCCGAGCCGGGCTCCGTTCGAGGTCGCGAAGCGCGCCACTCGCGCCCGTGCGATTCGCGGTCGTAGCGTCGGTGCGATCGGGCTGATGGCAGTCATCATCGGGCAGCCGGCGCGTTTGCGCAAAAGCTTGCGCTCTAGTGATATTTGCGCTATAACTCTTCGTGGGATGAGCGCTGGAACATGGCTCAAGGCCCGGACAGTCGAGTTGGGCGCCGCCCTGTGTACGGCGGCACTGTTGATCGGCGGGCTGGCCGTCGGGGTCCCCTTCCTTCGCAGCCGGATCCCCGAGACCTTCCTTTATAGCGTCTGCTGCGTCTCGGCGGTGCTGCTCCGAGCGGCGCTCGATCTCAGCGCCCGTTCCGTCGGCTTCGCCCTGCACCGAGTCGGCTCCCGGCAGATAGTGATAGCGCCGCTATCACGATATCCAGCCGGAGTGGTAAGATAAGGCGCCAGTAGAGTTCGGGCGATCCGGCCCGCAGCCAAGGGAGGACATCGAATGGGATATTTCAGAGGCGTGGTGCACGGCTTGATCATTGGTGGCGCCGCCGCGCTGCTTTATGCGCCCAAGCCGGGACGGCAGATGCGCGAGGAGTTGTCTGATCGGCTGGATCAGGTCCGTGGGCAGATGAAACCCGTGATTGATCAGGCGCAGGGTGTGGTTGATGCGGCCCGCCCGCAGGTCGAGCGCGGGATCTCGAGGGCACAGCAGCAGGCCCAGAAGATCACGCGACGCACCGATGGTGCGGGGAGCACCGCCTATGGCGGCTCAGCGGGCATCGGTTCCGGCAGCGCCCCAAGCCCGGGCGTCTGAGCGGCTCAACCCGCTTAGAATCTAGCTCGTGCTCGCCAACGGAGAGGGGATCGTCGTTGCCGGCGGCGTCCGAACGGCGATCGGGAAATTTGCCGGGGCCTTCAAGGATCTGCCGACCTCGGAGCTCGGGGCCACGGCGATCAAGTCGGCGGTTAGCCGCGCCGGGATCGCCCCGGATCTGGTCGATGAAGTCATCCTCGGTTGCGTCGGCCAGGTCGGCGAGGACGCCTTCAACGCGCGGCTGGCGACGCTGAAGGCCGGCCTACCCGAGAAGACCACCGCATTCAACGTCAACCGGCTCTGCGGTTCAGGGCTCCAGGCCATCAACAGTGCGGTGCAGGAGCTTCGCACCGGCGAGGCCCAGGTTGTCGTCGCCGGTGGTAATGAGAACATGTCGATTCAGCCGTACCTGCTGCCGCGTTCCCAGGTCGGCTGGCGGCTGGGCGAGGCGGAGTTGATCGATGGCACGCTCTCATTGGTGACCGATCCGTTCGGTCGCTACCAGATGGGCTGCACCGCGGAGAAGGTGGCGGACCGCTACGGTGTCTCGCGCGAGAGCCAGGACGCATTCGCCGCCGAGAGCCAGCGCCGGGCATCGACCGCGATCGCGGAGGGGCGCTTCAAGGACCAGATCGTGCAGGTGGCGGTGCCACAGCGTAAGGGCGACCCGCTGATGGCCGACGCGGATGAGCATCCGCGGCCTGGGACGTCGGTCGAGTCGCTGGCTCGCCTCAAGCCTGCCTTCCGCGAAGGGGGAACGGTCACGGCCGGAAATTCGTCCGGCATCAATGACGCCGGCGCCGCGGTCGTCCTGATGACGAAGCGCCGGGCGGAGGAGCTCGGCGTGACGCCACAGCTCGAGTGGATCGCCGACGCCGTGGCCGGCATCAGTCCGGAGATCATGGGCGTCGCTCCCATCTTCGCCGTGCAGAACCTGCTGCGAAAAGCCGGTATGACGATCAACGACATAGACCTGATGGAGCTCAATGAGGCCTTCGCCGCCCAGGCCGTGGCCGTGATCCGCGAGCTCGAAATCGATCCCGAGAAGGTCAATCCCAACGGCGGCGCGATTGCGCTCGGCCACCCGGTTGGCGCCACCGGCGCGATTCTGACCGTCAAGCTGGCCTACGAGTTGAAGCGCCGCCAGGCCGAGTGGGGAATCGTGACGATGTGCATCGGTGGCGGCCAGGGCATTGCCACCCTCTTCCGCAATCTGAACTAAGCGGTCACCGGCGGCCCGGGGTGCCTGCCGGGGAATTCGCCAGGGGCCGTTGTACTCAGCAGTGTCTCGCCTGCCGCGCCGGACCATGCTGCTCGGCCTGACCGTCGTGGCGGCCCTGATCGCGTTGCTCCGTTTCGGCGTCCCCACCGCGATCATCGCCATGGTGGTCGGCGTGACCGCCGCGGTCCTGGCCGGACGGCAGCAAGCGGGCCTCTTTCAGCGTCGGGCCCGCCGCGCTCGCGGCCCATTGTGGCGTCCCGCCGTCCAGCATCAGGAACTGCCGCAGCCGACCGAGGATCCTGTCATCGGCTACCCGGAGCCGAGGATCGACCAGTTCGACACCCGCCAGCCGCCGCTGGCGCACCTCAATCTGAACGGCGGGATCCGAACGCAGCTCGACGGCTTCGCCCTCGGCCGGGCCAAGCGAATCATCGAGGCGCCCGACCTGTTGCCGCATGCGGCGGCGGACGCCGAATCGTGGCCGGTGATCGAAGCCGCAGTGAGTAAGACGCTCGAGCTCGCTCGCGCGCGAGGCCTGGAACTGAATCAGCAAGGGCAGGCCAAGATGCAACAGGCGCTCGCGCTGGCGGCAGCGCAGGGCGTCCTGCTGGCCGAGTGGCGGCAGCTCGACGATGGCAACACCATCTGGCAGGGAAGCAGCGCCGCCGTGCGCGCCTCCGATGCGTTCACGATTCACCGAATCTGTGAGTCGATGGAGCGCCGGCAGCTGCCCGATCTGTTTGCCGGCGTCGCGCGCCGATCCAAGGAGTTCGAGGTGCGGTTGCTGCTTCCTTATGCGCTCAGCACCGCGTTCTATCTACGGCTGCGCGGCACCCCGCCGAACGCCTTCGCGGCCTAGCGCACCGCGACCCTGGCGGTTTCCTCGGCGTGCCGGCGCAATGGAAAGCGCACGTAGGAGCGATCGCCGATCCACTGCGTGGGCGGGGCAGCCCACCACTTGGCCATGCTGTTGAGCTGCCCGGCGTACTGTGACCGGAGCCGCGAGAACGCCGTCCAGGATTCGTCAGGGCCGAGCAACGCCCAGCCGGCGCCCGCCAATCGAGCGCGTGCCTCTTCGAACTCGTAGCGCTCCACACCGGCATCGCCATCGCCATCGACGCGGAAGAACCGGCTCAGATCTTCGACCAGGTGCGTGCCCATCCCCATCATCATCTTGGCCGGGCCGCGTGGGCCATCGATGACGGTCGTCAGCAGGAGCGTGGATGCGTCGAGCACCGCCCCCAGGGCGCTGACCCATGACTCGTTGTCGTGCGAGGATCGGAAATAGGCCAGGATGGGATAGGCGAGATGGCTGTCGAGAACCTCGGCGGCCCATCGTTCCCACTCACCGAATAGCCGTGGCAGCTCCTCCTCGAGGCCGTATTTTCGAATCGTTTCGAGCAGGCTGACGCCCGACGGCGGCGCACCCGCGCGTGCATCGAGCGTGACGATCTGGATCTCCCGTCGCTGGAAGGAGGCGTAGAGCGAGAAGAGGAAGCTGATCGCCAGCGCGATCGTTCCCAATCCAGAGGCGCCCGCAAGTAACGCGAGAATCCGAGCCGGACCGGAGGTCGCGACAAAGTCGCCAAACCCGATGGTCAGCACGGTGGAGCCGGCGAAATAGAAGGCACTTCCGAAGCCGGTAATCGGCGGGCGCATCTGGTCCCGAAGCCCATAGAAGATGAAGCCGAAGCCAAGCACCAGTCCGAGGACCCAGACGAAGAGCAAAAACGTGACCATCGCCGGCGCAAAGGTGCCGAATAACCGCTCTCGCTTGCCCGACGAATCGCTGCGCAGACCGAGCCAGCGGACCAATCTCCAGCCCGGCCGGACCAGCCATCGCGTCAGGCGATAGCGGGCGGGCGTCGAACGGGGCACGACAACGCTCTGAAAGAGGTCGTTGAGGATGTACAGAACGATGCCGATGCCGAAGACCACCTCGAGGGCTCGCAACATGGGGCCATACTAGCGACCCGCGACGCGCGCGGCCGGGATTGAATCGCGGGTCCCGGTCGACGTGACTGCCGGGAGCGGGACTCGAACCCGCACGCCCTTACGGGCAGGCGATTTTAAGTCGCCAACGTCTACCGATTCCGTCATCCCGGCGCGAGGACATTGTAGGGCCGCTCGTCTTGTATTCCGGTCTGACATGCGATAGGCTGCCTGTCCGCAGTGTTACGGGCATTTGGACGCATGGTCGCCTTGCTCCTGGTGGCCGGAGGAGTCTGTCTTGGCCTGCCATCGGCTACGCCGCTGCCCGTCCTTGGCGCGATTCAGCCCCGGCCGGTCGCCGCCACCGGACCGATTTTCGCCCTGATTGATCCGAAGCCGCTCCGGCTCGCCCCGACTCCAAGTCCAACTCCATCCCCGAGCTCGGTGCCGGTGGCACCACGCCTCTCACCAACAAAGGCGCCGACCGTCGGCGTCGGACCGCGTCCCATCCCGCCGGTGATCGATGCCCAGGAACTTGCGCTGGTCAGTCTCGACACAGGTCGTTTCCTCTATCAGCAGAACACCCGTGCGGCATGGGCGCCCGCAAGCCTCACCA
>DATASI010000051.1:0-17795 GCA_036269255.1 Candidatus Dormiibacterota bacterium
ACTCGGCGCGCCCGCGCAAAGGCGACTGCACGGAGCCGGCCGTGCGTCCCCCGGTACAGGAGCGGGAGGCTGGCGATGCCCTTGACTCGTCCAATGTCACCCACGGTGACCACGTCGAACATGCCATCGTCGATGCGTGCGGCCGGCGCCATGTGCATGGCACCGCCGAGGTAGGCGCCGTTGGCGACTGCGATCGTCCGAATCCGGCAGGTCACCACCGGCCGGTCATCGAGACGCAAGCGGACCGAAGCGTTCCGATGCACCAGGAGGCTGACGATGGCCGCACCGAGGAAGTTGGCGGTGCCACCGGTCCAGCCCGGACCTGTCGCCGCGCGCCGAACAATCTCAGCGCCGATGCCGGCATCGGCCACGTTGATGAAGAAGCGGCGACCGATCGAGCTGGTCAGGACCCCGGCATCGACGTGGCGCCAGCGGTCCGTCCTGATCCATTCCGCCACCTCCGAGGGCTGGCGCGGCGCTGGGATGCTCCGACGCAGATCGGCGCCGCTGCCTCGCTGCAGAAAACCGACCCGCGGAGTCCGGCTACTCCGTCGACGGAGCAGCCCATTGACGACCTCGTTCGCGGTGCCATCGCCGCCGACGGCGATCACCAGTCGGTCGCCAGCGGCCTCCGCCAGTGCGGTGGCGTCGTTGGGACCTGTCGTTTCCACCACCTCGAGCTCGAGGCTGCCGCACGCCGCGGCGCATTGGCGCCAGAAGCCGGCGGCTCGGCCGCCGCCCGCTCTTGGATTGACGATTACGCGCGGGCGAGGATCCGTCTGGCGTTCTCCACGTCGCGCGCCATCTGCTGCTGAAGCCCGGCGACCGACGCAAACCGCTTCTCGCCGCGAAGCCGCTGCACGAACCAGACGGTCAGCGTGCGGCCATAGAGGTCGCCCTCGAAATCCATGATGTACACCTCGACCGTCAGATTATGGCCGCCAAACGTCGGCCGGAATCCGACGCTCAGCGCGCCTTGATAGACGGTGCCGTCGATGTCGACGCGCGCGGCGTAGACGCTGCTGGCCGGAACCAGTTTGTTGGGAGATATTCGCAAGTTCGCGGTCGGATAGCCGAGGGTTCGGCCGCGTTTCTCGCCATGCTCCACGATCGATCGAAAGAAATACTCACGGCCAAGCAGCTGGGCGGCCGCCCGCATCTGGCCCAGCAAAACCAGACGCCGGATGCGCGAGCTGCTGATCGGCGCCGACCCGCGCTCGACCGTCCCGATGACCTCCAGCTCGAAGCCCTGCCGGGTTCCCAGCCGCTGCAGGAACGCGGCGTCGCCTCGCCGGCCGCGTCCGAATCGGAAATCGTGCCCGATCACCAGCCGCCGAAGCGGCATCCGACGGGTCAGCCGCTTCATGAAGTCGCCGGGCGTCAGTGCGGCCACCTCCCGGCTGAATGGAATCACGATCAGGCGGTCGATGCCGAGCTGGTCGAGCAGGACCGCTTTTTCGTCGAGGGTGGTGAGACTGGCCGGACAGTTCTGGGGATCGAGCACGCAGCGCGGATGCGGCTCGAACGTCACCAGCACAGTCTCGGCACGCTCCCCCGCGGCCCGGGTCACCAACGACTTGAGCAGCGCTTGATGGCCTTTGTGCACGCCGTCGAAGGTCCCGATCGTCATGTGCACCGGACGGTCGAAGCCGGCTTCTTCGGGAAAACCGAAGATCAGCGGCTTCATTCGCTGAAGACGGCACGCGGCTGCACCCGGTCACCGACGACCTCTCCCCAGGCGACCGTCTCCCCATCGGGGGCGAGCAACCGATACCGGCCCGAGCCTTCGGCGGGAGCGCGAACCGATTGGCCCTGGCGAACCGCGCCGACGCCGGGGTCATCGAGGACGATCGCCGGCCAGCCGCGGAGGGGAAGATCGAGTGGCAGCAGCGCATCGGTCCAGCGCTCCCCCATCGCCATCAGCTCGACGGGGCTCACGGCGCTGCGCTTCTCGAGCGGTCCGACCGACAACCTGGTCAGCGACGACAGGTAGCCACCGCAGCCGAGCGTTGCGCCCAGATCTCGAGCCAGGCTGCGCACGTAGGTTCCGCGCTGGCACCGCACCTCGAGGGTGGCCAGCGCCGTGGCCTGGTCGTATTGCCGAAGCATGATCGCGTCGATTTCCACCGGGCGGGCCGGCACGTCGACGGTTTCGCCGCGGCGCGCTTTTCGATACAGCGATTCGCCGTCGCGCTTCAGCGCCGAGTAGATCGGCGGGACCTGCATGATCCGGCCGGTGAACGAGGGCAGCAGCGCCTCGATTTGCGAGGCGGTCAATCCATCGGTGCTGCCTCCTGGGGTAATGGTGCCGTCCCGGTCATCGGTATCCGAGACGGCTCCGAAGCTTACGCCCGCCAGGTATCGCTTTGGCCACTCGTGGACAAAGTCGGCGAGGCGCGTGGCGGCATTGACCAGGATCGGCAGCACGCCATCGGCCGCTGGGTCGAGCGTCCCCCCATGGCCGACCTTGCGCACTCCCGGCAGTCGTTTCACGCTCCGCACGATCCCAAAGGACGTTGGGCCGGCAGGCTTGTCGACGTTCAGGATGCCGGATGCCACTCGAGATCGTTCATCCGGTTTCGGACTTCGGCCAGCACCTTGGCTTCCGCTTCCTTGAGCGGTAGCCGCATCTCGACTCCGGCGGCGCGCCGATGTCCGCCACCGCCGAACTTCGCCGCCAGGTCCGCCGCGTCGACCTGGTCGCGGCTTCGAATGCTGACCTTGGTCAGGCGCGGACCGGCCTCCTTGAAGAGGATGGCCAGTTCCTGACCTCGAACGGTATTGAGCTGGTCGATCGAGCTGTCGGCCTGATCGGTGCTGGCGCCGCTGTCGCGCAGCTGCGCCTGGCTGATCGTCCCCCAGATCAGCCGGTCGCCGAACTCGAAATGCAGGCCCTGCAGAATCCGCCCCTGCATCCGCAGCGTCGATGCGGGACGGCTCTTGAAAAGCCCCCGGGCCATGGCCACCGGATCCGCCCCCAATCGAACCAGTTCGGCCGCGGCTTGCAGCGCGTGCGCCGAGGTGTTGTCGTGACGGAACCCACCAGTGTCCGAGAGGATGGTCGTGTAGAGACAGGATGCGGCCGCTGGAGGGATGGTGACGTTCCACGCTTTGAAGAGGTCATAAAGCAGCTCGCCGGTAGAGGCCGCATCGACCTGCACCAGGTTGATGGTTCCGAACTGCGCATTGGTGACGTGGTGATCGATATTGATGACCACGGTTGCTTGCGTGACGACGGCCTCATAGACGCCCGCGCGCGCCGCATCGCCGGCGTCGAAGATGAACACGGGCGCGTGCGCTGGAGCCGCCTGACGGTTGACACGCTCGAAGCCTGGGAGGAACCACCAGGCGTCCGGCACCGGCGGCGACGAGAGCACGGGAACCGTTTTGCCCAACGGTTCGAGCGTATGGGCGAGCGCCAGGGCGGTGCCCAGCGTGTCGCCATCGGCATCCTTGTGCGTCACGGCGGTCAGCACCGTCGATTTCTGGATCACCTCCCAGATCCGTGGCGCCACGGCGGCGACCTCCGGACGCGGAGGAGCCAGCTCAGCTGCCGGCGTTGGACTCCCCTTGCCGGGCCTCGCGCAGCAGCTGGCTGACGCGCACGCTGTATTCCACGCCTTCGTCGAGCTGGAAATGCAGGTCGGGCGCAAACCGCAGATTCGAGAGCCGCGATCCGAGCTCGCGCCGGATGAAGCCTTTGGCATGCTCCAGCCCATCGATCGCCGCCTGGCGCCCCTCGTTCTCACTGACGACGCTGACTTTGACCGTCGCGTTGCGCAGGTCGGGGCTCAACTTGACGTCGGTGATGCTGGCCATCCCGACCCGCGGGTCCTTGAGGTCTCGAATGATGATCTCGCTGATCTCCTGCTGGAGCTGTGCGGCGACGCGTTCAACTCGGTGGCTGCCCATGCCCTCATTCTATTGAGGGTTGCGATCCAGAATTTCCAGCACGGGGGCGAGTGCCTCGAGCGACGCCTCGGTCATCGGCTGGACGACGAGCTGGACATGCCCGATGCCTTCGCGAGCATAGCCCCGAAGGACGTCGGCAATGCTCTCCGGGCTTCCCTTGAGGGGCGGGGCCGCTACCCCGAACTCCGCGACATCCTTTCGGCCGGCGGCGCCCGGCGTATCGACCAAGACGGCAACGGTCCGCTCGACGTCGCCTGGCTTACGCCCCGCGGCGATACAGGCGGCATCGACGGCCGTGCGCAAGGGTTGCACGCCGGCGGGCTGGTTCCCGGTCTGCTGGTACCACGCGTTCCAGGCGTCCACGTGCGGAACCGTGATCTCGAGCATTCGCTTTCCGGTCGAACCGATCAGCAAGGGCATTGCCGGCCGGGCACGCGGCAGTAGCTCGCAGTCGCGGGCGGTGTAGAACTCCCCCTGAAAGTCGACACGACCCTCGCGAATCAGCGACCGGATGATCGTAAACGCCTCGGCGAAGCGGGCCACCCGGCGGTCGAAGGGAAAGCCGTAGGCGCGGTACTCGGTCTCGTTCCATCCGGCGCCAAGGCCGAGGATCAGACGCCCGCCGCTGATTTCGTCGACCGTCCCGGCGAGCTTGGCCAGCATCGCCGGGTTGTGGAAGCTGGTGGAGGCGACCAGGGGACCAATCGCGATCCGGCTGGTCACGGCGGCAATTCCCGCCAGCTGTGTCCAGGCTTCCCAGGGGGCGCGGGCGCCGTACTTCTCGTCGCGATAGAGCAAATGATCGCCGACCCAGATCGAGTCGAAGCCGATCTGCTCGCCGAGGCGCGCCATCGCCGCAATTTCCGGCCAGCGCACTTCCCGCTCGACCTCGGGGAGCTGGAAGCCGACTTTTAACGGGCGCGTGGACTAGGCCTGCTTGACCTGGTAGGACTCGATGACGTCGCCTTCCTGGAACTCCTGGTGCCCCTCGATGCGGATGCCGCACTCGAGTCCGGCGACGACTTCCTTGACGTCGTCCTTGAAGCGTTTGAGCCCGGTGATCTGGCCCTCGTGGATCTGCTTGTTGTCACGCAGCAGCTTCGCGATGGAGCCGTTCGTGATCTTCCCGTCCTGGACCCGTGAGCCGGCGATCACGCCCACCTTCGGGATCTTGATCGGCGTCAGGACGTCGGCGCGGCCTTCCCACACCTGAACGAAGGTCGGCTCGTACAGCCCCTTGATGGCTCGCTCGATGTCGTTGGTCACGTTGTAGACGACGTCGTAGCTGCGGATGTCGACCTTCTCGCGCTCGGCCGCCCGCTGCGCCAGGGCGTCGGTTTTGACGTTGAAGGCGATCACCAGCGCGTTGGACACGGCTGCCAGCAGGATGTCGGACTCCGTCACCGGCCCGACGCCTTCGAAGACGACCTGGATCTTGACCTGGGGATCCTGGATCTTGAGCAATGAGCCCTTGAGCGCCTCGACCGAGCCGTTGCTGTCGGCCTTGAGCACCAGGTTGAGGTCCTTGATCGTTCCCTTCCCCACCTGCGCCGACAGGTCGGCCAGGGTGACGCGGCGCGTTTGCGCCAGGGTGGCGACGCGATGCTGCTCGGCTCGCTGGCCAGCGATGGTGCGCGCCACCTTCTCGCTGGAGACCACCTGGAAGATGTCGCCGGCGGTGGGTACGTCAGGCAACCCGGTGACGACGGCCGGCGTCGCCGGTCCCGCGTCCTTCATCTTGCGGCCGCGGTCGTCGAGCAGGGCACGGACCTTGCCGAAGATGTGACCGACCACGAGGTTGTCACCGATCCGCAGGGTGCCGCTCTGGACGAGGACGGTGGCCACCGGGCCGCGCCCCTTTTCGAGGTGCGCATCGATAATGGTGCCGGCTGCCGGCTTGTTCGGATTTGCCTTCAGGTCTTGCAGGTCGGCGACCAGCAAGATCATCTCGAGCAGGTCGGAGAGACCGGTCTTCTGCTTGGCGGAGACCGGGACCATGACGGTTTGTCCGCCCCAGTCCTCGGGGACCAACCCTTGCTCGGAAAGCCCCTGCTTGACGCGATCGGGGTTGGCGCCATCCTTGTCGATCTTGTTGATCGCCACCACGATCGGCACCTGAGCAGCCTTGGCATGCGAGATCGCCTCGACGGTCTGTGGCATCACGCCGTCGTCGGCGGCAACGACCAGCACCGCGACGTCGGTGACCTGGGCGCCGCGGGCCCGCATTGCCGTGAAGGCTTCGTGACCGGGAGTGTCCAGAAAGACGATGTCGCGGCCGCGTTCCTCGACCACATAGGCGCCGATGCTCTGCGTGATTCCGCCGGCCTCGCCCGCGGCGACCTTGGTCTGGCGGAAGGCGTCCAGCAGCGACGTCTTGCCGTGGTCGACGTGGCCCATCACCGTGACGACCGGCGGCCGCGGCTTGAGGTTCTCCGGGGCCTCGCCGTCGAGGCTGAAGAGCTCGGAGCGAGTCGTCAGCTTCACCTGGGTCGCCTCGCCCTCACCAACCTCTTCGGTGATCGCCGAGTCCATCGACATCGGGCTCGCCTGGACGCCGAAGCTGTCGGCGACGATGGCGGCGGTATCGAAATCGATCTGCTGGTTGATGTTGGCCATCACGCCGTTCTTCATCAGTTCCTTGATGATGTCGACGGTCTTGACATCGAGATACTCAGCCAGCTCCTTGACGGAAAGCGTGGGTGGCAGCTCGACTTTGCCGGTCGCCGCCGCCTTGGTCTCAGCCGGGGCGTTGGCGGGCGCGAACTGGGTGCGCACCGACGCTTCCTGCTCCGGCGACAGCACGGCCATGGCATGACGGGGTGCGTGACGCTGTGGGCGCAGGAAATCGAGGATGTCCCGAGCCTCGACGCCGAGGTCACGGGCAAGCTGCTGAACCTTGATGCCGCGCGTTGTAGTTGCTGCTATGGTGATCTAACCTCCCGAGTCAACTGGCAATGATAGCGCGAGTCCCGGAAATGGGCTGCGCTGCTCAGGTAAGTATTCCCTCTCGAAGCTGAGTCCAATCGTCGCCCGTCAGGCGAACACCCAGTGCTCGGTCGATTGCCCTGCGCTTCTCGGCGGCATCCCAGCAGGCGGCGTCTCGACAGAGGTAGGCGCTGCGCCCCGAGATCCTCCTGGGATTGATCGCCGCCCGCCCATCAGCCAAGCCGATTCGGTTCAGTTCCCGCTGCGGCTTGACGGCGCGGCACCCGACGCACGTCCGCTGCGGCTCAGCTCGTGGAGCTGGTTTCGTCCCGCACTCCGGCAGTAACTCCCTCCCCCTCTGGGGGAGGGTCGGGGTGGGGGCTGTCCCCGGAGGGCTTGATGTCGATCCGCCAGCCGGTCAGCTTGGCGGCGAGCCGAGCGTTCTGGCCGTCTTTGCCAATCGCCAGGGAGAGCTGGTTCTCCGGCACGTGGGCAGTCGCGGTCCGCGACTCGCGATCGATCTCGACATTCAGGACCTGCGCCGGGCTGAGCGCATTCGCCACCAGCTGCCCCGGATCATCGGCCCAGGGAATGATGTCGACCCGCTCGGACCCCAGCTCCCCCACCACGCTGCGGATGCGGACGCCTCTCGGGCCCACACAGGCGCCCACCGGGTCGATGCCGTCCTGGTTGGCTGAGACCGCGACCTTGCTGCGAACACCAGGCTCCCGCGCCAGGGCGCGAATCACGACGGCACCCGACTGCAGCTCTGGGATCTCGAACTCGAGCAGGCGGCGGACCAGCGCCTTGTGCGCGCGGGAGACGATCACCTGCGCGCCCTTGGAACGCTTTCGCTCCTCGAGCAGCAAGACCTTGAGATGCTGCCCGATCCGGATCAGTTCGTCGGGAATCTGCTCCTCGGGAGGAAGCACGCCCTCCGCCTTGCCGAGTTCCAGGTAGACAACGCGACCTTCGGGCCGGTCGGCGACGCGTTCCACGATGCCACTGACCATCTCGCCCTTGTGCTCGAGCACGTCCTTGAGGACCTGGTCCTTCTCGGCGTCGCGCAGCCGCTGGAAGACGACCTGCTTGCTGATCTGGGCGGCGAGCCGCGCAAAATCCTCCGTTGGCAGCGAGACGTCGACCAGGTCGCCGATGGATGCCTGCCCGAGGGCGCGTGCCTCCTCCAGGCCGATCTCGGTCGCCTGGTCCTGAACCGTATCGACCACCCGGCGCCGGGCGAAGATCGCGATCTGGGCGGTGTCCGGATCGACGTGAACGCGGATGTTCTCTGCGGGGTTGAAGGCGCGGCGGTATGCCGTCGCCAGGGCGGTTTCCATCAGCGACAGCAGCGACTGCTTGGAGATGCCCTTCTCCTCTTGCACCTGGTCGAGCGCCTTGAGGAAGTCCGACTTCAGCATCAGTGCCTCGAGAGATCGATGGCCAGGCGCGCGGCGAGCACGTCCGCCATTGGGATCGAAACCGTTCGTGGGTGCTTGCCATCGCCGAGCTGCAGCTCGAGCATATCGTCGGAGACCGCGGTCAGCCGTCCCTCGGCGACCTGCTCGCTTTCGCCGACTCGATAGCGCACGTTCGCGCGCTTGCCGATGTACCGGCGGTATTCCTCGAGGGAGCGGAGCGGTCGCTCCGCGCCCGGCGATGAGACCTCGAGGTCATAACGATTGGGCAAGGGATCGGCCTGATCGAGCAAGGCACTGAGCGATTTGCTGACCCGTTCACAGTCGTCGAGCGTGACGCCTGACGGGCGGTCGATCCGCACGCGCAAGGTGGTGTGGCCGCTGCTGCCGGTGAGGGCGAGGTCATACAACTCGTAACCGAGGAAGTTGAGGGTGGGAGTGAACAGCTCCCGGATGCGAGTGAGCTGCGGGCTGCTCGACGTCGACATCGTTAAAAGAAAAAGGGCCGATGGCCCCGCACAGCAGCTGAGGTATTCACTTGTCCTGAGTATAGGCGCCTCCGGAGGCTGCTAACGCGGGTCGAGCCGGCGCCAGACGACCAGCAATGGGCTGGCATTAAAAATCGATGAGTAGGTGCCGCTGATGATGCCGATCAGCAGGGCGAGGGTGAAGCCTTTGATGCTCTGCGGCGAGATCAAGAAGAGGGCGATCAGCACGAAGACAACGGTCATCGAGGTGTTGAGCGATCGGGCCAGCGACTGAATGATGCTGAGGTTGACATTCTGCTCAAAGCTGAGCCTGCTGGCCTGGCGGAGGTTCTCCCGAATCCGATCGAAGATGACGATCGTGTCGTGAACCGAAAAGCCGATGACGGTCAGTGCCGCGGTCACGAACAGCGTGTTGATCTCGCCCAGCGGTGAATTAAAGACCTTGCCGAGGATCGAGTAGATGCCGGTGAGCACGAAGACGTCGTGCAACAGGGCCAGAATGGCGGCGACGGCGAACTTGTAGTTGAAGCGAATGCTGAGGTAGGCCACGATCAGGATCGAAGCAATCGCGATCAGCCCGCCGGCCCCCAGCACCAGCTCCTTGGCAATCGTCGGTCCCACCTGCGCGTAGCTTGATTTGCCGCCGTCCACGGGGAAGACCTTGAAGAGGTCCGATCGGATGGTGGTCTCCTGCTGGACCGAGAGCGGCTTGGTGGTCACGATCACGCTGTCGGCGCCGGCCTGCTGGGTGGTCGCCTCGACGCCGAACTTGTCCATCTCCTTCTGGACCGCCGTGGCCTGGACCGGGTGCTTGAAGACGAGGTTGTACTGGTCCCCACCCTGGAAGTCGATGCCGAGCCGGAAGCCGAAGAACAGCATGGAGATGATCCCGGGCAGGATGATCGCCAGCGAGAGCAGGAAGTACCAGTTGCGACGTCCGACGATGTTCATCGGATCAGCGACCTCATCAGGCGGCCTTCGGCGCCTGCACGCCGTAGAAGGCGAGCCGGCGCGCCGGGCGCAGGCCGGCCACGATCTGCAACAGCTGCTGCGTGGTCACGATCGCCGAGAACATGCTGACCGCGACGCCGATCGCCAGC
Organism: Candidatus Dormiibacterota bacterium; assembly: GCA_036269255.1. Taxonomy (GTDB): domain Bacteria; phylum Chloroflexota; class Dormibacteria; order CF-121; family CF-121; genus CF-13. The sequence goes on from DATASI010000051.1 coordinate 9,844, forward strand.
GTGATCGCAAAGCCTTTGATCAGCGGTGCCCCAAAGAAATAGAGGACGAAGCAGGTGATCAGGGTCGACACATTGGAGTCGCGGATCGCCGGCCACGCTCGTCGCACCCCGGCTTCCATGGCCGCACCCAGCGTCCGGCCCGCGCGCAGTTCTTCCTTGACGCGTTCGAAGATCAGCACATTGGCATCGACCGCCATTCCGACCGAGAGGATGAACCCGGCCAGTCCGGCGAGGGTCAGGGTCACGCCAAAGAGCTTGAAAATCGCCAGCGCGATGGCGGCGTAGAGCATCAGCGCCAGGCTGGCGACCAATCCGGGGAGCCGGTAGTAGAGGAGCATGAAGAGGACGACGATCGCCAGGCCGAAGGCGCCGGCCGCGAGGCTCAAGGTGACCGTGGTCGCGCCCAGGGTGGCGCCCACCTCGCTCGCCGAGGCGATCGAAATCGTGCCTGGCAGGGCACCCGAGTTGAGCTGGACCGCGAGCTGCTCGGCGCTGGCGGCGGTGAAGCCGCCGGTGATGATGCCCGAGCCGCCGCAGATGGCCCCATTCACATCGGCATCGGTGACCAGGTTCTTGTCGATGAAGATGGCGATCTTGTTGTCGGGGCTCCCGGCGGTGTGGCTGAATCGGTCGGTCGTCAGCTTGCAAAACAGGTCACTCCCCGTCGCATTGAACGAGATGTTGACGTCGGGCAGGTTGGTCTGTGAATCGGTCGATCGGCTGGCGCTGCTGATCATGCTGCCGTCGATGTGCGTGAACTGCGGCTTGTAGCCCTGGAAGCTCGTGGCCGCCGTCGGATCGAGCTGCTGCAGGGTGGCAGCGTCCGGCGTGCCCGGCACCCACTCCCAGATCGTGAGGTAGGAGGTCTTGCCAAGGATCTGCTTGGCCTGCTCGAGGTTGACGCCGGGGAGCTCGACGATGATCCGGTTGTTCCCTTCGGCGCGCACCACCGACTCGGCAAAGCCACTGCTATTGACGCGACGCTCGATGATGTTCACGGCCACCGCCTGCGCCTCTTGCGGTGTCATGCCGGATCGAACGTTGGTGATCTCGAGCTCGAGGTGGGTGCCGCCCTGCAAGTCCAACCCTTTATGGACGTAGATGGGTGCGTTGAGACCGAGGGCCGGAATCGAGAGCGTCGGAACGCCGTGAATGGGCCCGGTCAGCGGCTGCCGGGTTGCGACCCGGTAGATGTAGGCGAACCCGTCGACGAACAGCGCCAGCAGCGCAATGACGACGATCAAAAGAAGCAGGCGACGATCAACGCGCATCGAGCGAAAGTATAGGTGAGCTCCGGTGAGAAACCTTTAAGGCTCAGGGCAGCGGCGCGAGCGTCCATTCCTCGCGCAGCTCGGCGATCAGCCTTGGGAATTGCCGGTTGCTGATCGCCTCGCGCAGCTGGCCGGTCAGCCGCAGCAGCATTCGCAGATTATGGACCGACGCCAGCCGGTGGCCGAGGATCTCGCCCGCCAGGAAGAGATGGCGGAGGTACGCCCGGCTGAAGCGGGCGCAGGTATAGCAGTCGCAGGCGGCATCGGGCGGACCGGCGTCATCGATGAAGCGCCGGTTGCGCAGGTTGACCCGGCCGCCGCGGGTCAGGATCGAACCGTTGCGAGCGATTCGCGTCGGCAGGACACAGTCGAACATGTCCACGCCTCTGGCGATCGCCTCGATGAAATCCGCCGGCGTCCCAACGCCCATCAGGTAGCGCGGTTTGTTCGCCGGCAGTCGCGCCGTCTGCACTTCGAGCAATTCATAGGTCAGCGACTTCGGCTCTCCCAGGCTCAAGCCCCCGATCCCGAAGCCGTCGAAGCCGAGGGGCGCCAGCGCTTCGGCGCTTTCTGCGCGGAGCTCGCGATCGAATCCGCCCTGGGTGATGCCAAAGCGAAGCTGGTCGCCCCCGGCTGGAGCCTCGAGGCATCGTTTCGCCCAGCGATGAGTCCGTTGCATCGCGAGCCGCGAGGCCTCCACGTTCGAAGGCCAGGCCACCGGCTGATCGAACGCCATCGCGATGTCGGAGCGGAGCTGCTGCTGGATCCGCATCACCGACTCGGGCGTGAATCGCTGCTGACTGCCGTCCAGGTGGGAGCGGAAGGCGGCGCCCTCGTCGCTGACCTCGACCAGGTGATCGAGGCTGAAGACCTGGAAGCCGCCGCTGTCGGTCAGAATGGCGCCGTCCCATCCCATGAAGCGATGCAGGCCGCCGAGGCGCGCAATCCGCTCGGCACCGGGACGGAGGGCCAGGTGGTAGGTGTTGCCGAGCAGAACCTGCGCGCCGACCTGGCGTACCTCGTCGGGGGACAGGGCCTTCACGGTGGCCTGCGTCCCGACCGGCATGAACGCCGGCGTCTCGATGACGCCGTGCGCCGTGCGCAGCCGCCCCCGGCGCGCGCCGCCGTCGTCGGCCAACAGCTCGAAGCTCACAACTACTCCCTCCCCCGCTCGCCGGGCCCGCCGGCCCACGCGAGCCGCGCTTTAGTGCGATGCGAGCGTTTGAGGCGTTTTGGGAGGGTCAGGGTGGGGGCCGTGATGAACATGCAATCCCCGAAACTGTAAAAGCGATAGCCCTTGGCGATCGCCTCGCGATAGGCGGACAGGATTTGCTCCTTTCCGGCGAACGCGCTCACCAACATCAGCAGCGTGCTCTTCGGAAGGTGAAAGTTGGTCAGCATCGCGTCGACGACGCGGAACCGATGGCCGGGAAGGATGAGCAGGTTCGTCCAAGCCTCCCCGGCTCGCACGCCGTTCTCATCGGCCGCGCTTTCCAGGACCCGGACGCAGGTCGTCCCGACCGCAATCACGCGGCCGTTTCGGCGGCGCGTCGCCGCCACGGCGGCGGCGGTCCCGGCATCGATCCGGTACCACTCGCGATGCATCGGGTGCTCGGCAGGATCGTCCGCTCGCACCGGACGAAAGGTGTCGACGCCCACGTGCAGTGTCACAAAAGCGGTCTCCACACCGCGGTCGCGAATGGACGCCAGCAGTTGCGGGGTGAAGTGCAGTCCAGCGGTCGGCGCCGCCGCCGACCCCTCCTCGCGCGCATAGACCGTCTTATACCGCTCCGGATCGCGCAGCGGCTCCTTGATGTAGGGAGGCGTCGGCATGGCGCCGATGCGGCGGACTTCCGCGACGGCGTCCGCAACACCATCCAGGCTAACGATCGCCGTATCACCCCGGTGCTCTTCGATCGACACGCGCATCGGCGAGCCGGGGAATTGCACAGACGACCCTGCAGGCAGCCTGCGCGCCGGCCGGATCAGCGCCTCCCATCGACCCCGGTCTTGCTCGAGCGGCCGCAGGAGGAGCACCTCGGCCTCTCCCCCATCCTGGCGATGGCCGGTCAGTCTCGCTGGGAAGACTCGGCTGTCGTTGAGCACCAGGAGATCGCCCGGCGACAGCAGCTGCGGCAGATCGCGCACCGTCGCGTGCGTGGCCGTTCCGTTTGAATTCAAGACCAGCATTCGAGCGTGATCGCGCTCGGCGAGCGGATGCTGCGCGATCCGGTCCGCCGGGAGGTCGTAATCGAAATCAGTAGTTTTCAATGCGACGGACGGCAGCGAGCGCAACCGGAGCGCCCGCCAGGGCCAGGACCATGGTCAAGAACAGCGTGCGATGAAAGCCGATGCCCTGCACCAGGAAGGCGCCGGCGAGGCTTCCGGTGCCAACGGCCGCGGCGAAGCTCGTATTGTAGAGCGCCATCGCCGTGCCCCGATCGGTGTCATTACTTCGTTTGGTGAGCTCGAGCAGGATGGGGGGAAGCATCAACGCCGCGCTCACTCCCGTGGCGATTCCGGCGATGACGAGGCTCGCGAGCGAGGCCGGCAGGGTCAGCAGGCCGATCGCGCTCGCGGTTGTCACGGCTCCGATGACCAGCAGCCAGCGGGCGCCGAACCGATCGGCAAGATATCCGGCTGGAATGCGAGCCGCCATGACGCCAACGGCGTCGGCGGTGAAAAACCAACCGACGTTCGGCACCTGGCTCGACGGGACCTCCACCGGTAGGAAGGCCGTGACCACACCCCAGTAGACGACGCACAGGAAGGTGATCGCGTAGAGCGCCGTCCAGCTGGTGCGGTATTTGAGCAGGCGACCCGGTTCCTTGATTGGAAGCCCAACCCGCAGCAGCCAGCTCATCCCGAAGCCGACGGCGGCGGCGGCCATGGCTGCGGCGAAAAGCAGCTGTGGGCTGCGCGCGAGAAGGAAAAGCCCAAGCGGAGGCGCGGCCGCCAGGGCGACGTTATTGATGGCGCCGACCAGGCCCAGTGCGGTGCCTTGCATGTTCCTGGCCACCACGGCCGGTACGATGCTGAAGACCGAAGGCAATACCAGGGCGATGCCGATGCCTTGCAAGATTCGTGCCGCCACCACCGCGAGCAGACTGCCGCCGAGCAGAAACAGGACGGCGGCGAGCGCGTAGCTGGCGGCGCCGAGTCGCATCGCGATCCGAGCGCCTCGCCGGTCCAGGAACGGACCGACGGCAAGGCTTGCCACCAATTGGGCGACCGAAGCCAGGCCGACCAAAATTCCAACCGCGTCGAGAGGATAGCCGCGCGTCCGGTGGAGGTACACGGGAAGCGAGGCGCTGAACAGGTACAACGAGGTGCCGGCAAGCAAGGCGGCGATACCCACCGCGGCGAATTGGAAGCGTCGGTCCTGGATCAGAAGAGACGCGACTGCTCGGTGCTGGCCTTCACCAATCCCAGGTGATCGTAGGCAAGCTTGGTCGCCACCCGGCCGCGCGGCGTGCGGCTGAGAAAGCCGAGTTGCATCAAGTAAGGCTCGTACACATCCTCGACCGTATCGGGGTCCTCGGAGACGGACACGGCGATGGTGTCGAGTCCCACGGGGCCGCCCTCGTATTTCTCGACGATGGTTCGCAGGATCCGCCGGTCGATCAGATCGAGCCCGAGCTCGTCGACCTCCAGCATGGCGAGTGCGTCTTTCGCGATCGGCTCGTCGATTCGCCCCTGCGCCCGCACCTGGGCATAGTCGCGGACGCGGCGCAGCAGCCGGTTGGCCACGCGCGGCGTGCCGCGCGAGCGCCCGGCGATGATGTGCGCGCCAGCATCGTCGACATCGACCCGGAGCAGCTGGGCGGAGCGCCTCACGATCGAGAACAGCTCGTCTGCGGGATAGAAGTAGAGCGGATAGACGCCGCCGAAACGATCGCGCAGCGGCGCCGACAGCATGCCCTGGCGAGTCGTCGCGCCGATCACGGTAAAGCGCGGCAGGTCGATCCGGATCGTCTGCGCACCCCCACCCTTTCCGGTGACGAAGTCGAACTTGAAGTCTTCCATCGCGGGGTAGAGCGACTCCTCAACCGGACGAGCCAGGCGGTGGATCTCATCGATGAAGAAGATGTCGCGATTCTCGAGATTGGTCAGGATCGACGCCAGCGCGCCCTGGTGCTCGATCGCAGGGCCGGAAGTGGTCCGGATGTTGACCCCCATCTCGTTCGCCATGATGTTCGCCAGCGTCGTCTTGCCCAGCCCCGGTGGACCGGCGATCAGAATGTGCTCGATCGGCTCGTTGCGGCCTTTGGCCGCCTTGATCAGGATCTCCAGGTTGGCTTTCACCGCTGCCTGTCCAATGAAGTCGTTGAGCTGCCGGGGCCGCAGGCTGCGGTCGAATTCCTGGTCCTCGGTTCGCTCTTCCACGGTGATGACCCGATCGCTCATCCGCGGTCCAGACCTTTGAGCGCGTGCGTGACCAGCTGCTCGAGCGAATGGGCCCCGCCGTTGCCGGTGGTCGCCTTGCGCACTGCCTCCTTGGCTTCCGCCGGGGTGTAGCCGAGACCGATCAAGACCTTCATGGCTTCGCCAAGCGTATCGCCGGCGACCCCGCTGGCGACCGCTTCTTCCTGGCCGAAGATCTCATCCTTGAGTTTGCCTTTCAGCTCCAGCACGACCCGGGCGGCGGTCTTTGGCCCGATCCCCGGGACGGTGGCCAGCAGGGCAGCGTCCTCCTTCAGGATCGCCCGCTTCAGGATGCCGATCTCCGCCCGGCTGAGAATCGCCAGCCCGGCCTTCGGGCCAATGCCTTTGACCGAAAGCAGGAGCTTGAAGAAGGTCAGCTCGTCGGCGGTCAGAAAGCCGAAAAGGCCCAGCGCGTCCTCCCGCACATAGGTATAGGTATGGAGCCGAGCCCGCTCGCCAACTCGTGGCAGCTCTGCCAGCGTCCTGGGACCAACCGTCACCAGGTAGCCGACGCCGTGGACGTCCAGGATGACGGAATCACTGCCGCGCTGGGCGACCAGGCCCTCGAGGGCGGCGATCAAACCCGGCTGCCTACCGGCGCCCGGCTGAGCACCGACCGCAGGCGGCCACTGTGGTGGTGGCAGATGGCGATGGCCAGCGCATCGATCGCGTCATCGGATCGAGGCAGCTCGCGGGTGGCCAGCATGGACTGGACCATTTTGAGCATCTGGCCCTTGGTGGCACCGCCGTAGCCGGTGACCGAGAGCTTGACCTGGCTGGGCGTGTACTCGTGCACCTGGACCCCGGCTTCCACCGCGCAGACCAGCGCCACGCCGCGGGCCTGACCGACGGCCATCGCCGTCCTGACGTTCTTGCTGAAAAACAGCTCCTCGAACGCCGCGGCATCCGGCCGCAGCTCCGCCAGCAAGGCGCGCAGCTGCTCGGCGAGGATGCGCAGCCGCTGTGGTTCCGAGAGATTGGCGGGCGTCTTGAGGGTCCCCGAGGTGATCAAGGAGAGCCGCCCGGTCTGTCGTCGGACGGCGCCATAGCCCGTGTCGGCCAACCCCGGATCGACTCCGAGGACGACGAGGCCGTCGTTAGACACGCTCGCTGATGCGCTCCATCACGTCGGCGGGCACGTCCATGTTGGAGTAGACCGACTGGACGTCGTCGTGTTCCTCGAGCGCATCGAGCAGCTTGAGAACCGGCGGTGCGCTGGACTCGTTGAGGGAAACCAGCTGGGAAGAGTTCATGGTGACCTCGGCGGAGTCGATCTTGTACCCCTTTTTCTTCAACCCCTCCTGAACGGCCTCCATCCGGTTGGGATCGGTGACAACGTCGACCGTCTTGCCATCGACCTGGGCATCGCTCGCCCCGAGGTCGATCGCCTCCAGCCCGATCTCGTCCGGGTCGTGGCCGTCAGCATCGACCACGATCTGTCCCTGACGCGTGAACATCCAGCCGACGCTGCCGGTTGTCCCCAGGTTGCCGCCGGCCCGGGCGAAGAGATTTCGGATGTCGCCGCTGGTCCGGTTGCGATTGTCGGTGACCGTCTCGACCATGATCGCCACGCCATGTGGTCCGTAGCCTTCGAAGCGCAGCGTCTCCATCTGCGCGCCACCGAGCTCGCCCGTTCCCCGCATGACGGCGCGCTTGACGTTGTCCTGCGGCATATTGACGCTGCGCGCCTTCTCGATCGCCAGGCGCAGACGGTAGTTCCCATCGGGATTGCCGCCGCCCTCGCGCGCCGCGATGGTGATTTCGCGGGCCATCTTGGTGAATTGCTGGCCTTTTTTCGCGTCGGTGAGGGCCTTCTTGTGCTTGATCGAAGACCATTTGGAATGTCCGGACATCTTCTCCCCGTCGGAAGTTTAGCTCACCTTCAGCCGCACGATTCGGTGATTGCCGCGTCGTAAACGCCAGCCGTCGATTGGGCTGACCTTCCGCTCCACATCGGTCACCACCTCGTCGTTCAGGGCGAGGCCGCGCTGGGCAGCAAGGCGACGAGCTTCGCTCTTGCTGCTTACCAATCCGGCCTGGAGGAAGAGCTCCGCCACGGTGCGCTCGCCGCCGGGGATCGACACGGCCTCAGGTTCCGTCGCCCGCAAGCCTCCGCCCGCGGAGCGGAAGGTTTCAGCGGAGGCCGCGGGGTGGAACTGTCGCACGATGCGCTCGGCCAGACGCTGCTTGACATCACGTGGGTTGTCACCGCGCTGTAAGGCCTGCCGTTCACGGCTGATGTCCTCGGGTGTGGCA
>DATASI010000052.1:0-4757 GCA_036269255.1 Candidatus Dormiibacterota bacterium
GGCCGTCGCCCGCGAGGTTCTCGACCTCACTCGGGTCGTTGCGCGGGGGAGCGAGCGGCAATTTGCGCCGCTGGCCGCGTTCGTTGCCGGCCAGGCGATCGAGCGCATGAGCCGAGCCAACCCGGCGCTCGAGAACGAGGAGATCATCACCGTGCTGCAAGAGCTCAAGCAGGAGCTGTCGCAGCCCGACGTGTCCGAATAGTTCAGGCCGACCGCACCCGCAAACCGTTCGGCTTTCCGGCGCCGTTGTTTGCGCTGGGGGCGATCGCCTCGGTGCAGATCGGCGCGACCGTCGCCCGGCGCCTGTTCGACGCGCTGGGGCCGACAAGCACCGTGTTTTTGCGCGTGGCGTTCGGGGCCCTGATCCTGATCGCCATCGCGCGGCCGCGGCGAGTGGCGTTGACCCGCCAGCAGTGGCAATCGATTGTGCTCTTCGGCCTGATTATCGCCGGGATGAACTTTTGCTTCTACCAGGCGATCGCGCGGATCCCGCTGGGCATCGCGGTCACGATCGAGTTCATCGGTCCGCTTGGTATCGCGATCGCGGGGTCCCGACGGCTGCTGGACTTTGTTTGGGCCGCGATGGCGGCGGTCGGGGTGCTGTTGCTCTCGACCCTGGGCGGCACTGTGGAGGCCGCCGGCCTGCTTTTTGCGCTGGGCGCCGCGATTGGCTGGGCCTGCTACATCGTGCTCAGCCAGCGGGTCGGACGGCTCGTTCCAGGCCCAAACGGACTGGCGTTCGCCCTGGCCATCGCGGCCCTGGCCTTGGCCCCGTTTGGGATCGCCGCGGGCGGCTCGATGCTGCTCAATCTCGTGAATCTGAGCCTGAGCGTGGTGGTCGCCGTGCTCTCCTCGGCGATCCCCTTTTCGCTCGAGTTTGCGGCGCTGCGGCGCTTGTCGCGGCGCGTGTTCGGCATTCTGATGAGCCTCGAGCCGGCCATGGGCGCGGCCGCCGGCTATGTCCTCTTGGGGCAGCGGCTCGCTCCGCGCGATGCCGCCGCCATCCTGCTCGTCATCGGCGCCAGCGTCGGCGCCACGCTGACCGCGGCTCGGCCTGAATCCGCCCTCGACGTCTCCTGAGCTGTCGATTTCCGGCTGGAGCCGTTCGTCGGATTGATAGGCAACCGAGGGTTGACCCGCGCGGCGGGCGCATCACATGCTTGGAGGTAGGAAATGGCGAAGTACGTTCTCTTGTATTCGGGCGGAAGTGCGGGCGCGACAGATACCGAGCGGCAGAAAATCATGCAGCAATGGGGCGCGTGGTTCGGAAAGCTTGGGACGGCAATTGCCGACCAGGGCAATCCGTTTTCGGACAAGGTGAAGAGCCTCGATTCGGCCGGCAAGGTCAAAGACGGTCCGGCGGGGCCGCGGGCGAGCGGCTACAGCATCGTGGAGGCCAACTCGATCGACGCCGCGACCGACCTGGCGAAGGGGTGTCCGGTGCTGACCAGCGGCGGACAGATCACGGTGTACGAAACCTTCAACGCGATGTAGTCGACCGTCAGCTGCCGGCGGCCTGCGCCCTCTGGTGGACCAGATCGGCGCGGGCCGCCGCCTTGCCCCGGTTCTCGATGAACAGGCAGCTGATCGCCCCGACCGCCAGGACGACGATCGAGACCACGAGGGTAGGCCGCACCGCGTTGGTGTAGGCCTGGTCGAAGACCTGCTTGCCCAACGTCAGCAGCGTGTGCGCCACGCTCGCGGGTAGCCCCGACGGTAATTGGGCTCCGCCGGTCTGGCCGACGCCCACCTTGAACCCGCTCGATGCGGCTTGCGAGAAGCCGTTGATGAACTGCCCGCGAAACGCCGGCGGCAGCTGGCTCGAGTAGGCGACCGCCTGGTCGTGGAGCTCGCCGGCCAGCCGGTTCTGGAGCACGGCACCGATCACGGCGCTCCCGATGGCGCCGCCCAGCTGCCGAACGGTGTTGAGAACACCGGACGCGGCGCCCGCCATCTGCGGACGGATGTCTCGCATCGCCACCGTGGTCAGCGGTGCGAAGGTCATGCCCATCCCGACACCCGCCAGGGCGGCCGGTCCCCAGAAGGTTGCCTGGGTCGCGCTCAGCGAGATCAGATACACCACCAGCCCCATGCCGGCAGCGAAGCAGCTGAGCCCGATGAGGAGGATGTACTTGCCTCCGTATCGGTCGGACAGCCGGCCGGCAAAGGGGGCGACCACCATCGAGACCAGCGACATCGGCAGGAAGGTGAGGCCGGCTTTCAATGCCGAGAAGCCCAGCACCGACTGCAGAAAGATCGTCACCGGGATGAAGAAGCCCAGCATGCCGAAGGCGACCACCGCGCTGACCCAGATGGCGATGCTGAAATTCAGGTTGCTGAACAGGGAGAGCGGGAGCAGCGGCTCGGCCTGGAAGCGCTCGAAGAAGATGAAGCCAAGGAAGACGATCACGCCGGCGACGATGATCTCGGGGATGGTGATCGGTCCCCAGAACGTGCCCCAGTCGTAGCGCTGGCCCTCGACGAGACCGAAGACGACACCGAACAGGCCGGCGCTGGCGAGTAGCACGCCCGGGATGTCGAGCTGGTGACGCCGGCCCGGTCGCAGGTCGGGGACGATGAACACGGCGCCCAGCAGCGCGATGATGCCGACGGGGACGTTCACGTAAAAGATCCAGCGCCAATCGACATAGGTGACGAGGAACCCGCCGAGGGTCGGCCCGGTGACGGCCGCAACCCCGGCCACGGCACCCCAGATGCCGAAGGCGGCGCCGCGCCGCTCGGGCGGAAAGATCATGGTGATGATGCTCAGCGTCTGTGGCGTGAGAATGGCACCGCCCACACCCTGCAGCACGCGCGCCGCGATCAGCTGATTGCCATCCTGCGCCAGGCCGCAGAGGGCCGACGCCGTGGTGAAGATCACCAGCCCGAGGATGAACAGTCGCCGTTGCCCGACGATATCCCCGAGCCGTCCGCAGGTGATCAGCAGCACCGCATAGACGAGCAGGTATGCGTTGAGCACCCAGAGGATCTGGTCGAGCGAGGAGTGCAAGGCGGAGATGATGCTGGGGATCGCGATGTTCACGATCGTGGTGTCGAGCAGGATCATGAAGAAGCCGAGGCTGAGGAAGATCAGCACCAGCCATGAATTCCGCGCCGGTCTGGCCGGCGCGCTTGCGGTCGCCATCAGAACGCCTCCGTCTGAATCGGTCCCTTCGAGAGTTGGGTTTCAGTCTGTCAGAAATCCCCTTGACAGCCGCCGGCCGATTCGCTACTATGCCAACTAGCTAATTAACCATATGGTAAAACAGCATCAGACCGACGACCACTTGAGTACCGTCTTCACCGCCCTGGCGGATCCCACGCGGCGGGCCATCCTGGCCAGGCTGGCGAAGGGCGAGGCGATGGTGACCGAGTTGGCGGAGCCATTCAACCTCAGCCTGCCCGGCGTTTCGAAACACCTGAAGGTGCTGCAGAACGCCGGCCTGATCACGCAGGGGCGGAAGGCGCAGTGGCGCCCATGCCGGCTCGAGCCGAAGCGGCTGAAGGAGGCAGCCGATTGGGTGAACGAGTATCAGCAATTCTGGGAGGAGAGCTTCAACCGACTCGACGAGTATCTGAAAGATATCCAGAAGGAGAAAAAGCATGATCGACGTGGATAACAAGCTCATCGTCAGCACGCCCTCCGACCGCGAGATCCTGATGACGCGCGTATTCGATGCCCCGCGCGATCTCGTGTTTCAGGCGATGACCGATCCGAAGGCGATCCCGCAATGGTGGGGGCCGAGGCGTTACGAAACGATCGTGGACAAAATGGAACCGCGCGCCGGCGGCGCCTGGCGGTTCATCAACCGCGACCGCGAAGGCAATGAATTCGCCTTTCACGGCGTCTATCGCGAGGTCTCGCCCCCCGAGCGACTCGCCTACACGTTCGAGTTTGAGGGCTTTCCGGGCCAAGTCTCGCTCGAGACGATCACGCTCGAGGAGCGGGAGGGAAAGACCTACTCCACCAACCGGATCTTCTTCGACAGCGTCGAGGCGCGCGATGGCATGCTCCAGTCCGGGATGGAGTCAGGGGCGTCCGAAACCATGGATCGACTCGCCGAGCTGGTACAGCGGATGCGTCGTGAGCAGACGGCGCAGGGAGCGCAACGATGACCAATCCCACCAAGACGACACCGAAGGAGCTCACGCTGACGCGCACGTTCGAGGCGCCGCGTGCGCTCGTCTTCAAGGCATGGACCGACCCGGCGCAGGTTGCCCACTGGTGGGGACCGGCGGGGTGGACGAATCCGGTGTGCGAGATCGATGCCCGGCCAGGCGGCGCGATCCGGATCGTCATGCACGGCCCGGATCCCTGGGGCGACAATCCGATGACCGGTACCTTCGAGGACGTCATGCCGCCGCAGCGGCTGGTTTTCACGACCAGGGCCATCCCCGACGCGCAGGACCGGCCACAGCTGGAGACACGGAACACGGTCGATTTCGAGGAGCTCGACGGCCGGACGACGATCCGCGTTCACATCGTTGTCCTTCGCTCAACGCCCGAGGCCGCGGCGTCACTCGAGGGCATGGAACCGGGCTGGAACCAGCAGCTCGATCGGCTGCGCGACCACCTGGAAGAGTCGAGATGAGCCAGGTTGCCGCCGCGCAGCCGAAAGCCGAACGGAATCTGGCCGGCTACGGCGCGCCGCCCATCGCGTGGTCGCGCGTGCGCAGCCGTCTCGACCAGGGATTCACCCAGGCTCCAAAGACGGGTGGACCGAGCCGTCACACCTGCTGGTTGACGACGGTCAACG
>DATASI010000053.1:0-3156 GCA_036269255.1 Candidatus Dormiibacterota bacterium
GCTGGTGGGGCACAAGCTCGGCTGGGCCAACCTTCCCCCGGGAAGTCGGCTCTCCACCTACCAGATCCCGCAGTACCGCAAGGCGGCAAAGGCCTTCGCCGCGCCGACGCTTCAGGCGATCAAGAACGCCGACCCCGATCACCCAACTGTAAAGCCCGTGCCCTATGTGGGCGTCCAGTTCCTCGACATCCCTGAGTTCCAGGACCTCGGGACGCGGGTCAGTCAGCAGGTGACAGCAGCGATAGCCGGCCAAGAATCGGTGTCAAGCGCGCTGGACACCTCGCAGAAGTACGCCCAGACCATCGGCAGCGGGTATCGCAAGTAATGGCCACCGCGACGGCTGAACGCGCAGTTCATCTCCCCGGAGCGCGCGGCCAGGATCGGCGCAACGAGAGGTGGATCCGGCGCCTTCCTCTCATGCCGGCCCTGCTGTTCACGATCGTCGTCACGCAGGTCCCGTTCCTGCTCACGATCTACTACTCGCTGCAGTCCTGGAACATCGCCAAGCCGGGTTCACCGCACTGGGTCGGGCTGCACAACTACGGCGACGTGTTCTCAGACCCGGTCTTCTACGGAGCGCTGCTGCACACGATCGAGATCACCTTCGGTTCGGTGCTGATCGCGACGCTCCTCGGGCTCGGTCTGGCCCTGCTGCTGGACCGCAAGTTCCTGGGCCGGGGCCTGGCCCGAACGCTGCTCATCTCCCCGTTCTTGATCATGCCGACCGCGGCCGCGCTGCTGTGGAAGACGACGCTGCTGGACCCCGTCTTCGGGATCGTCAACTGGGTGATCGGATTGTTCGGCTTCGGCAGCGTCGCCTGGGTCTCCACGCACCCGCTGGCCTCGGTCATTGCCACCGTCGTGTGGCAATGGACGCCATTCGAAATGCTGATCCTCCTGGCCGGTCTGCAAAGCCAGCCCCGCGACGTGTTGGAGGCCGCCCGGGTGGATGGGGCGAGCAGCTGGGCCATCTTCCGCGAGATCACCCTTCCCCACCTGCGCTCCTACCTGGAGCTCGGCATCCTGCTCGGTGCGATCTACGTCGTCAACACGTTCGACGTGATCTACATGATCACCCAGGGGGGTCCAGGCACCGCCACCACGAACCTGCCCTACTACATCTACCAGCGGGCCTTCCAGGGCTTCGACATCGGTCAGGCGGCGGCCCTCGGCGTGGTCACCGTGGTGGGGACGATCATCGTGGCCACCGTCGCCCTGCGCACGGTGTTCAAGCTGTTCATCGAAAATGAGGGGAGCGCCTGATGGCCACCGTCGCCGCGAGAGCCGGCGGTCGGACCGGGCGCGCCACTGAGTGTCGTCCACGGCGCTCGATGCGTCAGCGCCTGGGCAACGTGGCCTGGTCGACCGTGGCCTGGTTTGCGGCCATCATCTTCTTCTTCCCGGTCTTCTGGATGGTGCTGACCTCGTTCAAGACCGAGTCAGCCGCCTACACCACGGCGCCCAAGTTCTTCTTCCACCCCACCCTGGATCAGTACAAGGCGGTGTTCAGCTCGGGCGTGGGACCGTTCCTGATCAACTCGGCCGTCGCCACGGTCCTGTCGGTCCTGCTCGTCCTGCTGCTGGCCACCCCGGCTGCCTACGCGCTCTCGATGCGGCCGGTGGGCCGCTGGCGCGACGCGCTGTTCTTCTTCATCTCGACCAAGATGCTTCCGGTGGTGGCGGCGATCGTGCCCATCTATCTCGCCGTACGCGACCTGGGCTTGCTCGACAGCCTCCCGACGCTGATCATCCTCTACACAGCGATGAACCTGCCCATCGCGGTCTGGATGATGCGCTCCTTCTTTCTCGAGGTGCCGAGCGAGATACTCGAGGCGGCGCGGATGGATGGGGCCAACCTTCGCCACGAGCTGACCGAGGTGGTGTTGCCGGTGGTCGCGCCCGGCCTGGCCGCCACCGCGCTGATTTGCGCCATCTTCGCCTGGAACGAATTCTTCTTCGCCCTCAACCTGACTTCCATCCGCGCCGCCACGATGCCGGTCTTCCTGGTCAGTTTCGTGACCAGTGAAGGCCTCTTCTGGGCCAAGTTGGCGGCGGCCGCGACGCTGGCCTCGATCCCGGTGCTGATCGCCGGCTGGATCGCCCAGCGCCAGCTGGTTCGCGGGCTGTCGATGGGCGCGATCAAATGATGCTGACCCCGAGGAGGAGCAGACGATGGCCGAGGTGATCTATCAGGACGTCAGCTGCCGCTACCCGGGCAGCGACAAGCTGGCCGTGGAAAAGCTGAGCCTGGACGTGCCCGACGGCGGCTTCATGGTGCTGGTCGGCCCGTCAGGATCGGGCAAGACCACCGCGTTGCGCCTGCTGGCCGGGCTCGAGGAGCTGAGCGACGGGCGGATCGAGATTGACGGCGAGGACGTCAGCGGGGTCGACTCCCGCCACCGCGACATCGCCATGGTCTTTCAGAACTACGCCCTGTATCCCAACAAGACCGTGGGCGAGAACATCGGCTTTGCCCTCAAGATGCACGGCACCTCGCGTGAGGAGCGCGATCAACGGGTGCGCGAGGCCGCGAAGATGCTCGAGATCGAGGATCTATTGGACCGCAAACCGCGCCAGCTCTCGGGCGGTCAGCGCCAGCGTGTGGCCATGGGACGAGCGATCGTGCGCCGGCCGAAGGCGTTCCTGATGGACGAGCCGCTGTCAAACCTCGATGCCAAGCTCCGCGTCCAGACTCGGGTCCAGATCGCCGAGCTCCAGCGCCGGCTGGATACCACCACCGTCTACGTCACCCACGATCAGGGCGAGGCGATGACCCTGGGCGATCGCGTCGCTGTGCTCAAGGACGGCACGCTGCAGCAATACGGACCGCCGCGCGAGCTCTACGACAGTCCGACCAACGCTTTCGTCGCCGGGTTCATCGGCCTGCCGCAGATGAACTTGATCCGCCTCCCGCTGGACGAAGGCGCCGTAAAGCTCGGGGGACAGACGATCAAGCTGCCGCGCGAGCTCGCGGAGGCGGCGGGTGAGCGGGGCGCCCGGGAGGTCATCGTCGGGATCAGGCCTGAGCACGTCGCGGTTACCGATGGCTCCAACGATGGCGTTCCGGGTGAAGTCGTACTGGTCGAGTCCCTGGGCGCGGACTCCTACGTACACGTCACACTCGAGGGCTCCCAGTCCGGCTTCGTCGCCCGGACC
>DATASI010000054.1:0-1868 GCA_036269255.1 Candidatus Dormiibacterota bacterium
CTTGTCCGGCTGGGCGAGTCGTTCCTCTACGCGGACGTGCTCGCGGCGCGCAAGCCCGACGTCGCCACGGCCAACCGGCTGCAGCAGGCCATCATCGAGGGCATCCTGCCCTAGGCGGGGCCTAGGGCAGGATGCCCCCGCGTTCCTAGACGGTGGCCTGGAGCTTGGCCAGCTCCTCCTGCACCTTGGCCTCGTGCTCGGCCTCGTCCCGCTTGGCGTCGCGCGTCCGCCAGCGCCCGCGCAGCAGCGGGATGCTGAGCAGGAAGAAGATGATGCCGCCGAAGCAGATCCAGTACCACGTCTTCCACTGGCCCGCCGTCTTGGCCGCGGCGTTCTGCACGTCCGCGGCGTGGGCCTTCAGGTAAGTGAAGACGCTCGGCGGGACCTTGGACAGCGCCGTCAGCTGCGTCCCGTACGGGGCGATGGTGGTCAGCTGCGCCGAGTACGGCGCGATGGTCTTCAGGTCCGTCGCGTACGGCGCGACCTTCTGCAGGTCCGGCGCGACCGCGATCACGCCGTTGATGGCCGCCTTGTTCTGCGAGATCGTCGTCAGCACGGCGACCCCCTTGGCGCCCCCGCCGGCCGCGGCGATCGCCTGGGTCAGCAGCGGGCCCGGGATCTTGGCCGGGTTCGAATAGGTGGCCAGCTTGGTGAACAGCGCCGGGTGGGCCTGGATGACCGCGAGCTCGGGCGCGAACTTCTGCGCGTTCGCGAGCTGTACGCCGTCGTTCTTCGCGATGGCCAGGACGCTCGGCGGGATCTTCCCCGCGGTGGCAATGACGTTCGGCGGGATCTTCTGCGCGGTCGCCACGATGTCGGGGTGCGCGGTGGCGAAGGCCAGCTCGGTCTTGTACTGGGTGGCGTAGGCCTGCACCTGGGCGCCGTAGTTCACCAGCGGGGTGACCGTGTTGACGACCAGCGGGAGGCACAGGTACGCGCCGAAGACCACGATCCGGATGATCCAGCCCCAGATGGCCAGGCCGGTGGCGATGAGCGCGGGGTTGCGGGCCTCCACGGTCTCGGTGAAGCTGGCCATCCACGGCGTGTAGGCGATGCCCAGGCCGAGCGACAGCAGCGCCAGTATGATCGCGAGGCTGTAGTAGCTGGGATGGTGGCCCGCCTGCATCAGGTAGATCACGGTCATCACCGCGGCCAGCACGCCGCCGATCACCATGAACGGCTTACGCACCCGGAACCGGTCGGAGATGATCCCGACCAGGATGACCGCGAGGACGTTGAAGCCCCAGTTCCAGTTGCCCAGGCCGTTGGCGTCCTTGACCGAGAACCCGAACACCGTGGTCAGGTAGATCACGGCGAACGCGACCGCGGTGTAGTAGATCAGCAGCATGATCGACACGGCGATGGAGGAGACGATGACGTCGGTCTTGAGCAGCTGCCGGAACGGATGGCGCAGCGCCGCCTCGATGTCCGCGTCGGTCAGGCCCTTGGCCCTGGCCTCGATCAGCGTGCGGTCGCGCAAGGTCACCATCAGCTGATCGCGCAGCCGCGGGGACAGCTCCTTGAGCCCGACCAGCGCGATCACGAACACGATCAGGCCGGCGATGCCGCAGATGCGGTACTCATGGGTCCAGAACCGATCGTCGTTGACGATGGCGGGAACGGTAGCACTGCCCACCACCGAGACGATCAGGCTGCCGATCACCGGGCCGCTGGTCCAGAAGCCCATGGCCGTGGCCCGGCCCACCTGCGGGGAGAAGTCCCTGATCAGGGCGGGCGTGGCGACCAGGCAGATGCCTTCGACGAAACCGACGACCCAGCTCTCGATGGTGAACGTCCACTTGTTGCTCGCGGTCGGCATGATGAACGCCACGAACACCGCGGTGAAGAACAGGCCGAACACCACGAGG
>DATASI010000055.1:0-19701 GCA_036269255.1 Candidatus Dormiibacterota bacterium
GGCGATCCCGGTTACCTATCAGGCACAGCTCTACGACGACGCGCAGACCTTCAGCCTCGACTATGTTGGCCCAAACGGCCAGAAAATCTCGTTTGCCATCGTGGTGGCGAACCCAGGGCCCGGCACCCCCAACGTTCGGCAGTCGAGCCCGACTTTTCGCGGCGTCCGCGCCGAGTACCAGGTCGACGATGCAACCGTGCCAACCAGCCATCGGTGGTTGATGTGGAATGAACCCGGAACGAGCGTTGGTGGACAGCCCGGTCTTTCGTACTTTCTTGCCACCGAAGGATTAACGGAAAGCGAGTTCTGGTCGATCGCGAACTCGATCGGTCCCATCCCAGCGCCAAAAGCGGTTCGGAGCTGTGCCATGAACGATCTCTACGCGGTGTCCAACGGAGCCAGCGGCGCGACCGGCCACATCGTCTATGGCATCGCGCTGGCCAATCA
This sequence comes from Candidatus Dormiibacterota bacterium, assembly GCA_036269255.1. GTDB lineage: Bacteria > Chloroflexota > Dormibacteria > CF-121 > CF-121 > CF-13. The sequence goes on from DATASI010000055.1 coordinate 448, forward strand.
CAGCACGACACCCTGTTCGGTCCAAGGCTTCCCGCGTTTGTCGCTGATCACCAAAGCCGGGACGGTCGTGTCACTGACGGAATCCAATGATCCTGGTGGCATCGTTGGGAACGGTAGACAAGACATCCCGAGCGGCATCCTTCAGCCGAACCAGCCTGCGCCGGTTCCACACCAGGGTGCCGCGAATGCCTACTTCCTCTTCGAGTGGTACTACTGCGGCGCGACGGCGCCAGACATTGCAGCCGTTGATGTCGCGATCCCGGCGGGTTCCAAATCAGTCCGGGTGCCCTTGCTCAACGAGGGCAACGCCTGGGGTCCGTCTCGCTGCGATGATGTTTCGCAAGGTCGTCGCCTCCTGGTCGGTCCGATCCAGCCGCCTGCCGCTGACCAGGTGGTCACCCAAGCTCCGCAGTGGCAGGTCACTATGCAAGTTGCCCAGCAGTTCGTTGTGGGGAAGGTCGTCGACTTCACAGTGACGCTGACCAATGTTTCCGGCGCGCCGATTGTGTTCGACACCTGCCCAACCTATGACGAGGGGTTTGCGACGGATATGTTGGTCGCCTATCAGCTGAATTGTGGGTCGGTCGGGGCCGTCCAGCCCGGGGCCAGCGTTACGTTCGCCATGCAGTTCACCGTGCCACTCAAGACTCCAGTCGGGCCTGAGAAGTTCCGCTGGTCGTTGCGCGGAAGCGATGCGCTGGCTTCCGCAGGAGCGTTGGTCACGGTCACCGATCATTAGCCCCTGGCAAATGGACCGGCCGCCGGGCGACCCGATATGTTAACGATTAACTCAGGCCGGGAAGCCGGTGTTTACGGCGGTCTTCCTCGGACAGCTCGTCGACCGCGACGGCAATCGCGAGCAGCATGACCTCATCCTGCCCGGGCGCGATCGCGATGCCGTAGGTCTCGCGCAAGGTAAACCACTGCTTCGAGATCGTCGCGAGCGACTGGTCGCCGTCCACAATCTGGTACTCGTGATTGGTGATCTCGCCCTTCGCGCGCAGCTGCGCCCCGCCCTGGATATCGATCTCGAACTCCTGGTGGAAGAACGTGAAGGGAATCTTCTTGACAACGACCCATGGTTGACCACCGCGGTTGATGGTCATGGTGGGCATGAAGGCGAGCAATTTGGCCTGGATGGTCGCCAGCTCGCTGCCGTTGCGGTCTTCGAGAACGAACGTCTCGCGGATACGCAGCGCTTTGCCGTCAACCTTATAGAGCGCTTCGCCGCGCTCGTTCTCGATCCAGAAGTCCTCGCCGATGGAGAACATCTGGCGTTTCAGCTGATAGCGTGTCCAATCCTGCATCAGCGACTGACCCCACCCTACCCTCCCCCAGAGGGGGAGGGAGTCTTTTCCGAGGGCTGAAGGTCGGCGATGGCGGGGATGACCTTCTCGCCGATGATCTCGATCGGCTTGATGCGGTCGATGTGCGGAATGCTCCCGATCGCCGTCTGAATGCCCATGCTCGCGAGCCAGCGAAGGCCGCCGATCAGCTGATCGACCTTCTCGCCGTTCTCGCCGACGTCGAGGTTGAACATCGAGGTCTTCTCGATTTCGTCGTAGTTGCGCCCGAGGGCACGGCAGTGCTCGCGCAGCACCTCGAGCTTGTGCGGCAGCTCGGGGGTGGGGAAGAAATTGCAGGCGTTGGCGTACTGCGCGACCAACCGCAGCGTCTTCTTTTCGCCCATGCCGCCGATGAGGATGGGCGGATGCGGGCGACTGATGCTTTGCGGAACGTTGAGCGGCCGATCGAGCCGGTAGTGCTTGCCTTGATACGGCTTCTCGCTGCCGCGCTTGCCCTCCCACATGGCGAGGCAGATCTGGAGGGTTTCTTCGAGTCGCTCGAAGCGCTCCGCGATGGGCGGGAAGGGGATGCCGAGGCCTTTGCTTTCCTGTTCGTTCCAGGCGGCGCCGATGCCGAGCCAGGCGCGACCGCCGGAGAGCACATCGAGCGTGGTCACGGTTTTCGCGAGGATCCCAGGAAAGCGATAGACGGCGCCGGTGACCATGGTGCCGAGGCGCACGTGCTCGGTGAGGGCGGCCATGTAGGCGAGGACGCTGTAACCCTCGAGCATGTCGTGATCAACCGGACCGATGCCGCGAATCTGCCAGAAGTGGTCCATCACCCAGAGCGACTCGAAGCCGGCATGGTCTGCCGTGCGCGCGATCTGCGCGATCGTGCTGCCGAGCTTGGTTGGACCGGCGGGCCACGTGAAATCTGAAATCGAGATGCCGAGCTTCATCCGTCCTCCTTAAATGGGTTGATGCCTGGTCAGACCAGCCTATCTATTCTGGGGTGGGTTGAGGAAGGCTGTGCTTTCTGATCGAGGGCGAGTCATCAGTTGCTTGGCCGCCGCTGTCGTCCTGGTGGTTTCCGGCTGCGCCTCTTCGGCCCGTGCACCGGCACCGCGCAGCGCGATCCCGACAGCGAGCCTCGCGACTCCGACCAGATTGCAGGCGTCGATCCAGGAATTTCAGTTGCCCGCCGGCCGGAAGCCGACTGGGATTGCGGTGGGTCCGGACCACAACCTGTGGTTCACGGAGGAATCGGGCCAGCGAATCGGCCGTCTTACGCCACAGGGGGCGCTGACTGAGTTTCCGACGCCGATCACGGGCGCGCCTGGTGTCGGGATTATCGCGGCAGCAGATGGAAATCTCTGGTTCACCGATCGGAACGCCGACCAGATTGGCCGGATCACCGTGGGAGGTCAGATCTCGGAATTCCCGGCGCCGTCGGGCAGCACGCCGCTCGACCTCGCGGTTGCCGCGGATCGCACGATCTGGTTCTCTGAATCCAACCGCGACCGCCTCGGGCACCTGACGCTCGCGGGAGCGACGCTGCCTGAGGTGGAGCTGTCAGCGGGTAGCGGCCCAGCCGGGATCACGGTGGCAGCGGACGGAACCGTGTGGGTGGCGGGCTCGACAACCAACGAGATCGATCGGATCGGGCCGAACGCTGGATCGGTCAAGCGATTCGCCTTGAAGACGGAGAATGCGCACCCATTTCGGATCGTCGCCGCGCCGTCAGGCGACATCTGGTTCACGGAATTTTTCGGAAATCGAATCGGACGGATCAGCGCGTCGGGCCAGGTGACCGAGTTTGCGGTGCGCGTCGCGGGCCCGGTGGGGATCACGACCGATCCGGCCGGCAGTGTGTGGTTCACCGAAGAGACGGGCGATGCGATCGGACGCATGTCGCCATCAGGTGGGGTCACCGAATACCGGCTCCCGCCCCGAACGGGACCCGAAGGAATTACCGTCGGTCCCGATGATGCGGTGTGGTTTTCGGAATTCACCGCGGACCGAATCGGGCGGATGACGATCCCGAGCTGCGGCGCACCTGGAATAGGATCGACCTGTCCATGACGGCGAAGCCGGTGCTCTGCATTCGCAACGATCGCGACGACAACCTCGGGATCACGCAGGCGGCGTTGCGGACCCACGGGGTCGCCATCGAGCGGCTGGATGCATTCGCCCCTGGCGTTGGCTGGCCGGAGGTCGGTGAGCTCGCCGGATTGATCGTGTTCGGCGGGGAGATGAATGTGGACGCGATCGAGCCGCATCCTTACTTAATGCGCGAGCGCGAGCTGGTTGCGCGGGCGCTCGACGGGGGGCTGCCGGTGCTGGGGATTTGCCTGGGCGCCCAGATGCTGGCCCGAGTGCTGGGAGCGCGGGTGCTAAGGGCGCCGGTGCGCGAATTGGGGTTCAAACCGGTGCGCGTCACGGCGGAAGGGGCGCGCGATCGGTTGGTTGGCGCCTTTGGGCCGCAGGCATGTGTCTTTCAGTGGCATGAAGATACGTTTGAGTTACCGGAGGGGGCCATCCTGCTGGCAACCGGAGAGGCGGTGGCCAATCAGGCGTTTTCCTGGGGCTCGGCTGCCTGGGGTGTCCAGTTTCATTTCGAGGTCGATCGTGAGGGTCTCGAGGGGTGGGTGGCCGCGGCCGGCTCTAGCGTCGAGCGAACCTGGAATCGAACTGCTGGCGAATTGATGACCGAGATGGACCGGCATCTGGGGGACCAGCAGGAGCAGGCGCGGGCCGCGTTCGGGGCGTTCGCCCAGCGATTACGCGGAAGCTGACAGCAGCGCGGCGCGGAGGCCGATCTTGCGGTGGACTTCGCCAACGAGCTCATCAGGAGACATACGTTCCGGGATCCGAAGCACCGGCGCCACCTGGCCCGGATAGGCAAGGACGGCCAGGTCGCAGAGGACGATGATGTCGGGGTTGGCGATCCGCATGCCGAGGGTGTTGGCGAAGCTTTCGGTCTGGGTTACGCCGTACCCAGCCGCCTCGAGGGCGCCGCGATAATGGCGGCCGGTGTTGGCATCGTCCGAGATCAGCAAGACCTGGGCGGTCTGGTTCACGTGCACGATCATGGAGCAACGGTCACGTGACGGGTTAGGCCATTCGGCCCAGTGATGGCGTCCGTTGGGGGGAGCGACAATGGGGGCATGTCCGCGGACGACGTAACGGCTGAGCTGCTGGCGCAGCCGCTGGATCAATTCACGACGGCGCGAAATGCGCGGGCCAAGCAGCTAAAGGCGGCTGGCCAGGGCGAGCTGGCCGCCGAGGTGGCGCGGCTCAAGAAACCGCCGGTGCACCTGTGGGGCGCGAACCAGGCGGCGCGCGGCAATGCCGGCCTGTTGCGCAAGCTGCGTGATGCGGCCGCCGGAGTTGCGCGAGCCCAGACGCGCGGATCGCGAACGCCGGCCGAGCTGCGCGCCGCCTCGGAAGCCTTTCAGCAGAGCCTGGATGCCCTGGTCAAAGCGGGGACGTTGGCGCTGCAGCAGGACGGGCATGCCGCGACCGAAGAGGCGGAGCGGCGGATGCGCGAAATCTTCCGGGTGGCCGCCATGGAGGACGGCGAGGTGTGGGAGCGGTTATCGAAGGGTGCGCTGATCGACGAACCGAAGCAGGGCGACGATGTCTTGAGTATGTTCCAGGCGGCAGCGCCGGTCGCCCGGAAGGGCGCCGAGGCTGGGGAGTCCGCGGGGACGCGGCAGGCCGCAGGGACACGGCAGGCCGCGGGGCAACAGGACCCGCACGCGGCACGCGCCGCGGAACGCACCGCGCGGATGGATGCCGAGCGAGCTGAGCAATTGGAGCTGACCGCCCGCCGGCTGCGGGCCGAGGCGGATGAGGCCGCCGCCCAGTTGAAGCGAGCCGAAGAGCGCGCGCGGGCCGCAGAGGCTGAGGCGGCGGAAGCGCGGGCCGTGGCCAAGAAGTCGGCGCGGGCGCTGGCGCGGCGAACGTGATGGCCGTCAGGCGACGGCGACTTTTGGCGGAGCGACGTAGCTAAGGCGCGCGACGCGACCGCCGTTGACGTCGATCTCGAGCATGCCGGCCTTCGCGACCGATTTGCGATAGAGCTCGCGTTCCGTTTGCGGACGACCATCGAAGAGCACCCAGGCAGCCTGGATCGGATCGGCATGGCTGACGCATAGGGAGACCTCGCCGGGATGTTCGCGCGCGACGCGAAGCACGACGCCTCGGATGCGATCGCCCAGCGTCTGGATCGATTCGTCGCCGTTGAGCATGCCGCGCTTGAGTTTGTGGACAAACCAGGCCGGCCGCCGGATCGGAATCTGCCAGTAGGGAACGCCCTGCAGGTAGCGGCCGATGGCGGCTTCGATCAGGGCGGGCTCCTGGATCAAGGGGACCGGCGCGGGAAGTTGCGCATTGATGAGCTCGGCGGTTTCGCGCGCGCGGTCCAGCGGGCTATGGAGGATTCGGCGAACGCCCGTGTCGCGCAGCGATTGGCCGATCGCGATCGCCTGGGCGCGGCCCAGCGCGCTGAGTGGGAAGCCAGGGAGATGGCCGTAAAGGACCCTGCGCGGATTTTCGACATCGGCGTGGCGCAGGAGGAGGACGCGCGTGTCCGCAGGCGACAGGCTCAGGCTGTCGAGTCTACCTCTACCCTAGGGGCAGGGAATGTTGCCGAGCTGGCTCGAGATTGCGCTGGGACTGGTGCTGCTGATGGCGGTCTTCTTCGACCTGTTTCAGGCGGTGATCCTGCCGCGGCCGGCCGTGCGAAAGTTCTCCTTCGTTCGGCGGTTGCTGCGGCTGCTCTGGTACAGCTGGCGTTGGGTCGGCACACGGTTCAACTCGCAAACGCGGCGCGAAAGCTGGCTGGCGGCGTTCGGGCCGCTCTCGGTCCTGACGATGTTCCTGGTCTGGTCGCTGGTGCTAATCCTGGCCTATGCGTTGATGGTCGACGGCGTGCGAACCGAGGTGAAACCGGTCCCCGACTCGTTCGGCACGTCGCTGTATTTTTCGGCGACCACCCTGGTGCCGTTGAGCTACGGCGATTACGTGCCGGAGGGGATCCCAGCGCGGGTGATCACGATCGCGGAAAGCGCGACCGGCGTCATTCTCGCCGCGCTGGTGATCACCCTGCTGTTTTCGCTGTATGAGTCATTCCAGCGCCGCGAGGAACAGGTGGTCCAGCTGGACGCGTTTGCCGGCGCACCGCCGAACGGGATGCAGATCCTGGAGACGGCCGCGCAGCGGGGCATGCACGAGCAGTTGCTGCGGGTGTTTGAGGAATGGCGCGCCTGGGCCGCCGCGGTGCTGGAAAGCCACCTCGCCTATCCCACCCTGTTCTGGTTTCGATCGAGCCACGACAACGAGGCCTGGCTCAACTCCTTCGGGGCGGTGATGGACGCCACCGTGCTGGTGCTGAGCACGGTTGAGGATGACACCGAGGGCGCCGCGAGACTGATGTTTACCGTGGGCAACCACCTGGTGGAGGATCTTTCGTGGTTCTTCCACTACACGCGGCGGGACGATCCGATCGTCGAGCGGCATGAGTATGTCCAGGCGCGCGAGCGGCTGAAGGCGGCCGGGTACAAGTGCCAGGGCGAAGAAGACGCCTGGGTTAAGTTCGCGCATTTGCGGTCGAACTATGCCTCGCAGCTCAATCAGCTGGCGCGGCTCCTGTCGATCGTGCCGGCGGAGTGGATCGGCGACCGATCGTATCTTCCGCACCGGAATCGACCGGGACGACGGTTGCGCTAACTCGGCGGGTGGCGGTCTAGGTCTTGACCGATATACAGAAATGTAGTAGTATGACGTGGACGGTGGGCCTGGAACGGGATGGGGATAGGTGGTTGCCGGCGCGGGCGCGTCAGGCCGGCTGCGGCCGGCCGGAGGTGGCCGGCGCCGGGCGCTTGCGCAACCAGCGGACCAGCTCGGCGACGACTTCGTAGCGACCAAAGGATGGCATGAGGTACACGCCTTGCACCAGGTCTCGCGTCGACTCGAGCAATTGACGCGACTGGTCGAGGCCCTCGGCGATGCCGTTTTCGCCGGCCTCGCGCATGCGGTCACGCAGGGCCTGGGGAACGCTGATCCCGGGGACCTCGTTGTGCATGAATTCGGCATGACGGGATGACTGCAGCGGGAGCACCCCGAGCAGAAATGGAATTGGCAGGGGACCGGTCCGCTCGAGGAATCGCTCGAGCGTGGGCCGATCGTAGAGCGGCTGGGACATGGCGAGGTCGGCACCGGCCTCGATCTTCTGGCGGAAGCGATCGATTTCGCGCTCGAGGTCCTCGGCCGACGGATTGACCGCGCAGGCAATGGTGAAGGTGGCGGGTCGTCCGATCGAGGTTCCGAGCCAGTCATAGCCCTCGTTGAGTCGACGCAAGATTTTGATGAGCCCGATCGAGTCGACGTCCCAGACACCGGTCGCTGAGGGGTAGTCGCCGATGCGCGGCGGATCGCCGGTGAGCGCAATGACGTTGCGGATGCCGAGCGCGTGGGCGCCGATCAACTCCGCCTGCAGGGCCATGAGGTTCTTGTCGCGCGAGGTGAAGTGGATCAGGGTGTCGATCCCGACCTGGTTCTGGATCATGACCGCGAGGGAGAGTGCGCTCATCCGGACGCGGGCCATCGGGCTGTCGCCGATATTGACGGCGTCGGCGCCTGCCTGCTTCACCAGCTGGGCGCCGGCCAGGCACTTGGACGGGTTCAGGCCGCGCGGTGGATCGATTTCGACGCTGATCACGAAGGATTTGTCGGCGAGCCGCTGGGCAAACGGTGTGGGTGGCAGGTCGGCCGAGGCGTTGAGGTCGATCGCGATCGCGGTCGGCTGCAGGGCCGGTTGGAGGCGCGGGCCGCCGGCGTCGGGCCTGAGCGCAGCGCGCATGGCGGAGATGTGGGCCGGCGTGGTCCCGCAGCAGCCGCCGATGTAGGAAACGCCCAGGTCAGCCGCCTGGCGGGCGAAGGTGCCGAAGTAGTCCGGCGTCGCGAAGTAGAAGAAGCGGCCCTCGACCCGTGCCGGGAGCCCGGCGTTCGGCTGGCCGGACAGTGGCAGTCGACTGTGCCGGCGCATGGTCTCGAGGACCTGGAGTGCCACCTGCGGCCCGACGCCGCAGTTGACGCCGATGACGTCGACGCCCGCCTGCTCGAGCGCCTGCACGACCTGGCTCGGTTCCTCGGCGCTGAGGGTCAGGCCGTCCTCCGCAAAGGTCATCTGGGCGACGATCGGCAGGTCGGCGGTCGCTTTGGCGGCCGCGACCGCCGCGAGGAGCTCGGGCAGATTGGTGAAGGTCTCGAGCACGAGCAGGTCGGCGCCGCCTTCGAGCAGCGCCGCGATCTGCTCCTCGAAGGCGGCGGTGGCCTGCGCGACCGAGATCCGGCCGATCGGCTCGAGCTGCTGGCCGATCGGGCCGACGGCGCCGGCGATGAAGACCGGCTCGCCTGAGATCTCGCGCGCCTCGCGGGCCAGCTTGACGGCCTTGAAGTTGATGTCGCGGACCTTGCCCTCGAGGCCGTGTTTGGCCAGCTTGATGCGGTTGGCCCCGAAGGTATTGGTTTCGATGAGTTCGGCGCCGGCGTCTATGTACGCTCGGTGAATCTCCTCGACCACAGCGGGTTGCGTCAGGTTGAGCTCGTCGAAGGAGCGTTCGAACCCGAATCCCCGGGCGTGGAGCTGGGTGCCCATGGCGCCGTCGCCCAGGAGCGGGCCCCGCCGAAGGCGCTCCAGGAACGGGTGGGCGTGTTGTCTGGGACTGCCAGTGGCTTGAGCCATGAGGCGCAATAGTAAGGTAGCCGGCCCGATTCCGTGCAAGTTGGAGCAAGGCACGAAGTTGCTCCTGTGCGGCATGCCGGGTCTAGAGTCGGTGGGTTCAACGCAGCATGTGGTCGTGATTGGGGCCGGGCCTGGCGGCCTGGCCGCCGGCCACGAACTGGCCCGCCACGGAGCTCGAGTCTCGGTGCTCGAGAAAGACGAGCAGGTTGGCGGCCTGGCTCGGACCATGGAGTTCATGGGCTGCCGGTTCGACATCGGCCCCCACCGGTTTTTCTCGAAGAGTGAAGAAATCGAGGCGCTGTGGACGGAGATCCTGGGTCCGGAGATGGCGCCCGTGGAGCGGCTGACCCGGATTCTGTATCGGGGCAAGTTCTTCGATTACCCGATCCGGGCGTCGAATGCCCTATTGAATCTCGGGCCGATCGAAGCCGCCCGGTGCCTATCGAGCTATATGCGGGCACGGCTGAGCCCGGTGCACGACCCGAAGTCCTTCGAGGATTGGGTCTCCAATCAGTTCGGGCACCGGCTGTTCGAGATTTTCTTCAAGACCTATACCGAGAAGGTCTGGGGAATTTCGACGCGCGAGCTGTCGGCGGACTGGGCGGGCCAGCGGATTCGTGGGCTCAACCTGCTGGAGGTCATGCGCAACGCACTGCTGCCGGCGCGCCTGCGTGGAGGCAGCGATCGAGCGATCGTCAAGACTCTGGTGGACGCCTTCCGCTATCCGCGATCGGGCGCCGGTCAGATGTGGGAAGCGATGGCCAAGGGGCTTGCAGGAGGTGGTCACGCGGTCCGGCTGGGCGAGGAGGTCGTGGCGGTGCGGCACGCCGGTGGCCGCGTGCTATCGGTGGTGGTGCGCGATCGACGCGGCGCGACCCTCGATGTCATGGGATCGGACTTCATCAGCACGATGCCGATCCGCGAATTGATTGGCAAGCTGCAGCCGGCTGTGCCGTCGATCGTGCGAGCGGCTGCGGAGGCGCTGAGTTATCGCGACTTCATCACCGTGAATGTCGTAATAGACCGCGCCGATGTCTTTCCCGACCAATGGATTTATGTGCACGATCCGGGCGTCAAGGTGGGACGGATTTCGAATTTCAAGAATTTCAGCGCCGAGATGGTGTCGGACAGCGGGCTCAGCGGTTTGGGCATGGAGTATTTCTGTTTCGAGGGCGACGGTCTGTGGGCCCTGACGGATGCCGAGCTGCTCGACCTGGGGCGGCGTGAGCTGGTGGCGCTCGGAATCTGCCGGGCCGACGAGGTCAAAGCGGGAATGGTGTACCGGCAGTTGAAGGCCTATCCCGTGTACGACGGCGAGTATTTGAAGCACCTCGCGGTCATTCGCGAGTGGCTGGCGCGGGCGTTGCCGAACCTCTGGTTGGTGGGTCGCAATGGGATGCACCATTACAACAATCAGGATCATTCGATGATGACGGGATTGCTGGTGGCGCGGAATATCGCGCTCGGTGCGGACTACGACCCCTGGTTGGTGAATAGCGACGCGGAGTATCAGGAAGAGGTCCGGGCGCCCGGTGCGTCGGGGGCGGCGGGAGGCGGCGGGGTGGGCGAGGCCGGGCGGGAAGCCGGCCATGAGGCCGGGCGCGCGGTCCCGCGGCGGATCGCGAGTTAGCCGGCGGTCGACGGATATACTGGACAGCCGTTCCGGAGTAGCTCAACGGTAGAGCAGCGCGCTGTTAACGCGACGGTTCCCGGTTCGAATCCGGGCTCCGGAGCCACCCTCCGATCTGGGCGCCCGGACCGATCCAGTTACGGACTTACACCGGTTCGGCGTTTTCCTGCTATAACGCGCACGAACGTGTCAATCAACGATCGCCACTTGGAGGCATAGATGGGCATTTTCGGCCAGGAAGTCCGGCGGGAATTCGTCGCCCGACCCGACACCGCCAAGGGTCAGATTCTTTTCAAGTGGCCCGACACCAACATCCGCAAACTCACCCAGCTCACCGTCGAGCAGGATGAGCTCGCCGTCTTCTTCCGCGACGGTCGTGTGCAGGGAACGATCCAGCCCGGTCGCGTGACGCTCGATTCCTCGGAAATCCCGTTCCTCGGCATGCTGGTGGATGCGGCCAGCGGCGGGAACCTCTTCCGCACCGAGCTCTATTTCATCTCCACTCACGAGTTCCCCAACCTGCCATTTGGCGGTGCGGTTGACAACGTTATGGATCCTCAGACCAACCTAGGGGTCGGGCTCCGGGTATTCGGGGAGTACTCGCTCAAGGTCATCGAGCCCCAGTCGCTGATCGTCAACCTGGTCGGCACCCAGAACCTCTCAACCAACGACGAAATCACCGACTGGATGCGCCAGCAGCTCCTGAAGACGTTGCGCACTGATGTCGTTGCGCACGTCGTCAGCAACGGCTGGCCGCTGCTCGGCATCGCTGCCCACACCGACGAAATCGAGTCAGAGACCATCGACCAGGTCCAGCGGAACGTCAATAGCTACGGCCTCCAGATCGTGCGCCTCGGGAACTTCACCATCACGCTCAAGCCCGAGGATGAAGACAAGCTCAAGGGCTTCCTTCACGATGTCCAGTACAGCAAGCTGGCGGGTGGCTTCCAGCAGTATGCCGCCGGCCAGGCGATGATCGGCGCCGGCCAGGGTCTGGCCCAGGGTCCCGGTCAAGGTGGCGGGGCGAACCCGGCATTCCTGGGCGTGGGACTCGGAATGGGCGGTCTTGTCGCCGGCCAGATGGGACAGACGCTCGCGGCGGGAGGCCAGATCCAGGTCCGCTGCCCGAACTGCCACGCGCTAAATGCTGAGACTGCCAAGTTCTGCAGCAGCTGCGGCCAGTCGCTGGCGCCGGCCCCCGCGCCCGCAGGGGCAACGGTTGCCTGTCCGAAGTGCGGCACCCAAAACGCCGCGACGGCGAAGTTCTGCACCAACTGTGGCCAATCACTCACCGGCGGAGGCACACCGGCCCAGGGCCAGTGAGACTGCGCCGTCAGCTCGCGCTCGCGGCGCTTCTGATGCTTGCGATCTTCGCGGTCACCCCGCTGCTGGTGCTCGCCCGGGCGGGCGGTGGTGAGTCCTTCGGCGGTAGCGGCGGGTTCGGCGGTGCTGGAGGCGGCTTTGACGGCGGCGGGTTCGGCGGTGGCGGCGGGGGCGGGAGCAGCTTTGGCGGCGGCGGGTTCCTGCTGCCGTTCTTCCTGCTGGGCGGCGGCGGCGGTGGCTTCTTCGTCTTCCTGGTCATCCTCATCGTCCTGTTCCAGCTCTATCGCCGCATGAGCTTTCGCACGCCGCTCCCGGCTTCAGGCTGGGGTCCCGCCTACGCGCCGATGGCCCAGACGGGGTCAACCCTCGACGCCGACATGGCGGCGCTGAAAAGCACGGATCCCAACTTCAACCAGCAGATCTTTCTCGATCGAGGCCAGGCCGCCTTCTTCGCCCTGCAAAAGGCGTGGATGGACCGTAACCTCGAGCCGGCGCGCATCTACGTGTCGGACGCCATCTATCACCGATGGCAGGTGCAGATTGATGGGATGCTCGCCGCCCACAAGCGGAATGTCCTGGACAACCTGGTCGTCGGCGGGGTACGGATCGTCAAGGTCCAGACCGATCCTAACTTCGACGCCGTCACGGTCCGTATCGACGCGAGTGCCGCTGACTACGAGGTCGACGACAGCGGCAAGCTCGTCTACGGCTCTCGGCAGAATCAACCCTTCACCGAGTACTGGACCTTCATCCGCAGCGGTGCCGCCCGGACCAGGGTGGGGGAGGGGGCAGAGATCACCCAGTGCCCAAACTGCGGAGCACCGCTTTCGATCAACGAGTCGGGCGTCTGTAGCTACTGCAAGGCGACGGTGACAACCGGCCAATTCGGCTGGGTGCTCGACAACATCACGCAGGCATCGGAGTGGCAGGGATGAACCAACAACCACCGAACACCGACCCCGAGATCGACCAATCGAAAACGCCGCCATTCGGCCCGCGGCCACCGGGGGCCGGCTCACCGATACAACCCGGGCCTCCGCTCTCGGTCCAGGCCCCGATCCGCGACATTACCATCAACCGGACCGCGGTCAGCCTGCTCGTTGGCGGGGTGATCCTGCTGATCATCGTCGTGTTGATCATCGTCGTCGTCCTGGGCGTCGTCCACGGAAGCAACAACCGTTAGTAAACGCATATACACAAACTTGTGTTACCATCGGCAAATGCCGGAAGTCGATGAGCCGGGCCTGCTGGCGACGCTGCTTGGCCGTCACCGAGATCTTTCCGGCGTTCGGGCGCTGCTTGCTGAAGGGGGCATCGTCGAGCGCCGCGTCGGGGACCTGCGGGTCTCGGCACGGCGGCATGGACTGCGCCCGGCGCAGGTCCGCCGGCTCCTGGCTGTCCGCGAACTCGCGCGCCGCTGGCACGTGCCCGCCGACAGCGCCGCTCCGGCGGTCACCTCCCCGCGCGAGGCGCTGCTGCAGTTCCAGGACCTGCGCACGATGCCACGCGAGTGCTTCGCCGTCCTTTACCTGAATACTCGGAATCAGCCGGTCGCCTGCGAGCGGGTGGCAGTCGGTGGCCTCAACGTGGCCTCGCTTCAGCCGCGGGAGGTCTTCGGCCCGGCGCTCACACTCGGCGCCGCCGGCGTCATTCTCGCGCACAACCATCCATCCGGCGATCCCACGCCCAGCCCGGAAGACCTGGCGGTCACCCGGCATCTTCAGGAGGCCGGGCGGTTACTCGGAGTAGAGGTTCTTGATCACCTGGTGATCTGTGCCGAGCGCTTTCGCAGCCTGCGCGAGTCCGGAGCGCTGTAGAGGAGCGGCCCTGCTGCCGGAGAGAAACGACCCTGAAGCTCCGGCAGTAGGCGCCTACGAATCAACACTGTACAAAGGTGATAGTCTCGCTGTCAACTTCGAACTAGGGGAGCCACCAAACAGGCAAAACTCGACGGGCACTAGGGCCTCGGCAGTGAGAGAATAGCGTTGCTCGCCTGCCGGCGAGCAGGGCCCTCCAGGGGGCAGGAAAACCGACCACTGAGCGATGGTCGGTTTTCCGTTTTTGGGCTAGATCTGGTCGATTCTGGTCAGCAACCAGCCGAACTTGCCGCTGATCACCGCCGCGTCGCAGAACGGGCAGCTGCTGGTGATGTCGACATTGACAGAGGCGCCGCAGTTGGGGCAGGCCAACGCGGTGATCGAGCCCGGTTGGCCGGTGCTCGCGCTCGATGGTCGCTGGAAAATCCAGTCCTCGGTCCAATCCCAGGGCTGCATCGTGCCGCGGACCACGCGCCCGCTCCTGTCGGCGTCATAGTCGGTCGAGCCGGCATTGATGCGAACCGTGACCGTGTCATAGCCGTTCTCGCTCGAAGCTCCAGCCAGGATCGCACTCGTGAAGGTCAGATGGTCGAGCACGTTGCGCCATCCCTGCTGGAGGTACGCCTGGATCTGCGCCTTCTGTTCTTCCCAGATAAGCGATGCCATGACGCCCTGGCTGAGGGGCGGTTTCAATGCGGTCCACGCCTCGAGCACGGCAAAGAACAGCCGTTGGACCTGGCCAAGGAAGACGTTCTCATCGAAGGCCGGATCGTGCGAGCAGATGGCGGCGACGCCAGCAACCTTGCCGTCAACGCCCTCGCTGTCAACGTTGGGCGCCCAGGATCCGGGCATCACTTGTCCGAACCACTGCCGGCTGGGCCGGTGAGAGAGCATCCCGCCCTGATTGGCGTCGGGCGGGCTGGCCGGCGCTTCGCCCGGAGCCAGCCAGTCGTCTAAATCCTTGAGTCGATCAACAAGGCCGATACGGCATGCGACGGCGCCTGGTACCGGCTTCTTTCAAGTGCGGCGGCGGGGCGGTACGGTGCGTCCCAACTCAGCTGGTGCGAAAGATCTCCGTTATCTGCCCCGTCCCGTAATCACCGATCAGCAAGCCGCCATCGGGCGCCTCCACGATCGCCAGCGGATGCGAGAAGCCCGTCGCGAAATCTGTGACCGCCCCGTGCTCGGCGCCGGGCGATCCGCTAAGGACAACGCGCTCCAGGCGCCGGCCGACCGGGCCGCCGACGTTGGCCCCCCATTCGGTCACGAACGCGTTGTCTACATAGTCCGACCCGAACTCCTTGCCGTCGTCGAACACGATGCCATCCGCTGATGAATGCGGCGTGAAAACCGCGACCGGCAAAGCCACGCCGGCACAACTCCCGTGCAGGCTGCCATCCGGGAAGGCCGGCCAGCATCGCGGCCAGCCGGCGTCTTCGCCATCGACCACTCGCAGCAGGTGGTCACCCGGCTGACTGCCGAGGTTATCCTGGCCGTTGATCGTCACGTAGGCATCGCCGGTCGTTCCCCGCAACGCCAACCCATACGGATTGCGAGTCCCGCGGACCACCACTCCGGCATAGCTCCAATCGCTGTGAAAACGCAGCACGCTCGCGTTGCGCGGGTCTGCCTGGACGCAGACGTCGCAGGTCGAACCAATGCCGACCAGGAAATCCCCATTCGGCATCGAGACGATCCAATCGTTCTGATGGTTGCCGACCGGCCAACCGCTAGCGACGATCCGGCCGCCGCTGAGGGTGCTTCCATTGAGGTGGTAGGCGCGGATGCTTCCGCGAACCGAGAGATAGAGGTCGTTTCCCCGCCAGGCCAGGCTCAGTGTGGTGGGCAGACCGCCCAAGAGCACCTGGCCACCCGCTCCGGGTCCGCCGACCACCTCCAGCGAGCCGCCGGCCGTCACCACATAGAGGCGGCCGTCCGGGCCGAACGCCATCGCCGTGGCGCTCCCAACGCCGCGCGCGTAGACGTAGGAGGAAAAGCCCGCCGGCACGTTGATGCCGGCTGCCGCCGGAAGATTTGGCGGCGGCGGCAATGGGGTTGGCGTGGGAACCGGGGTTGGCGACGGCGTCGGCGTTGGCGTTGCCGTATGGCGTGGCGACGGGCCCTGGGTCGCGGTCGGCTGGCCGCAACTCACGGTGAGCAGAGCCAGCAGGATGGCTGCGCCGCGCCGTCTCATCAGAGCGGCGGGATCGTCAGCACCAGTTTTCCGAACTGCTCGCCACGCTCCATCCGCTCCTGGGCGGCAGCCGCCTGCTCCAGGGGATAGGTTCGGTCGATCACCGGCCGGAGCCTGCCGGCAGCCAGCAGCCGGGTGAGCTGCTCCCAATCGTGGCGAGTGCCCATGGTCGAGCCGTAAATCGTGATTTGCTTGCTGAAGATCCGCCGGATATCTTCGTCAGGCTTGGGACCGCTGGTCGCACCGCAGGTAACCAGTCGTCCTCCTCGGGCGAGCGCGCGGACGCTTCCGGCCCAGGTTGCCTGGCCGACGTCGTCCACGACGACATCGACGCCACGCTTGGCCGTCAGGCCCCACACCTCCTTGGAGAAATCGCTCGTCTTGTGGTTGATCAAGACGTCCGCGCCGAGCTCGCGGGCCCGGTTCAGCTTCTCTTCGCTGCCCGACGTCACAAAGACCCGAGCGCCCGCATTCTTGGCGATCTGCAAGGCGGCGAGCGCGACGCCTCCACCGATGCCCAGAATCAAGACCGTCTCGCCGGGCCGAACCCGCGCCTTGCTCACCACCATTCGCCAGGCGGTCAGAAAGACCAGCGGAAAAGCGGCGGCGTCCTCGAAGGCCATGCCATCCGGGATTGGCCGTAGATTGACCTCCGGGAGCACGACCGCCTGGGCGAAGGTACCGTCGCGATGCTCGCCGAGGATTTCCCAGCGGTCGCACAGGCTGTGCTCCCCTCGGGCGCAGTAGTCGCAGGTGCCGTCGCTCAATCCCGGATCGAAGAAGACTCGCGTTCCCACGGCGATTGTTCCAGCGCCGGGTCCGTTCTCCAGCACCACTCCGGCACCGTCCGCGCCGCCGACGTGGGGGAGGGGGGTCTTGGGCACGCCTCCAGTCCGGACGAAGAGGTCGAGATGGTTGAGCGCCGCGGCCCGCAGGCCGACCAGCACGCCTCCCGGCCCCGGCTTTGGCAGCGGGGCGTCCTCGTAGTGCAGTACCTCCGGCCCGCCGAATTCGTGGAAGCGAACCGCCTTCATCGTCGCGTCATGCTACCCGACAAATCAGGCATTCCCTCGTTTACGCGGACGATCGTGGCTGGGGCGGTACCTCGCAAGAACGTGACAGAGAGTGACGTTGCAGTATCGAAACCCATCAACCACGAATGCAGTTATGTCAAAAAACTTGATCTATAATGTCGCGCACGTGACTGCCGACCCCGAGATTCAATTGCTGAACCGGCTCGGCGGTCTGTTCACTGCATCGCTTTCCCTCAACGAGAACATCGAGGCGATGCTGACCGCGACCTCACAGATGGTCCAATTCGATGCGGCCACGGTCTTCCTGCTCAATGAGGGCAGCCGCGAGCTGACCGCGTGCGCGACCTACCCGCACAAAGATGAAGTCCCGCACATCGCCCGCTTCGTTTTGGGCGAGGGGATCCTTGGCTACGCCGTCGAGCAGCTCGAGACCCTCAACATCGTCGACGCGACGCTCGACCCGCGCTTCAAGATCCTGGACCAGAGCCGCTCACCTCGCTCGCTGATGGTCCAGCCGCTGGCCACCCCACAGCGAGTCGTCGGCGCGATGACCCTCTCACGCCAGCGGGTCGATCCCTTCACCGAACTCGACGCGGCCATCCTGAAGGTCATCACCAACCAGGCCGCCGTCGCGATCGAGAACGGCCGCCTCTATGAGCAGCTTCAGGCGCACCTTGGCGAGCTGGAGACGGCCAACGCCCAGATCGCCGAGGTCAGCCGGCTCAAGTCGGAATTCCTGGCGAACATGTCGCACGAGCTGCGCACGCCGCTCAACGCCATTCTTGGCTTCTCCGAGTTGCTGCGCGACGACCTGGCGGGCAAATTCAGCGAAAAGCAGCGGCAGGACAGCCTGAGCAACATCCACAACAGCGGGCGGCACCTGCTCTCGCTGATCAACGACGTCCTCGACCTCACCAAGATCGAGGCCGGCCGGATGGACCTGGTCTACGAGGAATTCGGCGTCGAGTCCGGCGTCCGCGAGGTGATGAACGTCGTCAGCTCGCTAGCGGTCAAGAAGGACATCGAGATCACCTCGACCGTGGAGCCCTCGGACGTGCTCCTGATCGCCGACAAGAACAAGTTCAAGCAGATTTTGTACAACCTGGTTTCTAACGCGATCAAGTTCACCCCGACCGCCGGCAAGGTCATCCTCAAGGCGTCGGCGGCTGACGAGGTCCTGACCCTCGCCGTCCAGGACAGCGGCATCGGCATCCCCAAGGAGCTCCAGCACAAGATCTTCGGCGCCTTCTACCAGGTCCAGAGCGCCAGCAATCGCGAGTACCCGGGTACTGGCCTGGGGCTGGCCTTGACCAAGAAACTGGTCGAGCTCCACGCCGGGACCATCGACTTCGACAGCGTCCCCGGCCAGGGGACGACCTTCAGCGTCAAGCTGCCGCTCAAGCCGGGGCCCAGCAAGCACAACCGGGTGCTGGTCGTCGAGGACAATCCGTCCAACCTGGATCTCGCCCGGATGGTTCTGGAGGGCAACGGCCTGACCGTCGACACGGCCGCGACCGGCCAGGAGGGCCTGGAGAAGGCTCGCCACCTCCGGCCTGACCTAATTCTGATGGATATGCAGCTCCCCGGCGTTGATGGATTAGCAGTGACCCGCCAACTCAAAGCTGACCCGGCCACGGCCGATATCAAGGTGGTCGCCCTGACAGCCAACGCGCTGAAAGGGAGCGAGGAGGAGGCGATCGCCGCAGGGTGCTCGGGGTATATCGCGAAGCCGATCGAACTGAAGAAATTCATGCTGCAAGTCACGAATTTTCTGGAGAAGGAGTAGGACCCGACCAAATGCCGTTTCCGAAGACGATTCTTATGATCGAGGACGACGCCCCGACCCGGGAGGTCGTCCGGATGGCATGCGTGGGTCAAAACCTGAACCTGATCGAGGCCGACACCGGGGAGAAGGGCATGGAGATCATCGAGAAGTCCGAGCCTGACCTCGTCATCCTCGACCTCAACCTGCCGGGCGTCTCCGGCATGGACGTCTGCCGGCAGCTGCGCGCCGACGGCACTCAGGTGCCGGTGATCATGCTGACCGCCAAGAATGACACCATTGACGTCGTCGTCGGACTCGAGGTGGGGGCCGACGACTACATCGCCAAGCCGTTCGAGGTACGGGAACTTCTAGCCCGGGTTGGAGCCCATCTGCGCCGGAGCGAGCAGGCGGTGGCGCAGCAACAGCCCAAGACGCGCTTCGAGTTCCCAGGCCTC
>DATASI010000056.1:0-8521 GCA_036269255.1 Candidatus Dormiibacterota bacterium
CGCAGCAAAGAAGCGGCGATCGTGATGATCGCCGATACCGTCGAAGCTTCGGCACGAACCCTCAAGGATCGGAGCACCGAAGGCATCCGGGACCATGTCCACCGGATGATCCAGGGGTTCGTTCGTGACGGCCAGCTGGACGAATGCGACCTCTCGTTCCGCGACCTGCTGCTGATCGAGGAGGCGATGTCCAACATGGTGGTCAGCATCTACCACGCCCGGATCGAATATCCGGCGGCGAAGGGTGAGGCGGTCGGCTCCGGCGCCGGCGTCGACGCCACCGGTGGTGGGCACGACGGCACGCTGGAAGACGACGAGAAGACGATCCCGATTCTGCGGCCCAGCGCCCGGACTCGCCCCAGCACGTCATGACCGGCCTCCCTCTTTTGCGGGGGAGGGTAGGATGGAGCGTCCCAATTCGCCGTCACAGGCGCGTTTCCGAGTTGGACTCGGCTCGTCGGCCGCTTCGGCGCAACCTTTGCAGTTCCGCGGCGATATGCCCTTGGTGCTCCTTTCAGATTCAGTCATCGTGCTTGCCTATGTGGCCTCGGCGGCCGTGATCGTGCCGGCCGTGTCGATGATCGGGTTCGGCAAAATCCCCAAGTTCCTTCGGCGCGGTCTCGATGTAACCCGGACGCGCACGCGAATGGAAGGGATCGGCCTGCTCCTGATCGGCCTTTTCATCCTGGCTGATGCGCTGGCCGCCGACCTCGGCCGTCGCTCGGCGGTGCCGCAGGACTGGATCCTGCTGGTCTGGGTGCTGCTGGCTGCCGGCTTGATCGGCATTCGCTACATCGCCGGCCGTAGCGACAGCAAGCCGCAAACTCCGCGCAACGCGTAGCAGCCGGGTACCATAACCCCGTGCTCATCCAGATGAGCCGCTGGGGCCCCGCTGCACTGGCGTCGGGCGTTGATCTGGATGGGCTGAAGGCGACCCTCCAAGCCGGCGCACGGCTCCTGAAATTGCCCACCGAGAGCGTCGCGGTGCTGACCCTTACCGGCGATGAGCACCTGCGTGAGTACAACCGTCGCTACCGCGGTCTCGATGAGCCGACGGATGTGCTGGCGTTCGCGGCCCAGGAGAAGCCTTCTGACCAGCGCTTCCAGGCACCGCCCGGTACCGAGCACTGGCTGGGAGACATCGTCATCTCCCTGCCGCGCGCCCGCCGGCAGGCGAAGGAGGCCGGCCATCCAATCAACGACGAGGTCCGCTTGCTTGCCGTGCATGGCCTGCTGCACCTGCTCGGCTACGACCATGCCGAGCCGGCCGAAGAGGCCAAGATGACGGTACTCACGAGCCGAATCCTCGAAGCGGGGCAATGATGCCGCATTCGGATGCGGAGTTTGAAGCAGAGCGCATCGGCAGTCCGGGCCGGGCTCGCCGGGTCGACCTCCGCCGGACGCTGTACAGCTTCCGCCACGCCGGTCGCGGCCTCTCCTGGGCAGTGTCATCACAGGCCAATCTGCGCGTTCACCTGCTGGTCGCGCTGGTGGCGCTGATCCTGGCGGTGCTGATTCGGTTCTCGTCACTCGAGTTCGTGGCGCTGCTGGTTTGTGTGGCGATCGTCATCGCCGCCGAGTTGTTCAACACGACCCTCGAGGTGTTGATCGACTACGCGTGGCCCGAACATCATCCGATGATCGGACGCGCTAAGGACGTGGCCGCCGCCGCGGTGCTGGTCGCCGCCGTCGGCGCCGCCTGCGTGGGGATCCTGCTCTTCGGCCGGCATCTCTTCCACTGGGCCTGACCGCGATTTGAAAGATCGCCGTTAAACTGAAGAGCATTCGCCCTCCTTCCTCTGCGGTCGAACCGCGCCGTCGAGCCGCGCTCCAGATCTCGGCGCTTCAGTACGGAGAGTTCCGCCGCTATTTCATCGGCCAGGCCGTGTCGGTCGTCGGCACCTGGATGCAGTCGGTCGCGGCCGCCTGGTTGGTATTGCAACTCTCGCACGACTCGGCCTTCGCGCTTGCTGTCTTCGGCGCCTGCAGCTACGCGCCGGTGCTCGTCTTCGGCCTTTATGCCGGGACGCTGGTCGACCGCTTTCCGCATCGCGATGTGCTGCTGCTGACGCAGGCCGTGTCGCTGATCGGCGCCTGTGTCTACGCGGTGCTGACCGCAACGGGACGGATCAATCTGCCGATCGTGCTGGTGCTGGCGGCTGTGCTCGGCATCAATCAGGCGATCTATTTCCCGGCCCGCCAGGCAACCGTGCTCGAGATGGTTGGGCGCGGCGAGCTGGCGAGTGCCGTGGCGCTCAACTCCACCGCCTTCAATCTCGCACGCATCGTCGGCCCGGCGATCGGTGGCGTGGCGATCGCAGTCTTTGGGGTGGCGGCGTGTTTCTGGCTCAATGCCGCCAGCTACGTCGGCGTAATCGCGGCGCTGATGACGATCCGGCGCCGGCCCGTGAGCATTGGGGCGCCCCAGACGGCGCTGGAGCTGATCAAGGAAGCGCTCCGCTATGTCCGCCGCACGCCGTCACTCGCCGGCTTGTTCCTGCTGCTCTTCGTCGCCGGCACCTTCGGGGCGAATTTCAATCTCGTGCTGCCGCTGTTCACCCGCCTGGTGCTGCATGCCAACGCGGACGTGCTGGGATTTCTCTTCGCGGCCCAGGGCGCCGGCTCGCTGGTGGGAGCCTTGACCATGACGGCGGCCGGGGCGTGGCTGCTCGAGCCCAAACGGATCGTGCTCGGCGGCCTGCTCTTTGCCGCCATGGAACTGGCATTTCTCACCGTTCCCGGCTACTGGCAGTCGGTGGTGTTGCTGCTAGTGATCGGCTGGGCGTTCGCGGTGTATTCCATCGGCACCAACACCTTCGTCCAGGTGCGCGCGCCGGACCGCATGCAGGGGCGAATGGTGAGCCTCTACTCGATGCTCTTCATCGGCGTGACCCCGATCGGCAACATCTGGGCCGGTGTGGTCGCCCATCTCTGGGGGCCGGCGGCGGCGGTCTGGATGGGCGGCGCGCTCACCGGTGTCGCGGCGCTGGCCGTGCTGGCGTTCTTCCTCAGGGCGCGCGATTGAAATCGGTCATGGCGCGATCCAGGCCGTGCTCGACGGCTATCTCGACGGCATCGTCAGCGCGTCGAATCATGTCGGGGAGCTGCTCGCGTTCAACGCCGCTAAACGGGCTCAGGACGTGGTCGACCCCGTCGCCGGGCGGCTTGCCGATGCCGAGCCGGACGCGCGCGAAGTCCTTGGTCCCGAGCGAGGCGATCACCGAGTCGAGGCCGTGGTTTCCGGCCGAACTGCCGCCCTTTCGGATGCGCAACCGGCCAAAGGGCAGATCGAGCTCGTCATGGACGATCAGCGTGCGCTCGAGCGGAACGTCGTACCTGGCGCGCAGCGCCTTCAGCGCCTGACCCGACAGGTTCATCATCGTCTGCGGTTTGGCCAGCACGACGTCGTGGTCGCCAAGTCGGACTCGACCGGTCAGCGACCGGGCGGCTCGATCGGTGACCCGACCGGCGCGACGGCGGGCGAGCTCGTCGACAACGCGAAAGCCCAGGTTGTGACGGGATTGTTCGTATTCGCGACCGGGGTTCCCCAGTCCCACCACGAGCCACCGATCGAGCGCTGGGGGCGACACCTTCCGGCGGAACATCGCCCGTAGCCTAAAGCACCGAAAAGGGCGATCGGGCTGCCGCGTTGCATTTTCGCCAGCCGTGCGAATCCCCCAGCCGAATTTGGATGCCCGGGCGATGCGCGCCTTCCTCTGGACGGCGGGCGTGGTTGCCCTCCTTGGCGGTGCCCTGGCCTGGCTCCCGGGCGCCCGTCCCTACGAGGCGCCCTGGGCCTGGATCTGCTTTATCGGGATGTGCGTCGTGGACGACTACCTGCTGGGCTCGCCGCCGGATGCGAGCTGGGGGCAGCTGCCACGGGTGGCGCTCGTCGCCGCCATCATCATGTTTCGACGCCATCCAGAAATCACGATGCTCGTGGTGCTGGTCGCCGCGCCGCTCGGGAGCGCGCTGAAGGGTCAAGCCTGGTCCACCCAGGTGAGCGCGACGGCGCAGTGGATGCTGGCCGCGGTGATCGGCGCGGCGACCTTCCGGGCGGTCGGCTTCGAAGACGCGGCGCACTTTACCGCGGCCACGGTGGTGCTGGTTTTTGTCTACTACGCGCTCGGCCCGCTGCTCGGTTCGCGCATCGAGGCCGTCTTCAGCGGCTCACGGTTTGCCCTCGCCTTCGCCGATCAGCGGCGCTTTGCCCTGTCGCTCGAACTGCTGGGCGTCCTCCTCGCGATGGCCTGGCGGACGGCCGCGTTTCAGCCGGCCGCGTTGAAGCTGGCGGACGGCGCGCTGGTCGCGGTCACCGGCATCGGGATTGCGGTCGTGGCCGGTGGGTCGTTGCCGTGGCTCTTCCGGAGCGGGGACCGCATCCCGCAGCGCGGTGCGCTTGCGGGCGGCGTCTGCTTGCTGTTGGGGCTGATTGCGCCGCTGCCGTTCGCCTGGCTGCTTCCACTCGGTGTCGCCGTCGCCGCCGGAACCTGGGCCCTGTCGGAACGCGCCTATCCGGTCCTCTGCTGCGCTGCCGGCGCCGCCTGCAATGAGGTGGTCCGCGCGTTCAACGGCGGGTTCATGCCGGTGGAAGGCTCGGGCCTGATGTCAGGCCTTGGAGCAGCGAACACCTACGTTGTCGCCGGTCCGCAGACCATGCTGCCCTGGCTTGACGACCGGTTGCAGCTGCCTGCGCCGTTTCCTGGGATCGCGAGCGCCGGCGACATCCTGATCGCGGTCGGGATGGCCTGGCTGGTGGCGACGGTGGTCGTCCGCCGCCGTGTGCGGCCGGCTCAGGCGGACGCCCCTGCGCTGACGGCCGAGCCGGCTGCGTAGCCTTTCCCCGTGGCCGCGCTGGGGACCAGCTTTACCCGCTGGCGAGCGGAAGCGCTGGGCCTGGACTATCAACAGGCCTTCGCTCGCCTGTGTGCGATGGGCCTGTCGGTCGTGAGGCTCTCGGCGTCGTGGCGAGAGGTGGCACAGTTTGGCTGGCGTCATCTCGATTGGCTGCTGGATCATGCCGATCGCGTCGGCCAGCCGGTGGTGCTGACGGTGGGCATGAAGGCCCTGGGCTGGCCGGAGTTCTATCTCCCGGACGACCTCGGCCCCGATGATCCCCGAGCGGTGGCCGCTGCCCTCGATCAGGTCCGCCACACCGTCCAACGCTATGCAGCCCGGCGGTCGCTGACCGCCTGGCAGCTGGAAAACGAGCCCTTCAATCGGTCAGGTCCACAGCAGCGTTGGATCAGGCGACGGGTGGTCCGCCGCCAGGCGACGCTGGTGCGATCCCTGGATCCCGGGCGGCCGCTCCTGGTGACGACCTTCGGGCATTTCAGCTCCGACCTCGACCTGGCATCGAGCCGCCATCAGTCCGGCTGGAGGCGGCGGCTTGGGCTCGTGGTGCCGGCGGAGCGGGAGGCATTGGCCGTGTTGCGCCGCGGAGACATCCTCGGGGTCGACATCTATCGCTCGATCGGTTGGGTCGATCCGGCGGGTCAGGCGCGGATCTCAACCGCGGCCGCCGACCAGTTCGATTGGGTTCGGCACTGGCGGAAGGTTGCCATCACCCAGGGAAAACGGCTGTGGGTAACCGAGGCGCAGGCGGAGCCGTGGGAGGCGCGGCGCGCCACGCACGGCGATCCGCTCACCTTCGCGCCGGAGGGCATCGGCGCGCTGCTCGAGCTGCTCGGTGAAACCGGCGTCGAGACCGTGCTGCTCTGGGGAAGTGAATACTGGCTCTGGCGAGCGGAAAACGGAGATCGCCGTTGGGTCGACGCCGTCGCGGTAGGCCACACGGCCCTTGCCTGACCCGAAGGCAGATGGTTTTGTGGTCGCCAGATGGCGATCTGGCTGTTGCTGCTGGCGATGCTGGTCCCGCTCGCGCCCAGCCTGCCCAACACCGGCACGGCTAGCCCCGTGCAGGTCTACGTTCGAGCGGCGCCCGCGACGCCGTCGATCAAGGCCCGCGCGGCGCTCGTCATCGACCTGGATGCAAAGTCGGACGTCTTCCAGCTCAATGCCCACGCTCGCCTCGCGCCCGCCAGCCTGACCAAGATCGTGACTGCGCTGGTCGCGCTCGACGCGATGCGGCTGGACCAACTGGTGACGGTGCCGGCCTCCATCAACCAACTGCCCTGGGACTCGACCCGGATGGGACTGAAGGTTGGCGAGCGGCTGACGGTTCGCGAGTTGCTTTATGGCTTGTTTCTGAATTCTGGAAACGACGCCGCGATCACGCTGGCGGAGGCGGTCACCTCGCGGGCGACGTTTGTCGATCGGATGAACCGCCAGGCCGCCGCACTGGGCATGGCCGACACGCATTTCGTCAACCCGATCGGCCTCGACGATCCGGCACACTTCACCTCCGCCGCCGACCTTGCCCGAGCGGCAACCCTGCTGACGTCGCGCTATCCGGAGGTGGCATCGCTCGCGTCGACAGCGCGGATCACCCTGGCGGCAACCGCCACGCACCACGCCTACGCGCTCTACAACCTCAACGACTTGCTCCGCAGCTATCCGGGGACGACCGGGCTCAAGACCGGCTGGACAGGGCATGCCGGGGGCTGCTTGATCGCGACGGCAACCCGCGGCGGCCGCCACCTGATGGTGGTGGTGCTTGGATCGCCGCGAGTGTTTCAGGAAGCATCCGCCCTCCTCGACTACGGATTCGATCTGGTTTAGCGCGCGGCCATCGATGGTAGGCTGATCCACACGCCCCGGTTTTTGACCGCGGGCGCATTTTTGCGTGGCCGAAACTCTCATGACCGATACCCTGCTCGACCTCATCGACCGGCTGCCGGCTCCCAACCGGCTGCAAGCCTGGTGGAGCGCGCCCGCCCAAAGCCTGCAGGCGCACGGCCTGCCGCTCAGCGCCCTGCCGGTCTTCGCGACCTGGCTGGCGCGCCGTTCCGGGCGTCCGGTGCTGGCGCTCGTGCCCGATCCCGAAGGCTCATTTCAGGAAACGCGGGCCTGGTTCCGCGACGACGTGCGCACGGTGGTCTTCCCCGCGGTCGAGACGTTGCCCTTCGACCGGCTGGCGCCCGACGAGGAGACCGTTCGCCGGCGCCTCGAGACACTCGACGCGCTGCGAACCGGCGGACCCCTCGTCGCGTTCACCTCATGGGCGGCGATGACCCGACCAACCCTGTCGCCGGAGGCGCTTCAGCGCTGGGCGTTCAGCCTGAGGGTCGGCCAGAGCTACTCGCTCGACGATCTGCTCCACCGCCTGACGACGCTCGGGTATCGGCGGGAAGCGCTGGTGCAAGGGCGTGGCGAGTTCAGCCTGCGAGGCGGCATCCTGGATTGCTTCCCGCCCGGCCGGCGGCGCCCGGTCCGCGCCGAGTTCTTCGGCGATGAGCTGGAGTCGCTCCGTGAATTCGAGGTCGAGAGCCAGGGCTCGGTAGCCGAAGCCGGCGAGATCCGCGTGATGCCGGCGGCCGAGCTGATCTTGACGCCCGAGTCGGTGGCTCGCGCTGAGCAACTGCTCGCCCAGCTCGATTTCAGCCGCTGCCTGCCGGAGGTCCGCGACCAGTGGCTTGCTGACATCGAGCGAGTTCGCAACGGCGCCTACTTCGATGGCATCGAGGGCTTTCAGTCGTACCTGGATCCGCAGCAGCCAACCCTGCTGGCGCACCTGCCGGCAGATGCGATGGTGTTGTCGATCGAATCGCGACGGTCGCTAAGCCAGGCGCAGCAACGTGAGCAGGAACTCTCCGAGTTGATCTCGACCGAGGTCGAGCGTGGCGAGCTACCCCAGGGCTTGCGCACGGGATTGGTGACGGTTGAGCAACTGCATGCCAGCGCCGCCGCCTGGCGAACGCTGGACGTGGCCCGCACCGGCGAGCCGGAGTCCCTGGATCTGGGCTTCGAGGCGGTCGACGCCTATGCCGGACGCATCGATGCCTTCTCGGACCGCGTTCGCACCGACGCGCGTGAACAGTCGCGGATCCTGATCGTGACCCAGCAGGAACGGCGCCTGCGCGAGCTGCTCGAAGATCGGGACGTCTTCCCAGCAGGCGGGGTGTTCGTCTGGTCGCAGACGCCCCTGATGCCGGGCCTGGTGGTGCTTGGCGACCGCGCCGTCGCGCAGGGCTTCCGCATTCCCACCGCCCAGCTGGATGTCTACGGCGACACCGACCTCTTCGGTGGACTTCGACAGCGGGTGCGTCGCGGCGTCATTCGCGCGCGAACCACCACCTGGCAACTGGAGTTCGAGCCGGGGGACCTGGTGGTGCATGTGGATCACGGCATCGGGCGGTTTGTCGGCATGCGGGTGATGGGGGAGGCGGGCCAGGAACGCGAGTACATGCAGCTCGAGTACGCCGACGGCGATCGCCTGTACGTGCCGGTCGAACACCTGGAGCGGGTGCAGAAATACGTGGCCGGCGGCGATGCCTCCCCCAAGCTCCAGCGGCTCGGATCGGGCGAGTGGGATCGCGCCAAGCGCAAGGTGCGCGAGTCCGTCGAGGAAGTAGCCAAGGATCTCCTCGACCTCTATTCCAAGCGCGAGCTGGTCGAGGGC
>DATASI010000057.1:0-9822 GCA_036269255.1 Candidatus Dormiibacterota bacterium
CTCCGATCGGCCTGGATCAGGCCCGCCTCCGCGACGCCGACCGTGGTCAGTTGCAGGCCCTGCTGCCGCGCCATCGGCTCGAGGATCGCGCTCACCTTCTGGACCATCTCGGCCACACCAAGCTCCTCGGGCTTGAGGTCCATCTTGCCCGCCTCGATCTTGGCCAGGTCGAGGATGTCGTTGATCAGGCCCAGCAGGTGCTGGCCGCTGCTGTGAATGTTGCGCATGAACTCGGTGCGCTCTCCCGAGGTCAGGTTCATGGTCAGATCCAGCAGGATCTCGCTGAACCCGAGAATGGCGTTGAGCGGGGTGCGCAGCTCGTGCGACATGTTGGCCAGGAACTCCGATTTGTATCGGTTCGACTGCTCCAGCTGGCGGTTCACCTGAAGGATTTCTTCGTCGGCGCGACGCAGGGCGGCGTGCTGGCGCATCAGGTAGCGGTTCGATTCTTTCAACCGCGCCAGCAGGCTCTGCCGTTCCTGCCGTAGTCGCTGCTTCTCCAGGTTGCGCTCGAGTAATTCCCGCAGGCGCTGCAGGTCGATCGGCTTGGCAATGTAGTCGTCAGCCCCGCCTCGCAGCGCTTCCGCCGCGACCTGCTCGGAGCCATAGGCGGTCATCATGACGACGACCGATTCGGGGAAGTCACGCAACATCTGCGGCAGCAGCATCAGCCCGCTCTCCTCCGGCATCTGCACATCGAGAAAGATCAGGGCGGGCCGCCGGCCGGCGAGCAGGCGCCGGGCATGCGTCGCGTTGGGGGCGGTGACCACGTCGAATCCCTGCCGGGCGACCGCCTTGCTCAGAAACGCTCGGTTGTCCGGATCGTCGTCGATCGCCAGCAGGATGGGCTTGGGCTCGAGCTCGGGTTCCGCGCCCAGCAGGCCCCGGACCGCCTGCACCAGGTCCTGTCCGGCCGCCAACTCCCGGCCGGAGCCGGTCGACAACGGGCCGACATCCCCAAGAAATCGATCCGCGCCGGC
Organism: Candidatus Dormiibacterota bacterium; assembly: GCA_036269255.1. GTDB lineage: Bacteria > Chloroflexota > Dormibacteria > CF-121 > CF-121 > CF-13. The sequence goes on from DATASI010000057.1 coordinate 981, forward strand.
GGCCAGCGCCCGCTTGCCCTCGTCGGCATCGACGTGCACGCCGGCGGTCAGCAGGACGGGAATGTTCGTCGTCGCCGGGTTGCTCTTGAGGATTTCGCAAACACGCAGCCCGTCGATGCGCCGAAGCAGCAAATTGAGGATGATGGCATCGGGAAGCTCCTCGCGAGCCCGGTCGAGCGCTTCGAGGCCATCCTGGGCAGCGATCACGGTGAACCCCTCGCCCTGCAGACGTTCACGAATCGCGCTCAGCCGCTCGGGATCGTCTTCGGCCACCAGGATCCGGCGGCCGCTCAGCGGCGCCGGGTAGGCCGGGGACCCAGCCGGTTCGCTCATGCCACCCTCGCCAGCATGGGGAGACGCGGGATCAGGAAGCGAAAGGTGCTGCCGGCCCCCGGCGAACTCTCCACCCAGATCTGGCCGCCCTGTAGCTCGACCAGTCGCTTGGAGAGGGCGAGCCCCAGCCCGACGCCTTCGTACCCCCGCGAGGTCGAGCCGTCGACCTGGCGAAATTCCTCGAACAGCCGAGGTTGGTCTTCGGCCTTGATCCCGATGCCGCTGTCGCGCACCTCCACCACGGTGCCAGGCGCGGTTTCCACCGCGCTGATCACGACGCTCCCACGGTCCGGCGTGAACTTGATGGCGTTGTTGACGAGGTTGTGCACGACATGTCGCAGGCTGCGCGGATCGAACACGACCTCGAGGCTCCGATCGACCCGTGAGCTGACGGTCAGATCCTTCTGGGTGGCCGCGGCCGCGTTTTCCGAGAGCGCCGCATCGACCGCTTCCGCCAGCAGGCAGGGCGCGGGATGCAGTTCAAGCCGCCCCGCCTGGATATGGGTCAGCTCCAGGATGTCGTTGATCAGCTTGAGCAAACGCCGGCCGCTGCTATGAATCGTGTCCGCAAACTCGTTGCGCTCGCCTTCCGTCAGCTCGGGCGTGCTGCGGATGATCTCGGAGAAGCCAATGATGGCGTTCAGCGGCGTGCGCAGCTCGTGTGACATGTTGGTCAGGAACTCGGACTTCATGCGGTCGGCTTCCTGCAGTTCGAGGTTGGCCCGCTGCAGCATTTCGATCGTTTGCCGCTCCCGCTGGAAGCGTCGGGCGTTATCGAGCGCCACCGCGGCCTGATTGGCCAGGATTTGCAACACCTGCATCAGGGTGGCGTCGAAGGGACGGACTTCGTGAAAGTAGACCGAGACCGTGCCGACGAACTCACGCTCGAGAAACATGGGCAACCCGAGAGCGGCTCGCCAGCCATGGTGCTGCCCCAGCGGGTCCACCGGAAAGCGTCCGTCGAGCTGGATGTCTTCCGAGAACACGGGGCGTTGCTCGATCACGACCTGGGTGACCAGCCCTGGCGACACGCTGGCTGACGGCGTCCCCTTCACCGTGGCGTCGACACCCTCGCCGACTTCGATCACCTGTTCGGACGTCCCGCCGTTCTTCGTCACCGTGATCAGGCAGGAAGCCGCACCCGATACGCCAAGGACGGCATGGGCGACACCCTGCAGCAGCGCGTTGGGACCGACCGTCACCGTGGTCAGCGCCTGGGAGACCTGGCGCAGCATCTCCATCGAGGTGTCCAGCCGGAGCGCTTGCTGTCGAGTCTGCTCGAAGAGAAACGTGTTTTCCAGCGAGACCGCGACTTCGGCTCCGAGGGAGGCGGCCAGCTTGACGTCGTAGTTGCCGCTGAAGCTGCCGTTCCGCTTGTTCGCCAGCAGCAGCACGCCGAGCGGGCGGCCACCGGAGCCGAGTGGCACCAGCAGCATGTCCCGGTAGCCAAAGGTCTGCGGGAGCAGCTGACCGGCCTCGATGTCATGCAGGCAGTCTTCGATGATGATCGGTTGCTGTGTCACGAAGACCCGACCCAGCAGGGTCGAGGCGTTGGCGCCGAAGCGAAGCTGGTTCAAGCGCATCTGATTGAACAACCGGCTCTCGCGCATGCCCGAGGGAGCGGCTGGAGCGATCAAGGCCTCGAGCCCTTCCTGATAGAGAAAAAAGCCGCACATCTCGACATCGAGCAAGCGGGCCAGCTTGCTGGTCAGCGTCTCGAGGTCTTCGCCAAGCTTGGTCAGGTTCGAAACCGCGGTGGCGGTCTCGAAGAAGTGGGTTAGCTCCTGCAGGTTCTGGTCGGCGCGGCGAGACAGCTCGAGGTTCTCCTGAACCAGGCGGAAGTATTTGAAGCTCCAGAAGCCGGTGAGGACCATCACCGGCAGGAAGAGCACCGCCAGGAAATAGGTGACCGGCGACGGCGCCCACCAGCGCGCCACATAGATAAGGAAGAGCTCCGTGAGCGTGCCAAGGACGACCCACAGTCGCCAGTTGAAGCGATTGCGGAAACTTGACGGCGAGTGCCGCCGAATCAGGGGATCGTCGTTCGCAACCATGCGCTGCATTGATTTGACGCGGAACTGACGCATTGCTTCGCAGGCGGTACCGGCTGGCGACCTGCAGAGGGCGCCGGTTTACAAAGCTTTACGGACTCGTCACCCGGCCGCGGCGCTGGCGCGCCGTTGCATACCCTTTGCTACGCTCTATCCGTGCAGCGGGAGACGGCCTTCAATGTCTCGGCGATCAAGGACACGGTGCTGCGATCGATCAAGCTGAACCAGCAGGCCTACAACAATCGCGACGCCGATGTGCTCCGCGAGGTTTACCTGGAACCAATGCTGTCGCAGGTCGCCCACGACCTCTCGGGTGATTTCGAATCCTTTCCCGCGGCTCGCCTCGACATCACCTGTGAGGTCCTCGATGTCTCCTACACCGCCTACCTCCAGATCGGCAAGGTCGAGCTTTCCGCCTATGGTTTGGAGGCCAGCCCGCAAAACGTCAACGTCACCACAAAGGAAGAGTGGATCTACCGGCTGGTGCCGGACGCGGAGAAAGGGGTCGGCCTCGGCCGGCGGACCACCCATCGCTTCCTCGGCTATTACCACTACACGCTGGTCGATATCGATGGTCGCTGGTGGATCACCGATGTCCAGTCCGCCAGCGAGATCTGGTTGCCCTAGCCGACAATCGCGGACGGCGGCCAACGTCTGAAAGCTTGGGACAACCGCCGGCGTTACAGCGTCGTCATCAACGAGGACGGCAGCCGAGATTGGTGGAGAAGCCAGCGTGTCACCGTCACTGGTGGTCGCGGTTTTTTGGGACGGCGCGTCGTGGCGCTGCTCGAGGATAAGCGTCCCGCGGCGCTGCACGTCTTTTCGAGCCGCGATTACGACCTCACCCGTCAAACTGACGTGGCCCGCCTCTACCGCGATCAACGCCCCACGGTGCTGATCCACCTGGCCGCGCGGGTGGGCGGGATCGGAGCCAATCGGGCCAACCCCGGGCGCTTCTTCTACGACAACGCCATCATGGGCATCGAGCTCATGGAGCAAGCGCGCCGAACCGGCATCGAGAAATTCGTGCAGCTTGGCACCGTGTGTGCCTATCCAAAATTCGCCAGCGCGCCGTTTACGGAGGGCGCCATCTGGGACGGCTACCCGGAAGAGACGAACGCCCCCTACGGCATCGCCAAAAAGGCGCTGCTCGTCCAGGCGCAGGCCTACCGGACGCAGTACGGACTGAATGCGATCTTCCTGATCCCAACCAACCTCTATGGCCCCGGGGACAATTTCGATCTCGACTCGTCGCACGTCATCCCGGCGCTGATCCGTAAGTGCGTCGAGGCTCGCACGCAGAACAGCCCAACCGTCACCGTGTGGGGCACCGGCCGTCCGACGCGCGAGTTCCTCTTCGTGGACGATGCGGCGCGGGCGATCGTGCTCGCCACCGAGGCGTACGACAGCCCGGAACCCGTTAACGTCGGCTCGGGCGAAGAGATCTCCATTCGGGAACTGGTCGACCGCATCGTCGCCGAGACCGGCTATCGAGGCCAGGTCGTATGGGACGCCAGCAAACCCGATGGGCAGCCACGCAGGAAGCTGGATGTGAGCCGGGCCCGCCAACGGTTCGGATTCGAGGCCACGGTACCGTTCGCCGAGGGCCTACGCCGTACGGTCGAGTGGTACCTCCGGGAGGGCACTGAGACGCTCCATCGCGCCGCCTGAGGGCGGGTTCAGGGCGGCCAGCAGCAGAAAACCCGTCTCGCCGAGTAAGAGCATCGCGCCCAGCTCTCTGCCGAGGCTCCCGTTTCCCCAGTACGAGATCGCCAGCAACAGCACATACCCCGCGGCCATCAGCCAGACCTGACGCCGGTCCAGGCGGCTTCGGAGCGCGATGCCACCGGCCAGCAGCAGCGACGCCAGGTCCTGGGAATGAATATAGGGCGTGATCAGCATCGAGCCGACGAGGGCGCAAGCCATCGGCAGCCCGGGCCCGTCCGCTCGCGTTCGTCGGGCCGCGGTCACGGTGAGGACGATGACGACGGCAGCCAGGCCGATCATCAAGGGGCCGCGGCCGATGAAGCCGGCGATGGTCAGCTGGGTCGGAACGAAAAACTGGGGAGCGGCCGCGGCCGCATCGCCCAGACGACCGACGTAGGTCGCAAGCCCGTCGAGCCCGGTCGTGATCACGGCGATGACGGCGACGGCGGCGGATCCAGCTGCCCACGCCGCCACCGCCCGCCAGCGGCCAATGACCAGCAGCGCAACCGGCACCAGGAAGGCGATCTGGGGCTTGAACACGAGCGCGACCAGCACCGCGCCCGCCAGAAGATCGTGCCGCTTGACGAGCAGGCGCCAGGCGATCGCCAGCGCGGCCAGCTCGATGATGAGCACCTGGCCCAGGAGAAGTGCGTAGGGAACGGCCGCGATGACGAGCATGCCGGCCAGCATGGTCCAGCGCGTCATTCGCGGACGAAGGGGAGCAACGAGCCTCCAGGTGGCCAGCAGGCAACCCACCAGCAGCGCGCTCCAGGCCGCGAACGCCATCGGCAGCGGAAGCAAGGTGAACGGCACGACAATCCACGCTATCGGCGGCGGGTAGATGATGGGAAACCACGGAACAACCGCCGCGCCGCCCATCTTGAGCCACTCGGTGTGCTGCGCCCCGACATCGTAGAGATGGCTCCAGCCTTGATGCAGGCCGACGCGGGCGTAGAGGTAGTAATTGCCGAAGTCGGCAAAGCCCGGGCGCCAGAGCGTGATGCCCCAACTGGTCACCGCCACCCGCAGCTGGTTGAGCGCGAGCCCGATCAGCAGCATCAGGTTCAGCGCCGGTCGATCGATGCGGCCTCGCCAGCTCATGCGGCAAGGGCGGGCGCGGTGGGCAACCGGCCGCAGATGAACTGATTGACCTGCGGTACATCGACGGTCAATCGGCTCAGCCCGCTCGAGCCCAGGACCGTGTTCGCCAGGCGCCCGGGTGGGCCGAGGTAGAGCGCAGCACGATCGAGCACGAAGCCGACCGAACAGCTCCAGGGGACCGGCCGCTGGACGAGGACGTCGAAGCCGGCGGCCTCAAAGCTTCGGCGGATGGTTGCCGCCGTGAAAAACTGCAGATGTTCTCCGGCGGTCTTGTAGCCGAACCAACGGCGGCCGCTGATTCGGGCGACGGCACTGCCCGCGTTTGGCACGGTCGCCGCGACGATCCCATCAGGGGTCAGCAGCGACGCGGCCCGGCGAAGAGTCCGCACCGGGTCGGGGAGGTGTTCGAGGACGTCCCAGAAGGTGATCAGGTCGAGGCTCTGCTCGGAAACCTCGGCGTCGTCCAGGGTGTGGCCCACGATCGGCAGGCCGGCGGCCGTGGCCTGCTCGCGCGCCGGCGATGGATCGACACCAATCGCCTCCCAACCCTGTCGTTGCGCGACGGCGAGAAAGTCGCCGGTGGCGCAGCCAACATCGAGCACGCGCCGGCCCCGCGTGTACGGCTCGACGCGATGCAGGTGGCCAAGGAACATTCGCTTGCGGGCGGCGGCCAGGGCATCGTAATCGCTGAAGCCCAGGGCTTCGTGTCCGCCGCAGTAGTAGCTCCGGTCATAAATCGCGGCCAGCTCGGTCTGCGAGGGAACCGGCCAGACGTACTGCTGACGACAGCGCGCACAGCGAACGACCTGCCGTCGGTTTTGCTCGACCACCGGCACTCGCCGGTCGTCGCCGCAAACCGGGCAGCCGCTGGGCGCCTCGGTCATCGGCGACCACCGAGCCAGCCGGGCAGCTTGAACGCCCGAAAGGCGACCGCCGACATCGCCAGCAGCAGCAGGCCGTGGCGCACCACCCGCACCTTGGTGACGCCGCTTCGCCGCCGGCGATAGCGGACCGGGACGTCCACGATTCGCAACCCCAGCCGAGCGGCCCCAAACAGAAGGTCGAAGTCGCCGAAGGGATCGAAATCGCCAAACTCGGCACGACCCGCAACGATGCGGTCGTACGATTCGCGGCGCAGCGCCTTGGTGCCGCAGAGGGTGTCCCGGATCCGCTGTCCAAGCATCCAGGTGAACAGGCTCCCGAAGAACTTGTTGCCGACATAGTTGATGAACTTCATCGCCCGTTCCTCCATCGGGTAGAGCAGGCGATTGCCGTTGGCGAAGTCGGCCTTCCCCGCAGCGATCGCGTTGAAAAAGCGCGGCAGATCTTCCGGCGGAACGGTGAGGTCGGCGTCGAGGATCATCAGCACGTCGCCGCGCGCCGCCGTGAAGCCCTTGCGAACGGCATCCCCCTTGCCCAGTTTGAGCATGGCCGCCGGCGCCTCGGTCGCCCCGAGGCTCGCCTGCGTTGCGGCCGGCGCCTCGACTTGGTGGATCAGCCTGATCGGCTTGACGCCCGCATAACGGCGCCGCATCTCCTCGATGCGGTCGGGGGTGCCATCTGAGGAGGCACCGTCGACGAAGACGATCTCGGTTGACGAGCCCATCACCGGCATCCGGGCGACGGCCGCCTCGATATTTCCGACCTCGTTCCGGCACGGAATGATCACGCTGCAGCTCAGCGGCCACGTCTGGGTGCGAGGGCGGCGCGGCCGCGCCACGACGATGGTCACCGCGTTGAGCCAGCCGAGCACCGGCGTGGTCGCGGGGATCGCGTCGGCCGTCGCCTCGAGGCCCGGAAGCAGCGCGCTCAGCAGCAAGCCGGTCTGCACGTGCTCGGTCTCAAAGTCGGAAAGGGCGAGTAGATCGAGGACGTCATTCGGGCCGATCCAGTTCTGGCGCGCCGGTGGCATGGTCAGAGCCGCGCGCTGCCCAACTCGCAGCAAACCCTCCAACGCCGGGTTGTGGAAGGTGAGCACAAGGCGGGTTTCCGCCCGGCTGACCGCCTGCACCCGTTCGAGCATCGCGGTAATGTCGAGCAGCTCGCCGACCAGGTCGGAGGCGACGACGATATCGAGCTTGGGCCCGCCTTCGAGCTGCTCCGCGTCCTGGACGTCGAAGCGGAAGGTTGGATACTTCCGGCGGGCGATCTCGACCATTGCCGGGCTGAGGTCGATCCCATATCCGGTCTGCGGGCGGAGTGCCCCCAGCAGGTTGCCAGTTCCGCAACCCAGCTCCAGCACCGCTTGCCCGGCCGGCAGCAGGCGCGTTAACGAGCGCTCGATGTAATCGTGATAGCGGCGGTTCCGCCGGTACCAGTGATCGCGGCGGCTCGCCAGCCGATCGTAGTGCTCGCGAATCTCGCGTTTGAACTCGTGGTCAGGGCTGCGATCGAGCTCCGGCTGGGCGTGCTGGCGCCAACCCTGGAGGGCATCCACACTGCAATAACCACCGGAGCCGGCGAAGTTTGCGAGCGCTGGCGCTCAGGCGAGCTGCCGGGCGAGCTCCTCCATCCGGGACCGCATGTCGACGAGACCCGCGTCTTTGAGCCTCGCAATCAACTCCATTGACAATGGTCTATGGAGTTGCTAAGCTCCCATCGACGAACGTCAATTGATTCAAACATAATCGCATGAGGTGATCATGGAGAGCATTCGCGAATCGGTTCGAGCCAGGTACGCGCAGACCGCCATCACGATGCGCGACCGCGGCAGCTGTTGTGACCCGAGCTGTTGCGGCGGCACGGACGCCGTCAGCGGCCCCATCGCCGAGAACGAATATTCCAAGGAGGAACTTGTCAGCATGGGCCTCTCGCTCGGCGCCAGCCTCGGCTGCGGCAATCCAACCGCGCTTGCCGAATTGCACCCCGGCGAAACGGTGCTCGACCTCGGTAGTGGAGCCGGCCTCGATGTGTTGCTGTCCGCTCGCCGGGTTTCGCCTGGCGGACATGCCTATGGACTCGATATGACCGACGAGATGTTGGCGCTCGCCAACGACAATAAATCCAGTGCCCAGGTCACCAATGCGACCTTTCTCAAAGGCACGATCGAGGCCATCCCACTACCGGCCTCATCCGTGGATGTCGTCATCTCCAACTGCGTCATCAACCTCGCCGCCGATAAATCGGCGGTTCTCACCGAGGCCTTCCGCGTGCTCAAGCCAGGCGGGCGCTTCGCGGTCTCTGACATGGTGGAGCTCGAACCGTTGCCAGTGGTGGTCAAGTCGGCGCTCGATGCCTGGGCGGGATGCGTCGCCGGAACCATTCCGGTGGATGCCTATCGCGATGCCATGCGCGCTGCCGGTTTCAGCAACATCGACATCGAGGTCACGAACAGCTTTGGCCCTGGTGAGGCCGGGCTGCCGGACGGCTCCGGGAAAATCGGCAGCGCGCACATCCGCGCCGAAAAACCGCGCTAACAGACAAACAAAAAGGCCCGGCGAAACGTCCCGGGCCTTTTCGGATTCTGGGTTTGTGGTTGTTAGGCGACCCGCACGCGCGAGGCCCGCGGGCCCTTGGGAGCCGACGATTCGATGTCGAAGCTCACCTTCTGCCCCTCCTGCAACCCCTCGAACGAGCCTTCGACGGACGACCGGTGGAAAAAATACTCCTTGCCGTCCTCGCCGCTCAAGAATCCGAATCCGCGATCCATC
>DATASI010000058.1:0-9294 GCA_036269255.1 Candidatus Dormiibacterota bacterium
CAAGCTGGCCGGCGCATTATTCGAGCTCGAGGCGATGCGCAGCTACTACCTGGACATGGAATCCTGGTCGCAGCTGATCTTCGATTACTTGACGAAGGTTCCCGTCGCCTGAGCCTAGCGCGGGGCGAGCACGCAGAATTCGTTGCCTTCGGGGTCGGCCATGACCACCCACGGGACATCGCCCTGACCGATGTCGATCCGCCTCGCTCCCAAGCCGATCAGGCGCTCGACCTCTGCCGGCTGGTCTGCGGCTGGTCGGAGGTCGAGGTGGAGCCGATTCTTGACTGACTTCTTCTCGGGGACATGCTCGAAGAGGATGTCGGGGTGGTCACCTCCCGGCTCGATCCACCACTCGCCGTTGTCCGGCCCTTGAAGCGGCAGCCCCAAGGCCTGGCTCCAAAACGTGCCGACGCGTTTGACATCGGCGCAGTCGACGACGAGGCTTTGCCAGCGTAGCCCCATTACGCCGTCATGTCTTTGGCCATCTCCTCGAAGTTGCGAACGTAGCGCAGGACATCGTCCTCCGAATGCTGGACCGACAGCGTCCAGTTCTCCTCAGCCCCCGGCGCCATCAGCACACCGCGGTTGCACTGGAAGAGCCAGGAGAGATAGGCGTACTTCTTATCGATCGTCAGGTAGTCGCGATAGTTGCGCACCCGTTCTCTCCGGTAGGTGACGCAACCGCGCGCAGCGAGCGTGATCGGGTGAAACGGCAGCTGGTAGACGTCCATCACCTTGCGCAGTCCGCCTTCGAGGGCCTCGGCGAGGGCATCGAAGTGCGCGTACGCCTGGGGTGTGAGGACCTTCGTAAGCGTTGTCCTGGACGCGGCCATTGTGAGGGGATTGCCGTTGAAGGTGCCGATCTGGACGACCTTATGCTCGTCGATCGTGCCCATCACGTCCGCACGGCCGCCCACCGCGCCGCAGGGCAGCCCGCCGCCGATCGCCTTGGCGAGCGCGACCAGGTCCGGGCTGACGCCGAAGCGTTCGGTCGCTCCGCCCGCGGCGATGGTGCAACCGGTCTTGACCTCGTCGAAGATCAACAGCGCGCCGTGACGATGCGCCAGCTCCTTGACCGAAGCAAGGTAGTCCTGGTCCGGAAGCACGATGCCGATGTTCATCATCACCGGCTCGACGATGACGGCGGCCACGTCGCCCTGGTGGTTCTGCAGCGTCCGCTCGAGGATCTCGAGGTTATTGAAGGGGACCACGGTGGTCAGATCGACAACCGCCTGCGGTGTGCCGCCGCTGTAGGGCACGGAGACCGGGGCGTCGGCGGGGCCCATCTTGTCGGGCGGCGGCTCAACGGAAACCAGGAGCGCATCGTGGTGGCCGTGATAGGAGGCCTCGATCTTGATCAGGCGGTCGCGTCCGGTGAAGCCGCGGGCGAGGCGGACCGCATCGAGGGTGGACTCGGTGCCGCTGTTGGTGAATCGCCACTGCGGCTGCTTGAAGCGCCGGGCAAGCTCCTGCGCAACGATCGCATCGTCCGCCACCGGCTGGGCGAAGTGTGTCCCACGGGCAGCCTGATCGTTGATGGTTCGGACGATCTCCGGATGCGCATGGCCGACGACCATGACGCCGAAACCGTTGTGGAAATCGACGTACTCGTTGCCGTCGACGTCCCAGACACGGCTTCCTTTGCCGTGGTCCATGAAGACGGGTTGCGGAGCGGCGTCCTGGAAGGAGGACGGCACGCCGCGAGGGATGAACTGCCTGGCTTCTTTCCACAGCGCGTCGGACCGTTGCCGCGCCGAGCGGAACCGTTCCTCCTCCCTGGTGATCAGCTCCGCAACGCGACCGGGGGCAACGGGCTCGGCAACAGTGCTCACGCTTTCCCTCCTCGAGATTTCTTCACAGCCAGCGCCGAGATCGCCTCCAGTATGCAGCGGTTGGCGTTCTGCGCCGTGATCTCGGCATGATCATACGGCGGCGAGACTTCGACCACATCCATGGCGACGAGGTCGGTTCGAAGCGTGATGTTGCGGATGGCGCGTAGCAGGTCCGCCGGCTGCATACCTCCGGGTTCCGGAGTTCCGGTGCCCGGCGCAAACCCGGGATCGAGAACGTCGATGTCCACCGAAAGGTAAATGAACTCGGGACCATCGAGCGCCTGGTCGATCGCCTCGGCGATCACCGTCTCGATGCCACGGTCGAGCAACTCGCCCATCAGATGCCAGCGCATGCCCTGGTCTCGCATCCAGTCGAGCGTTGCCTTCTCCGGCCAATAGCCGCGCAACCCGAGCTGAACGAAATTCCGGCCGGGCACCGCCCCCGATTCGATCAGCCGTCGCATCGGCGTGGCGTGTGACGCCAGATTGCCCCAGGTTTGTCGCGCCGTATCTGCGTGAGCATCGAAATGCACGATGCCAACCCGGCCGCGCCCGAACGCATCGGCCACGGCGGTTGCGGAGGGATAGGTGATCGAGTGATCTCCGCCGATGACCATCGGGACGATCCGCCGCGAGGCGACCTCCGCCACGCGAGCCCGGATCGCCTCGTGCGCCTGGTCGGTCAGCCCCGGATAGCAGACGGCGTCGCCGTAATCAACGACGTTGAGGATCTCGAACGGAGCCACCTCCAGGTCGAGATGCCAGCTCGGTGGCTGGTAGTTCGCGACCCGGACGGCACGCGGACCAAAGCGTGCACCGGGGCGATAGGTGGTGGAGTCATCCCAGGGAGCGCCAACGATCGCGACGTCGGGCCTGCTGCGGTCGAGTTCCTCCGGTTCGCTGAGCGCGGGCGCCTTCATAAACGTCGCCGGGCCGAGATACTGCGGCCCGTCGATCTGGGCGTCGAGGTTGGGGGTCTTTGGCATTCGCATAGAATTCTCGCAGCGTTGGATGGCGGCCCCTCAGGCCGAGTAGGGAGGATAAGCATTGAAGCGACTGCATCTGGTCATCGTCGCGGTGGCGCTCCTGGTTGCGGCATGCGGCGGAACGACCTCATCGCCGGGAGCCAGCTCGGGTCTCACCAAGGTCACCAGCATCGCGAGCCAGGTCCCCTCGTCGGTCACCTCGCCGGTTCAGATCGCGACCGACGCCACCTACCCGCCGAATGAGTATGTCGATACCGCGTCGGGCGCCCTCATCGGCTGGGACGTCGACCTTGGCAAGAACATCTGCACGGTGATGGGGATCACCTGCAACTTCAACAACGTGACGTTCAAGGACATCATTCCGCAGCTCACGGCGAGCTCGCCCAAATACCTGTTCAGCTTGTCCAGCTTTACGCCGACGAGCGATCGCGAGGCGAAGGGCATCGATTTCATCAGCTACTACAAGGCCGGCGAGTCATGGGTGGTAAAGGCATCCGGCGGCGCGAACATCACGACCGCCGCCGATATGTGTGGCAAGACCGTCGCCGTCGAGACCGGCACCACGGAGGAAAGCGACGCCTGGGGCTACATGGGCCAGCAGGTTGGTGGCACGGCGGTCTCGGGCGACACCGATAACTGCGCCAAAGCCGGCAAGCAGAAGATCACGGTGCTGAGCTTCGACAAGCAGACGGACGCCAACACCGCGCTGCTCTCCGGGCGCGCCGACGTCATGTGGCTCGACCAGCCGGTTGCGGAGTATCAGGCCAAGCAGAACCCGTCGAAGATGAAGATTTCCGGCCAGCCATGCAGCGTGTCGCCCTACGGCATCGCGCTGCCGAAGGGCAGCCCGCTGGAAGGGCCGATGCAGTCGGCGGTCAAGTATCTGATCGACAACGGCTTTTATACGACGATGCTGGGGAAATGGGGCGTCAAGTCCGGCGCCATCACCAGCGCCGACGTGAAAGTCAACGACAACAACTCGATCGGCTCGGGTTGCGTGCCGTCCTACTGACCTAGGACCTGCCGTGTGTGGCTGATGTAGCGGATCGCCCGGCAGCGATCAAGGCGGTCCCGGTCCGGCACCCGGGCCGCTGGATCTCTGCGGTCATCGTCCTCCTCATCGGCTCGTACGTGGTGGGTACGGTCGTCACCGCGGTGGCACGCGACCCGACCAAGGAGGGAGGCGGCTGGGCCACGGTCGCGCATTACTTCACAGCCCCGCTCATCCTGCGAGGCGTTCTGCTCACGCTCGTCCTGACCGTCTGCGCCATGGCGGTCGGCATCGTGCTGGGCATCGTGCTGGCGGTGATGCGCCTGTCGCCCAATTGGGTCGTCGCCTGGGTCAGCTGGATCTATATCTGGTTCTTCCGCGGGACGCCCGTCCTGGTTCAGATCTTCTTCTGGTACAACCTCAACATCCTGCTGCCCCACATCGGGATTGGCATCCCGTTCACTTCGCTGTGGCTGCAAGCGGACACCAATACGCTCATCCCGTCATTCGTGGTCGTGCTTCTCGGCTTGGGCCTCAACGAGGCCGCGTACATGTCCGAGATCGTGCGCGCCGGCATCATCTCGGTCGAACACGGCCAGACAGAAGCGGCGATGGCGCTCGGCATGGACCGCATGCTCCTGATGCGCCGAATTGTCTTGCCGCAGGCGATGCGGGTCATCATTCCGCCGACTGGCAACGAGACCATCTCGATGCTGAAGACGACATCGCTGGCCTATGTTGCGGCCTTTCCCGAGCTCTTTACTCGGTCAGACCAAATTGCCACGTCAACGTATGCCGTCCTCGAGCTGCTCATCGTCGCCAGCATCTGGTACCTGATCATGACCTCGGTGTTGACGGTCGGGCAGTACTACATCGAGCGTCGTTTCGCGCGGGGCTCGCAACGGCAGCTGCCCCTCACCCCACTCCAGCGGTTCCGGCGCATGCTGGTGACCTTCCATGCTCCGCCACCCCTTCCGATCGAGCCACCGGTCGTCATCGGCAGCGAGCATCGGTGACGTGAGCGTGGCCATGGTCAAGGCCGAATCGGTCTACAAAAGCTACGGGAGGCTCGAGGTTCTCCGTGGCATCGACCTGGAAGTATCGCCGCGAGAGGTGATGTGCATCATCGGTCCGTCCGGCTCTGGGAAGAGCACCTTCCTCCGCTGCATCAATCACCTGGAGAAGATCGATGCCGGCCGGCTATCCGTCGACGGCGAGCTGGTGGGCTATCGGCAACGAGGCGACAGGCTGTACGAGCTTCCAGAGGCCGAAGTCTGCCGGAAACGTTCCGAGATCGGCATGGTCTTCCAGCGCTTCAACCTATTTCCGCACATGACTGCGCTGGAAAACGTGATCGAGGCTCCGATCCGGGTGAAAGGCGAGAGCCGGGAGGTCGCGAGTGAGCGCGGTCGCCGGCTGCTCGATCGGGTCGGCCTCGCCGAAAAGGTCGACGTCTACCCGAACCAGCTGTCCGGCGGCCAGCAACAGCGGGTGGCCATCGCCCGGGCCCTGGCGATGGAGCCAAAACTGATCCTGTTCGACGAGCCGACCTCAGCGCTCGATCCGGAGCTGGTCGGCGAAGTCCTCGACGTCATGCGGAAGCTGGCGGAAGAGGGGATGACGATGATCGTGGTGACTCACGAGATGGGCTTCGCGCGGGAGGTCGGGGACAGCCTCGTCTTGATGGATGCCGGTGTGATCGTCGAGGAGGGGAAACCTCGCGAGGTGATCAGCAATCCGCAGCACGAACGGACGCGCGCCTTCCTATCAAAGGTTCTGTAAGCGATCGCGGCGGGAAAGGAGGACAAATGGACTGGAAATTAGAACTGATGATCATCCCGGTGTCGGATGTCGACCGGGCCAAGGCTTTTTACGTCGACCAGGTGGGGTTTCACGCCGACCACGATGCGACCGTCAGCGAGGAGATCCGATTCGTCCAGCTGACGCCGCCCGGCTCGGCCTGCTCGATTGCGATCGGCAAGGGTCTCGTCGAAGGAGCACCGGGTTCGGTGAAAGGACTGCAGATCGTCGTGGCTGATGTGGAAGCCGCCCGCGCCCAGCTGGTCGAGCACGGCGTCGACGTCACGCCGGTACGCGATCTCGGCTGGGGCCGCTTTGTCTTCTTCGACGACCCGGACGGGAATCACTGGGCCCTCCAGCAATTGCCTTCACGATCATGAGCGCGCGCCTTTTGGCTGCCGACGCTTCAGGTCTTTGAGGATCTCGCGTGAGGCGTTGCGCCCGTTGATGCCGCTGATCCCACCGCCGGGGTGCGTCCCGGAGCCGCAGAGATACAGCCCCTTGATTGGCGTGCGATAGTCGGCGTAGCCGGCCACCGGACGCCAGGAAAAGAGCTGGTCGAGCGTGAGGTCGCCGTGCATGATGTTGCCGCCAACCAGCCCGTACTCCTGCTCCATGTCGTAGGGCCCGAGCACCTGCCGGTGCTCGACAGCCGATTTCAGGTTGGGCGCAAAGCGGGCATACCCATCAAGCACCCGGTCGGCATAGGCCTCGAGCTCACTGCGGTGCGGTTCTCGAGACCAGCTCGCCGGCACGTACTGGGTAAAGCAGCTCATCAAGTGCTTGCCTGGCGGAGCCAGCGAGTCGTCCACCATGGTGGGAATCACGCCGTCCGAATACGGTGCCGCCGACGGCTTCCCGTACTTGGCGTCGTCGAAGGCGTGCTCGAGGTACTCCATCGAATCGCAGAGCTGAATGAAGGAGCGGGCCGCCGTCATGGAATCCTCGGCGGCGAGGCCGTTGAATCGCGGCGGCTCGCTGAGCGCCAGATTGACCTTGACCGTCCCCGACCGCGTTTTATAGCGATCAATCGCCCCGACGAAATCGGCGGGCAGCGCTTTCGCGTCGACCAGCTCGCAGAACGTGATCTTGGGATGGGCATTCGAAATCACGGCCCTCGCGCGAAGTTCGGTCCCGTTGGTCAGCGCCACGCCGACAGCCTGACCGCTCTCGACCAGAATTCGACCGACGCGGGCGCCGGTACGGATGTCGGCGCCGTGTTCCCTGGCGTCGTCGGCAATCGCTTCCGAGACGGCGCCGGTTCCGCCCCGGACGAAGGCCCACTCGGCCATCTGCCCGTCGACCTCGCCGATGTAGTGGTGGAGGAGCACGTAGGCCGTGCCGGGGGTATACGGTCCGCCAAAGGTGCCGATCGCGCCTGACACGCAGCGCGCCGCTTTCACCTGCGCGGATTCGAACCACTCGTCCAACAGCTCGGCGACCGAAAGCGTCATCACCTTGACGAAGTCGCCGGTGCTCTTGACGTCGAGCCCTTTCAGCTTCCAGGCGAAGCGCGCCAATTCGAGCAGGTCGGCCGGCGACTTCGCGCCGACGGCCGGCGGCGTCATGAGCAGCAGCGGCCGGACGAGTTGGGCGATCTTCGCCAGGTAAGCACTGAACTCGGGCCAGGCATCGGCGTCCTTTCCGGAGAATTTCGCGATTTCTGCCTTCGCCTGGGCAGCGTCCTTCGTCAACAACAGGTGCGAGCCGTCCGGGAAGGGAACGTAGTAGTCGGCCGCCAGCGGATACAGCGTCAGACCATGCCGATGCAGCTCCAGCTCACGGATGACCTCGGGGGGCATCAACGACAGGACGTACGAGAGCGTCGAGACGGTGTAGCCGGGCCACGGGTGTTCGCTGACTGCCGCCCCGCCGAGGACGTCGCGCCGCTCGAGAACCATGGTCTTGAGCCCGGCCCGGCCGAGATAGGCCGCCGTCGCCAGCCCGTTGTGGCCGCCGCCGATGATGATCGCGTCGTACACGGGCGGCACCGAGCCCGAGTATACGGTGGCTATCCGTGGTTACCGGTTGACAGGCGGCCGCCGCTCCTTCACATTTGCCAACAGGCCGAGCGAGTCGAGCCGGCCAAAAGGAGGGAGAGCAATTGGCTAGGACGGTTGTGGCCGGGTCTGCCCCGGTGTCGGAGATCCTCCAGGAGAAACGCAAGCTCAAAAAGTCGCTCTTTCGTTGGGACCTGGCGTTGTTCACGATCTGCGCGCTGGTCGGCATCGACACGCTCGGCCAGGCGGCAAGCTTTGGAACCCAGACGCTCTTCTGGCTCGTCTTTCTCGCGGTCTTCTTTCTGATTCCCTATGGCTTGATCACGGCTGAGCTCGGCACCCGGTTTCCAGTCGAGGGGGCGGTTTATGAATGGGTGAGGCTCGCCTTTGGCCACCTGGCCGGCGGCATCACCGCGGTCGTCTATTGGGTCGCCAACCCGGTCTGGCTGGGCGGGACGCTGGCGGCAACCGCGATTGCCGCGATGGATGCCCTGTGGGGGACAAAGATCAGCGGTAACACCCTGCTGTCGATCGCGGTCGGCCTGGCCTTCGTCTGGATTGCGATCGCGATGAACATCCTGTCCCTGAGGCAGATGAAATGGGTCCCAGGGCTGGGCACCGTTGTCAGGGTCGTTTTGATCGGGCTCTTTGGACTGCTCGTGCTCAGTGCCTTGCTGCAAGGCAAGCAGAAAGGCTCGATCGCGTTCGGGGACCTGGCACCAACGAGCGCCGTCTTTATCGGCGTTCTTGGCGTGTTGATCTTCAACTACGTCGGATTCGAGCTGCAGTCCAACGCCAGCGAAGAAATGGGAGATCCGCAGCGAGACGTGCCGCGCGCCATCAGCGTCAGCTGGATTGCCACGCTGCTCATGTATCTGATTCCCGTCGCCGGCATTCTGCTGGTGCTTTCGAGCAAGGACATCACCAATGTCAGCGGGTTCGTTACCGGCTACCAGTCAGTCGTTTCCTCGGTCCTGGGCAGCTCGGGCGCAAACCTGCTCAACGGGTTGGTCGGGCTGGCCGTGGTGTTCTCGCTGATGGCTGGAGGCGTCGTCTGGTTGATGGGCTCGGACCGCGCCATGGCGATTGGCTCACTGGCCGGATCCGGCCCTCGCTGGTGGGGACGTTTCTCCCAGCGATTCGGGACGCCCGTACCGGTCAACGTCTCCTCCGGCATCCTGGCGACCGTCTTCCTGGTCGGCAACCAGCTGATAACGGGCGGCAACATCAAAGACTTCTTTGCTGCTGTGCTGGCCGTGGTGATCTCGACCACGACGTTTTCCTATGTGCTCGTGTTTCCGGCGATCATCACCTTGCGGGCAAAGTACTGGACGGAAGGTCGAGGCTTCAAGATCCCGGGCGGCATGCCGGTCGTCTGGATCTGCGCCATCCTGGCGGAGTTCTTCGTCGTTGCGGCCACGGTCTTCTCGCTGTGGCCGGGCGTGTTCACGAGTACCGTCACCGACAAGGTGGGCAACCTGGGCCGGGGTACCTACGAGGTCACGGTGCTCGGCACCATGGCCGTCATCGTGCTGGTCGCGGTCATCTTCTGGGCGGTAGGTCGCAGCCGGCAAGTCGGCGAAGAGTACGAGCTGATCACCGCGGAAGGCAAGCCGGTTTTGACCTCCTAGCGAGCTAGGGCGCTCCCGCATTTCGGCGCGGGGGCGCCGATGCCCGCCTCGCTC
>DATASI010000059.1:0-16487 GCA_036269255.1 Candidatus Dormiibacterota bacterium
TCAAGCGCGACGAGGTGCTGATGAAGGCGATGGGCGATCGGCTGGCGACCTCGTACATCGCGGTCAAGGAACTGGATATCGACGCGTTCTCGAAGGAAGACGACGCCTTCGAGTTCCGGCAGCACATCTATAAGTACTGAGTCCGTCATCGCTCCCCGCTTGGCGGGAGGGCACGGTGGCTGAGCAACCCATCCCTCCCCCGCTCGCGGGGGGAGGGTAGGGTGGGGGCGGTCGCAAGGGACCTCCTCGATGGGTGGTCAACCGTCGACGCCGTGGACCATCACTGCCATCCGCTCCGGCGCTGGCCCTTCACGTTGACCGCACTCGAGCTGCGATCGGGCTTCACCGAAGCGCTGGATCCGATCATCCCGGCTGAGCACGTCCCGTACACGGCCGCCTACGCCGGCGCGCTGAAGCGGCTCGCGGCTGAGCTCGGTTGCCAGTCCCGGGAGGCGGACGTTATCGAGCGGCGGAATCGTCTCGATCCGCAGACGTATGCCCGAGCCCTATTCGCCTCGACGCGAACGGGCACCATGCTGGTTGACACGGGATTTGCGTCGGCGGACTCTTTCACCCTGCCGGAGCAGGAGACGGCGCTCGGCATCAAGCAGCGTGAAATCGTGCGACTGGAGACGTTGGCGGAAACGCTCGTCAAGGAGGCGCGCGACGTCGACGATTGGTTTTCGCGAGTCCGCTTCGCGCTCCAGGCCGCGAGGACTGCCGGAGCGGTCGGCGTCAAAACGATTTGCGCCTACCGGGCCAGCCTGGTCTTGACTTCGCCGGATCGCGACCACCTGGAAACCGAGTTCGGCAGGCTGAAGCTGTCAACCTCGGATGGCAACGCCGCCCGAATCGGCGGCGACACCCTCTGTCATGCGTTGCTCCTTCAGGCCGCTCGCGAATGCGTTCGTCTGGATCTACCCCTTCAGGTGCATTGCGGGTTCGGCGACCCTGATGAGGACCTCGCCAAGGCGTCTCCTTTAGGTTTGCGACCGCTCTTCGTCGATCCGATTTTTCGCGGCCTCCGCGTCGCCCTGCTTCACTGCTACCCCTACCATCGCGAGGCAGCCTACCTTTGCGGCGTTTTCCCCGGCGTCTACATGGACCTCTCGCTCACGATTCCGTTTGCCGGGCTCGAGGGAGTGCGTGCCATGAAAGAAACGCTCGGGCTATGCCCAACCAGCAAGCTGCTCTATGCCAGCGATGCCACCCGCTACCCAGAGGTCTTCTTCGTCGCGGCATCGCTGCATCGGGAAGCGCTCGCCGAAGCACTCGCGGAGCTGGTCGATCGGGGCATCGTTTCGCACGCTGAGGCCATCGAGGCTGGTCGCCGAGTCCTGATCGAAAATAGCCGCCACGTCTATAAGCTGGAGTCATAGACAATCCAGCCGGTGCCTTTGTAAGAAGCGTGATGAGTAGAAAAGTCCCTCAATGACGCTCGGCGTCGGAATCGTCGGGTTGCCCAATGTCGGGAAGACGACCCTTTTTAATGCGCTGACTCGCGCCGGCGCGGGGGTCGCCTCCTATGCCTTCAGCACGGTCGAGCCGAACACGGCCATGGTGGAAGTCCCTGACAAGCGGCTCGACGTGCTGGCGCAGATGTATCACCCCAAGAAAGTCACGCCAACCGTCATGAAGTTCGTCGACGTCGCCGGGCTGGTCGCGGGAGCGAGCCGAGGCGAAGGCATGGGCAATCTCTTTCTGTCGCATATCCGCGAGCTCGATGCCCTGGCCATGGTGGTCCGCTGCTTCGTCGATCCGAACGTGCAGCATGTCGATGGTGGCCTCGACCCGCGTCGGGATATGGCGATGGTCAACCTCGAGCTGGCACTCGCCGACCTCGACGTCGTCAACAAACGACGCGACAGGATCGCCGGCACGGCGCGCTTCAAGCCGGCTGCCAAGGAGAAAGAAGAGCTCGACTTGCTCGATCGGCTCGCGGCCCACCTCGATGAGGGGAAGCCAATCCGCACGCTGAGCTTCAACGACGAGGAGGCGAAGCTGCTCAAGAGCTTCGCGTTCCTGACGGCGAAGCCGGTGCTTTACGTGGCGAACATCGGCGAGGGGCAGATCGGAAAAGACACGCCCGAGCTGGCCGCGGTTCGCGAAGAGGCGGCGGGCGAGAACGCCGAGGTCATCATCCTCTCCGCCCGGCTCGAGGCGGAAATCCGAGAGCTTCCTCCGGAAGAGGCCCAGGCGTTCCTCGAAGATGCGGGGCTCAAAGAGCCGGCGCTGGATGCCTTTATTCATGCCGCGTATCGGCTGCTCGATCTCTCGACCTTCCTCACGGCGGGCGAACCGGAGGTCCGCGCCTGGACGGTGCGCACCGGGACGAAGGCGCCCGAGGCGGCCGGCGTGATCCATTCCGACATCGAGCGGGGATTCATCAAGGCGGAGATCGTCGCCTTCGATGACCTGGTCGCCGCCGGCTCGTACAACGCGGCGCGCGAGCGGGGCAAGGTCCGCCTCGAGGGGCGTGACTACGTGATCAAAGATGGCGACGTCTGTCTCTTTCGGTTCAATGTCTGACACGGGCTGGCGTCTCCTGCTCGACTCGCCGCAGCCAGGTGCCTGGAACATGGCGGTCGATGAGGCGCTGCTCGACGAAGTGGCGGCGGGCGGAATTCCGACCCTGCGCTTTTATGCCTGGTCGCCGCCATGTCTCTCCCTCGGCTACTTTCAGCGCTTCGAGGTCGTCGATACCGACGGCTGCCGCAGCCTCGGTGTCGATATCGTCCGCCGGCCGACGGGAGGCCGGGCGATCCTGCATGACCGGGAACTAACCTACAGCCTCACGCTGCCGGCCGACCGGCTCGGCCATGACGCGGGCGTCCTACCCTCCTATTACCGCATCAGCCGGGCGCTCCAGGCCGGGCTTGCGGCGCTCGGCGTCGCAACGACCATGGCCCCCGAGTCGGCCGCCGCCCGTTCGCTTGATGCCGGCCCGATCTGCTTCGACCGCCCGTCGGCGCACGAGATTCTGCTTTTCGGCCGCAAGCTGGTCGGTAGCGCCCAGGTCCGGCGCGAGAACGCCATCCTCCAGCACGGCAGCATTCTGATCGAGCCGCGGCTGGAGCGCCTGGCGGCCTGCCTGCGGCTGCCAGCCGGGACGGCCGGCTCCCTCGTCGATGGAGTGGTCGGGCTCGCTGAGATTGGAATGCTCGACACCCAGCAGCTCGCTCGAGCGCTTTCGGACGCCGTTGCCCGTGAATTCGGCGTTGGGATGGTGCCCGGCCGGCTGGCGGCGTCCGAGAAAGCGCGAGCGACCGGCCTGATGGCCGACAAGTATCAGTCGATCGGCTGGACCGAGCGTCCCCTGGAAACGACCCCCCTAAAAACAACAAGGACCAGATGAGGAGGGGCATTGCAGCGGCGATGGCAGGACGGCTGCAGGATCTGGCCCTTGTTGGCTCGCGGCTTTGGGTACCCTATATGTTGTACCCGGCGCCGTTTGTACCACAGCCCATTGGACGTGTCAAGCGCTTATCCACTACCGCGTTAAACTGCCATCGCTCCTGATGGCCCGCAAGAACAAGCGCTCCCAGGTTCGGAAGCCGCAGCGCGGCCAGGCCAGCCCCTCGAGGGCGGCCCGGCCGGCGGGTCTGCCGCCGGCGGCCGCACCCGCCAACGAGGCGGCTCCCGGCCAAGCTGCGCCTGCTCAAGCGGCTGCCACACCGGCCGCTCCCCGGATGGTGCAGCGCCCGCTCCCGCGATCACGGGGACGCCAGGCCGGACCGCTTCCCTCCGAAGACGCGACCATCCCGCTGGACCGGGTTCCGTATTTCACCTCGGACATCCGGCGAATTGCACTGACTGCCGCGCTGATGGTCGTGCTGCTGATCATCGGCTCGATCGTCCTGCGCGGCATGCTCCAGGCCTAGCAAGAAACACCGCCGCGTAACCGTTCTGCCACAAGACGTCAACAACCTGGCAGGAGGTGCTCGTGTTCGATAAAAGATCCCCGCGTGAAGCCGCACCGATCGTCGCCGAGACGGTGCTCAGCAACCAGATCAAGCTCGAGGGGCGGCTTCAGTCGACCTCAAACATCAAGTTCGACGGCGAGATGCTCGGCGACCTGACCACGGAGGGCGACCTCTCCGTCGGCCAGAATGGTCGCGTCAAAGGTAACGTCAGCGGTCGCAACGTCGTGGTCGGTGGCACCATCCACGGCAATGTGAGCACGAGTGGGCGGCTCGAGATCCTCGCCACTGGCAAGGTCTTCGGCGACATCGTGGTGGGCTCCTTGATCATCGATGAGGGCGGGATCCTTCGTGGCAAAAGCGCCGTCCACGGTGAGGAGTCGCATGCCTCGGTCGTATCGGTCGGCGTTCGCAACGAGGTCGCGGCGGCGGCCGCCTAGCGCTCGGGTTTCATTCGTTTTCGGGGCTCCGGGAAACCGGAGCCCTTTTTGTTTTCACCGATACTTATCGACGTTCGTGCTGCTCGCCAATCCGCTGCAGTTCATCGTCAACGCAATCTACCTGCTGCCCGCGATCGTCATCGGCATCGTGGGCCACGAGGTTGCGCACGCGGCCGTCGCCGTGGCACGCGGTGACCAAACGCCACGGGTCGACGGACGCTTGAGCCTCAATCCGCGGCAGCACCTGGATCCCCTTGGAACGCTGGCCGCATTCTTCATCTACTTCGGCTGGGGGCGGCCGCTGCGCCTCAATCCCTACCGGATGCGGAATTCGTTCGATCCGGCGCTGGTCTGGATCGCGGGTCCCCTCGCCAGCTTCCTGATCGCGATCGTGCTCTCGATCCCGCTGAAGCTGCTGCTCGCCTCGGGCGCCCTGAGCCTCGGGTCGCCACCCGTGCAACTGCTCCTGGTCGCCTTTTACTTCAACACCCTGCTGGCGGTCGTCAACATCATTCCCATCCCGGGGCTGGACGGCTACAACCTTCTTGGTGCGCTCTTTCGGCGCCGGCTCGGCAAGCTCTTCTTCACGCTGGATACGAATCGGCAGGTGATCCTGCTGGTCGTGATCGTGATCCTGATCTTCGCGCCTTTCGTGCTCGGGGCCAGTGTGCTCGACTATCTCTACACGCCGATCGCGCAGCTCCTGCTTGGTAGTGGCGTCCGGCCGGTCGGCTTCTGATGGACGCGCTGCGGGCGCTGCCCAGCGTCCACGAGCTGCTCGAAGACCCTCAGGCGGTGGAGCTGGCTCGAACCAGCGGCCGGCCGCTGCTGCGCTTCGCGATCCAACAGGTGCTGGATCAAGAGCGGCGCGCGGGGAACGCCAGCGACCAGGCGGCTCGATGGGCGCGGATCAGAGCGCTGATCGACGACCTTCGGCGCCCTCGACTGCGGCCGGTGATCAATGCCACCGGCGTGGTCTTGCATACCAACCTCGGTCGCGCCCCGCTCGCCACCAGCGCCGCCGAGGCGGCCGCTCACATCGCGACCCGCTATTCGACGCTCGAGTTCGATCCCAGGACGGGCCGCCGGGGCCGCCGCGATGACCTGGTTGCCGACGCCTTGCGGCATCTCACTGGCGCCGAGGCGGCGGCCGTTGTCAACAATTGCGCCGCGGCGGTGCTCTTGATGTTGACGGCGCTGGCCAGGGGCAAGGAGGTGATCGTCGGACGGGGAGAACTGGTCGAGATCGGCGGCGGCTTCCGCATGCCGGAGATCATGCGCGTTTCCGGCGCCCGCCTGGTGGAGGTGGGGACCACGAATCGTACCCGGCTCGACGACTACGCGGCGGCGATCACGCCCAGGACGGCCGCCATCCTCAAAGTGCATCCGAGCAATTTCGAGGTCATCGGCTTTACCGAGAGCGTCGAACTGAGGGCGCTGGTGGAGCTGGCGCGCGCGAGGGGCGTGCTGCTGCTGCATGATCTCGGGAGCGGCAGCCTGCTCGATACCGCCGCCTATGGGGCACCGTCCGAGCCGCGCCTGCAGGACAGCCTGGAGGCCGGCGTCGACCTGGTGGCGTCGAGCGGTGACAAGTTGCTCGGTGGGCCGCAGGCCGGCTTGCTGCTCGGGCGAAAGGCCGTCCTTGATCGCGTGATGAAGCATCCGCTCGCTCGAGCGGTTCGCGTCGACAAGCTCACCCTTGCCGCGTTGGCGGCGACCCTCGATCTGTACCTGAGACAGGCAGGCACCGAGGTGCCGGTCTGGCGGATGATCGGCGATCCGCCGGCATCAATCGCCAGGCGAGCAACCGCGTGGCAGAGCCGGCTGGCTGAACTTGGCGTGCAAGCCGAGCTTGTCGCGTCCAGCTCCGCGGTGGGCGGCGGTTCCCTGCCGGGCCAGCGTCTTCCGACCACGGCGCTGGCCGTAACGGCGCGAAAGGGAGGAGCCGCCGCGTTGCTCGACCGCCTGCGGGCGCAGGAGCCACCTGTTGTCGGACGCATCGACCAGGACCGCGTCCTGCTCGATCCGCGCACCGTGCTTCCGGACGAAGACGACGCGCTTATCGACGCCGTCGTTTCTGCCTTCGCATGACGAACTCATCGAATCTTCCTCCCCCTCCGGGGGAGGGTCGGGGTGGGGGCGCCTTCGTCCTGGGAACCGCCGGGCACATCGACCACGGTAAATCGACGCTGGTCAAGGCTCTGACCAGCATCGACCCAGACCGCCTGGAAGAGGAGAAGCGGCGTGGCATGACCATCGACCTCGGCTTTGCCTACCTCGACCTCGAGAGCGGCCGTCGAGCCGCCATCGTGGATGTCCCGGGCCATCAGCGGTTCCTGAAGAACATGCTGGCCGGCGTTCACGGCATGGACGCCGTCATGCTCGTGATTGCCGCCGACGAGGGCCCGATGCCGCAAACTCACGAACACCTGGCGATCATCGATCTGCTGCAGATCCGGCACGGTGTGGTGGTGCTGACCAAAACGGATCTTGTCGATCCAGCGTGGCTCGAGCTGGTCAGGGCGGAAGTCGCCCAGTTGCTTCTCGGCACGTCGTTGATGGCGGCGCCCATCGTCGCGGTCTCGAGCACCACCGGCCAGGGGATCGATGCGCTGCGCCGAACGCTCGACGACGAGCTTGCGAATACCGAGTCTCGGATCGACCTCGGGCGGCCGCGCCTGCCGGTCGACCGGTCCTTTGCGGTTGCCGGGTTTGGCACCGTGGTCACAGGGACCCTCGTCGGCGGAACGCTCAGCCGTGGCGCCGAGGTGACCATCTGGCCGTCGGGTCAGGCTGCGCGCATTCGGGGCTTGCAGCAACACAATCGGGAGCTGGAGGTTGCGCGGCCGGGCACCCGCGCGGCGGTGAACCTCAGCGGGCTCGACCACGGGCAGCTCCGCCGGGGCGACGTGCTGGGCATGCCCGGCTCGTTGCGGGTCAGCCGCCGGCTGGATGCGCGGCTGGTCGTGCTCCCTCAAGCGAGCGCACCGCTCGTCCATCGCCAGCGCCTGCTGCTCTACCACGGCACCGCCGAGTACATGGTCGAGCTGAGCCTGCTCGAGG
The DNA here is from genome assembly GCA_036269255.1 of Candidatus Dormiibacterota bacterium. GTDB lineage: Bacteria > Chloroflexota > Dormibacteria > CF-121 > CF-121 > CF-13. The sequence goes on from DATASI010000059.1 coordinate 7,424, forward strand.
GGGACGAATTGCGGCCAGGCGCCGCCGGGTTGGTCCAGATTTTCGCCGAGGCACCGGTCGTTGCCCTCGACGGCGATCGGTTCATTCTGCGGATCCCATCGCCGGCCGAGACGGTTGCCGGTGGGGTCATCCTCGACATCGCGCCCCGCCGGCACCGGCGTCGTGATCGCGCGGTCCTGGATCAGCTGGCAACGCGAAAAGGGGCTGACCTGGCTACCGCGGTCGTGCTCGAGCTCGCGAAGCAGCCTGGTGGATTGACGGAAGGCGAGCTGTTTGCACGGCTGCCATCCTCAAAGGATCAGCTTGGTGACGTCCTCAGCCGGCTAGGCCGCGATGGCGCCCTGCATCACGTGGGCTCGCGCTGGGTGACCCAGGCCAATTGGGAGGCCCTTGCCCGGCGCATCACGGAATTCCTGGAGGCCTATCACCGAGCTCATCCACTGCGCCGAGGCATGCCTCGAGAAGAGCTGCGCAGCAAGGCCGGGCTCAGCGGCGAGACGCTTGCTGGCGTTATGGCCGCGCTGATCGCCGCCGGCGTTGTGGTGGAAACCGGCGCCGACGTCGCCCTGGGCACCCACCACCAGGGATTAACGCCGGACCAGGAATCGGCGATCGCCGCCTTCCTCCAAGAGCTCGAACTCCAGCCCTTCAGCCCGCCGCCGCTGGGCGAGTTGCTCCGCCGGCACGGCTTGACCCCGGCGCTGCTCCAATACCTGGTCTCGGAAGGCCGCGTCGTCCGTCTCAACGACGACACGGTGTTGGCCCGCTCGGCCTACGATGAGGCCGTCAATCGGCTCACAACCCATCTCACCGAGCACCGAACACTGACCGTGGCGGCGGCCCGAGACGTGCTGGGATCGAGCCGCCGGTACGTTCTTCCCTTGCTGGAATGGCTGGACGCCCAGAAGATCACGCGGCGGGTCGGCGATGACCGTATCCTGAGGCGTTGATGCATGGATGCCCCAGGGCTCCGCGCGCTCACGGCCGGACTGGCCGTCATCATTGGACTCAGTGCCTGCGGGTCCGCGCCACCTGATCCCAGCTCCCTGCTCAAGCAATCGAGCCAGCGGATGGAGGCGCTCAAAGGCTTTCGCTTCTCCATGACCACGAGTGGCTTCAGCTCGAGCAGCGTTCCGGTGCAGAGCGCGTCTGGCGATGCCCGGCCTCCCGATTTGCGGGCGAACGTCAATCTCCAGGAAGGCGGCCTGCTGCTGGAGGTCCAGGTGATCTTTGCCGCGGGAGGCGTCTACCTGAAGTCGTTCACCGGCGGATGGCAGCAGCTCACCGCCGACCAGCTCGCGCAGTTTTTCGATGCCCGGACGCTGTTTGACCCGAAGGCTGGTCTCTTCCCTGCGATGCGCGATACGACCGCACCCTACCTCGGGAAGACGCAGGCGGTCAGCGGTCACGACACCTATCCGATCGACGGCGCCCTGGCGGGGACCCGGGTGCACCAGCTGCTGGCGCCGATTCGCGACCAGGGCAGCTACCACGTGACCTACTGGATCGAACGTGACAACGCCGATCTGTGGCGCGCCCGGCTCAGCGGCAACCTCTTCGACGCATCGCAATCGTCGACCGTCACCTTCGACTTTTCGAACCATGATCACCCCGTTTCCGTCAGCCCGCCCCCGATCGGTTAACCGGCCGGCGCTGCTCCTGCTCACCGGCGCGGGGCTGTTTCTGGCCGCCCTCGATGCCTACGTCGTGGTCACGGTGCTGGTCAATGCGTCCGATCCACGCGCGTCGATCCTGACCACCCTCAATATCCCGGTCAATCATTTCGAGCGGGCGACGCCGATCATCACCGGCTTCCTGCTCGGCTACCTCGCCGCGATGCCGCTCGCCGGCGGTCTTGCCGACCGCTTCGGCCGGCTCCGCGTCTTTTCAATCGCGATGACCCTCTTCGCGCTTGGCTCGCTGCTGACCGCGACGTCACCGAACCTTGGACAGCTGGTCACCGGCCGCTTCTTGCAGGGTGCAGGAGGCGGTGCCCTGGTGCCGGCGGTGCTCGCCCTGGCCGCCGACCTCTACCCGTCGGGCAGCCGCAGCCCGGTGCTCGGCGCCATCAGTGCGCTCCAGGAGGTGGGCAGCGTGCTCGGCCCGCTCTGGGGCGGACTGATCGCCGGCATGCTCGGCTGGACCTGGATCTTCTGGATCAACCTTCCACTGGCCTTTCTCATACTCTGGGCAGTCTGGCCCCAGATCCGATTCAGCGGCGAGCCACGCCAGCCGGCCAACCTCGACTGGCTCGGGGTCGTGCTTGCGACGCTCGGGCTCGCGTTCCTGACGCTCGCGCTCTACGCCGCCAACCCGGATCAGAGTCCGGTCGGTGAAGGCTTCTTCTGGCAGGCGCCGGTCGCCGCCATCTTCTTCGCGTTGTTCATCTGGCACGAGCGCCGGTCAGCACATCCGTTGATCAACGTGCGGCGATTTCGCGACTCATCGTTCAGCGGGTCGGCGTTGACCAATGCCATCGCCGGCGGCGGCCTGATGGTCGCACTGGTCTACATCCCGGTGCTGGCGAATGCCGTCTTCTCGATGAATGCGAGCGGCGCCGCGCTGCTGCTCTTCCGGCTGATGATCGGGATTCCAATCGGCGCCCTGCTGGGCGGCTGGCTGGCGCAACAGTTGCGGAGTTATCGCTTCGTCGCCGCCCTGGGCCTGGCCCTGGCCGCCGTCGGCTTTGTTTTGCTCTCGGGTTGGGGCGAGCAGTCGCTGCAGCCTCAGCTGCTCGGATTCCCCGTTCGGATCGCCGATGCCGAGCTGTTCCTCACCGGGCTGGGCCTTGGCATCGAGATCGCCCCTGTCAGCGCCGCGCTGCTCGACGCCGTCGGTGAAGGCGAGCGGGGCGCCGGTGCCTCGTTTCTTATCGTGATGCGATTGGTGGGCATGTTGGTCGGGTTTTCCCTGGTGGCAGGCTTCGGACTATGGGAGTTCCATCGCGCCACCGCCCAGCTGCTGCCTCCGGTCGGGATCAATCCCGCCGCCTTCGCCATCTATGCCTTGCGCGTCAAGCAGGCGATCTTCGATGAATACCATCTGATCTTCCGCGCCACCGCGGTTGCCCTGGTGATCGGCGGCGTGCTGGCGGCGGCCACGCTTCGGCCCTTGACCCGACCGCGCTGGCGCTGATGCCGTTCGTAGGGATCGATCTCGGAGGCACCCAGATCCGGGTAGCCGTGGCGGATGACCGTGGTCGGCTCCGCACCGTCGTCCGTCATCTCACCGAGGCGCACCGCGGCCGCCGGCATGTCATCGACCGGATCGTGGCGGCGGTGAAGGAAGCCCTCGAACGAGATGGCACGCCGGCGGGCAAGGTCGCCGCGCTCGGCATCGGCATGCCGGGACCGGTCGACCCGGCGGCCGGCCTGGTGATCAGCCCCGCGAACCTTCCGGGCTTCCGCAACGTGCCGCTCAACCGCATCCTGAGTCGCGCGACTGGCATCCGCAGCTTTCTGCATCATGACGCCCATCTCGCGGCACTCGGCGAGCATCGACGGGGCGCGGCCCGCGGCGCCAGCGAGCTCATCTATGTCACGGTCTCTACCGGCATCGGCGCCGGGCTCATCCTGCGGAATGAGCTCTACGCCGGTGCGCACGGCATCGCCGGGGAGATCGGCCATATCGTGGTGCAGCGGGGCGGCCCCTTATGCCGCTGCGGAAACTCTGGCTGCCTCGAGGCGATTGCCAGCGGCACCGGCATCGCCCACGCCGCGGCGACGCTCGCGCCGGAGAATCCCGACAGCGCCTTGCACGGGATCGCCGAGCCGACGGCCGCCGATGTCGTCCGGGCCGCTCGGGCTGGCGACCAGCTGGCGAGCACCATTCTCGACACCGCCGGCGCCTACCTGGGCATCGGGCTGGGAACGCTGGTGAACCTCTTCAATCCGCAGGTCATCGTCCTCGGCGGCAGCGTGCTGAGAGCAGGTCCGCTGTTGCTCCGGCCCATGCGCCGCTCGATGATCGAATCGTCATGGGCCGCCGCCCGGAAGGGGCTGCGCATCGTTCGGCCTCAGCTGGGGGACGACGTTGGCCTCGTCGGTGCGGTCGAATTCGCACGCCTGCACGCCCGCTGATGGCCGTTCGCATCGAGCCACCGGCGCTCCCCGGTTGGGAGCGACCGTTCAGCACCGTCCAGGCGGTGGCACGCCGTGCCGGCGTCCGTGCGCTCGTGGTCGGTGGCTATGTCCGCGACAGGTTGCTGGGCGGTGAGCCCGCGCGTCACATTCGCGAGGTGGACATCCTGGTCGAGGGCAGCGGCGCGACGCGCTTGGCCACGGAGGTGAGCCGTGCGCTCGAGCTCAGCCATCCGCCGGTACTGTTCGAACGATTCGGCACCGCGCACCTCGACCTCGACCGGGGGCACGCGCTCGAATTCGTCTCCAGCCGTGCCGAGAAATACGACCCCAGCAGCCGCAAGCCCGAGGTCCGGCCAGGGACGTTGGCGGAAGACGTGGTGCGCCGCGACTTCACCGTCAACTCGCTGCTGATGGAGTGGGACGGAACGGTGCTCGACCTGACCGGTCGGGGCCTCGAGGACCTGAAGGCGCGGCGGATCGTCACGCCGCTCGATCCGCAGGTGACCTTCGACGAGGACCCGCTTCGCATGCTGCGCGCGGTACGCTTTGCGACGACCCTCGGCTTCACGCTGGACCCAACGGTCGAGGCCGCCATTCGCAGTCAATCGGCGAGGCTCGAGCCGCCGGTTGTTTCCATGGAGCGGATCCGGGACGAGTTCTCAAAGCTCTTGCAGGCAGAACGAATCGAGCCCGGACTGCGGCTCCTCGATTCGACCGGCTTGCTGGTGCGCATCGCGCCGCAGCTCGAATCGGGCAAGGGGATGGAGCAGGGTGGTTGGCACAGCCACGACGTCTTCGGGCATTCGTTGCTGACCGCGTCGTTGACGCCGCCTGATCTCGTCACGCGGCTTGCCGGGCTCTTACACGACGTGGGCAAACCCGCGTGCTACGAGCTTCGTGACGGCAAGCCCACCTTCATCGGCCACCAGGAAGTCGGCGCCGCCATGGCGGCAACTGCGCTCCATCGATTGCGGTTTCCCGGGGACATGATCGACGCGGTCAGCAAGCTCATCCGTTTGCACATGCGTCCCATCCAATACGACCCGCAAGGTTGGGAGGATAAGGCGGTCCGCCGCCTGGTCCGCGACGCCGGTGACCAGCTGGATCGACTGCTGGCACTCGCCCGGGCCGACATGCGCGCCAGCCACTACCCGGACGTCAAGAAAATCGATGACCTCGAGGCGCGTATTCGGCGGCTCGATGCGGAGGCGATTGCCGCTATTCAGTCCCCGCTGACGGGCGATGAGCTGATGGCCCGCTTCCAGCGTCCGGCCGGCCCATGGATCAAGCGCGCCAAGTCGGCGCTCGAGGACGCCATCATCGATGGCGTTCTGCCCGCCGATCCGGAGGCTGCCTGGCGCTACCTCGAGGCGCATCCGGAGCTGCTGCAGGAGTAGTGGCGACGCCGGTCGCGTTGCTTCTCTTCGCGCTCGGGCTGGGCGCCAGCCTGGTGGCGAGCGAATTTCTGGTGCGGGGCTTCAACCGTCTGGGCGCAAAGCTTGGTCTGGTCGCCGGTCTGGTTGGCCTGCTGACCGCTCTAGGAGCCGACGGGCCGGAGATCGCATCGGCCATCACGGCAGTCCTTTCCGGCGCCAAAGACGTTGGCCTGGGCGTCATCCTCGGCTCCAACCTGTTCAACCTGGCGGCCCTGCTCGGGCTGAGCACGGTGATCGCCGGTCGCCTTCGGTTTCGGCGGGTGTTGTTGTGGCTCGATGGGAGCGTTGCGCTCTGGGCCACGCTGGTGGTGGGCTCGATGTTCCTGTTGGGGCTCCCTCCCGCGGTCGCGCTCGCCCTGATCGCGGCTGTTTTCGCCGTTTACGTCTTTCTCCTTGTCGCGGAGCCGCGCCGGATCGAACAACTGCCGTTCGGGCGTCACGTCCGCCGCCGCCTTGCAGCGGCGACCCGAATGGTGCACCGGGACCTGGAACGTGGTGAGCCGCCCGAGCGGGATGACCACGCGGCGTGGACGCCCGTCTGGTGGGTGCCCCCATCGATCGCCGTGATCGTCGTCGGGAGCTATGCCATGGTCAACGGGGCGCTGGTGCTGGGCGACCGCTGGCACGTCCCCCGGACGATCCTTGGGGCGGTCGGCCTCGCCGTGATCACGAGCTTGCCCAATGCCTATGCCGCGGCACGCCTGGCGCTGCTCAACAATGGCACCGCCGTGGTCAGCCTGGCGTTCAACAGCAACACCCTCAACCTGCTTGCAGGCGTCAGCATCCCCGCCGTCTTCATTGGTGGCCTGATCTCGGCTCCGGAGGCTGCGGTCGACATCGCCTGGCTGCTGGCCATGACCCTCCTTGCTATCGGGTTGGGGTGGTGGAGGGGCGGGCTCGACCGGCTGAGTGGCGGCCTGCTGATCGTTCTGTACCTGCTCTTCATCGTCTTCGGCCTGCGTTGATTTATCCAGCGTCTTTCCACAGCCGCCAAGGTGAACTCGTGGAAGACTCGGACATACAGCTGTCAAAACCCTCCGTTAGCGTTTTGCTCTGATAAAATCTGCGGCGCCACGGACGCGTCAAGCGGGACGGCGCGACCGGACGCTCGCGGGAAATAAGGGGAAGCATGCTGTTCAGTCTTCGGCTGCTCCGGCGGATCGCCAAAGAGCTTCCTCGCTATGGAAAGCTGACCTACTGCCTCTATCGCGATCCACGGGTGCCGCAGCGCAACAAGCTGGCGCTGGCGGCGGCCATGGCGTTGATCCTCAATCCAGTCGTCGACATCCCGCTGCGGCTGCCGGTGTTCGGCGAGATGGACGCCGTGGCGCTGACGGTGCTCGCGATCCGCACGTTCGTCGAGCGCGCACCCAAGGACGTGGTGGCCGAGCATCAGGAGCGGATCGCGCTCGGCACCAGCATCTTCGACCAGGACGTTCGGGACAGCCGCGCCGGTCTTCAGTCGCGCCTTGAGTCGCTCCGCGAGCGCGGCCGGCTGGCGCTTGCGCGGCGGCGGGCTTTCCGATGAAAGTCGTCCTGACCCAGGATGTCAAAGGCACCGGCAAAGCCGGTGAGACCAAGGACGTCGCCGATGGCTTCGCCCGAAACTACCTGCTGCCACGCAAGCTGGCTCAGCCGGCGACGCGTGGAGCAGAAGCCCTGGTCGAGCGACAGAAGGCCACAACGGTTCAACGCGAGCAACGGGAGCTGACGGAGGCGAAGGCGCTCGCTGGCCGGCTCGAGGCGGTCCAGGTGGTGCTCAAGCTGCGAAGCGGCAAGGACGGCAAGCTGTTCGGCGCGGTCACCAATGCGGACGTCGCGTCGGCACTCAAGCAGCAGCATGGGATCACGCTCGACCGCCGGAAGATCGAGTTCGACGAGCCGGTCAAGGCGATGGGCCCCGGCAACGCGCACGTCAAGCTGCACCGTGAAGTCACGGCCCGCATCCCGTTGATGGTCACCTCCGCTTGACGGTTGACCTGAGGCGTTCGCCGGCTTTGCCGGCCGTCGGCGGTCGCATGCCGCCGCAAAACCTCGAGGCCGAAGCCTCGGTGCTCGGCTCAGTGATGCTGGATCGCAATGCGATCGTGCGCGTCGCCGACTTCCTGCGGCCCGACGACTTCTATCTGGATCATCACGCGCAGGTCTATCGGGCCGCGCTGAATCTCTACGACCGCGCCGATCCGATCGACTTACTCACGCTGGCGGCCGAGCTGGAACGAATGCGCGTGCTCGAACGCATCGGCGGCCAGGCGTTTCTTGCCGAGTTGCAGAGCAGCGTACCGACGGCGGCGAACGTCGAGTACTACGGCCACCTGATCGAGGAAGCGGCCACCAAACGCAAGCTGATCACCGCCGGCGGTCGCATCACCGCGCTGGGATTTGACGAGGGAACGCCCGCCAGCTCAGCGCTCGATACCGCGGAGAGCGTGATCTTCAACATTGCCGAAGGACGGATAACCCAGGATTTCGTGGCGCTGAAAGACGTCCTCAAAGAGACCTGGGATCAGATCGAAGCGATCCACAAAGATCAGTCGCAAATCATCGGCGTCCCGAGCGGCTTCAACGATCTTGACGCGAAAACCGGTGGCTTTCAGAAGTCGGATTTGATCATCATCGCAGCCAGGCCGGGAGTTGGGAAGTGCGCAGTCTGGAGCGCGCTGGTTGACGATCCGGAGACCGGGTCCCGGCTGACGATCGAAGAGTTTGTCAAGCAGAAACGGTCTTCGGTCTTTGGGCTTTCACCGAGGGGCCGCATCGAGCGGCGCACGGTTGAGGCGTGGGTCGACAGTGGCGTCAAGCCGTGTTTTGCCGTTACGACTCAATCCGGAAGGCGAGTTGAGGTAACCGGACACCATCCGTTTTTGACCGTCCATGGCTGGCAGCCTTTGTATGAGCTCGTGAAAGGCGATGCCATCGCCGTCCCCCGTCGGCTCGACGTCTTCGGAAAAAACAACCTGCCAGCGCAACTCGCCCGACTGCTTGGCTACTTCGTTGGTGACGGGGGCCTCTCTCACGGTAGTGCCGCATTTACGAATATTGATCCCGTCATCGTCGACGATTTCAAGTCCATCGTCGCCTCACACTTTCCGACTTGCCACGTCAGGCAGAACAAGATCACATATCTCGTCTCCGGATGGCATCGAGTCGGGCGCCTGGCGGCCATGGAACGCGTGGCTCCCTATCTTCATCGCCACCGCAGCCCCGTGATCCGTTGGTTGGCGGGCTATGGTCTCTGGGGAAAAAAGGCAGACTGTAAACGTTTCCCGGATGCTGCGTGGCGATGGAACAAAGAGACCCTTCGTGAATTTCTCCTGGCGCTTATGTCATGCGATGGCAGCATTTTCCGCACTCAAAATGGTCGTCCGCGAATCGAGTTCGCGGTCGCCTCGGAGGGGCTAGCTAAGGACGTTCACCACGCGTTCGTGCGCTTCGGGATTGTGGGCCGCCTCTACAGGAAGTCCGAGCGGTGTTGGCGAGTCCAGGTCACAGACTCGGAATCAATTGCCACCTATCAGCGGGAGATCGGGTGGATCGGCGAGAAGG